>JAESQH010000036.1 GCA_016765235.1 Paracoccaceae bacterium
GATTGCTCCATAATGCCGAACAAGCGGACAAGGCCAGTGTAATGTGCTTTGTGCAGTATCGCGAAGCTTCCAAGAAGGAACCTAAAACCTTCCTGAGTGTTCAATATGTCGATGGGCGGAGTTATCGTCGTGGGCGTGATTTTTGTCCTTTGGTCAGGGCTGGGCACATGATTTTTGATCCTCTTTATATTTTTGCGCTGGTTGGCTTGGCATCGCCCGGCCCGAATGTCGTCATGTTGATCGCGTCCGGTGCGCGGTTCGGGTTTCGACGGACTTTACCCCATGTGATCGGTGTTGCTGTGGGCGTTTCGGTGACGGCGGGTGTGACAGGACTGGGTCTTGGAGCGCTGATTTTGCAGTATCCTACAGTATCTTTTGGGCTGAAACTGTTGGCAGCGAGATGGATATTCTACCTTGGTTATAGATTGTATCAGTCCCTAAATGTCCCGAAAGCAGAGTCTCGTGACCGACCATTTTCCATTTTCGACGCTGTGCTATTTCAATGGGTTAACCCCAAAGTCTGGGCGATCGCAATGGCTGCGGCGGCTGGATATGGCCTAGGTCAGCCGCCGATGCAGGAGGGGTTGCGGTTGGCGGTGACTTTCGGTGGCATCAATCTGTTTGTCTGTTTGTTTTATGCCAATGCGGGGAATTGGTTGGCGAAGTTCTTTAACACACCCGTTTTGTGGCACAGGTTTATGACGGTGATGGCTGCATTGATGGCTTTATCAGGACTGGCCATTTTCCTTTAGCCCCTGCCACCAAGCGTCCTTCGCAAGTGCGTCTCGTAATGGGGTTTGTGTTTGATTCGGGGCGCTTTCGATGTATTTATGTGCCTCAATCAGGTTTTCGCCTGTGAGGGTGTGTAAATAGGCTAGTCCTGCGTCAATTGTGAAAACTTGATTGGTGTGATCAAAGAAGTTCGGCTCCAGATCAGTCCAAACAGCGCCATCCCAACCGTGTTTGTTGCACCATTCGGCAACGGTTTTGCAAACATCGGGCATTCGGCCTTTCCGTAAGCCATTGCGGTGAACGGCCCCGATCAAGTTTAATGGTGCGCGTTCGCGGGCGGCTAGGTCGTCGATAGTGTGCGAAATTTCAGATTTGGTGGATTGGATGACGTTTGTGGTGCATTCCACACCGGCCGACGGATCGAGGCAAACGACTAGCCCCAGCTTTCGCTTTGGAGAAATGCGACTGAATTCCATCGGCAGACGAGGGCCAGCCTCCATCAACCAATTGCCAGTGGCATGCGGTGTCAATAATTCGAGGTCCCAAATTAGCGAACCCCAGCCGAGGATGGCAATCCGGCTCATCCGTTGGATTTTGAGTATTTGAGCAAAGGAGAAGCCATTTTCAGGGCCACTTGCATTCTGGTGGCAGCGACATGAGGACGGCTTCGGGGTTGTGGCCGGTTTGCAGGCCGAACTGGGTACCGCGATCGTAGACGAGGTTGAATTCGGCGTAGCGACCTCGTTTGATCAACTGGATTTCGCGGTCGGCGTCTGTCCATGGTTCGTTCACGCGTATTTGTGTGATCGGTAGGAAACCTTTCAGGAAGGCGCGGCCTACGTCTTGTGTGAAGGCGAAATCGGCCTCCCAGTCGCCGGTGTTGTGGTCGTCGTAGAAGATACCACCAACGCCGCGGGGTTCGTTCCAGTGTTTGATCATGAAATATTCGTCCGCCCATTCTTTGTACCGTGGGTAATAGGCTGGGTCGTGGGCATCGCAGGCATCTTTCATACGGGCGTGGAAGAATTCTGTATCCTCGGGAACTTCGACCATCGGGTTCAAGTCAGCACCACCACCGAACCACCAGCCGTGCGGGGTCCAGAACATGCGGGTGTTCATGTGGACGGCGGGCGTTTTGGGGGATCGCATGTGCGCAACCAGTGATATGCCTGCGGCCCAGAATCGGGGGTCTTCGGTTATGCCATCCATGCCTGTGCGGGATTTCATTGAACGTTGAGCGGCCTCGCCTAGCGTTCCGTAAACTGTGGAAATGTTAACGCCGACCTTTTCGAAAACACGACCACCGCGCATGACGGACATCTCGCCGCCGCCAGCATCGGAACCATCGCCGTTGTCGCGTTTAGTGGGTTTGCGCTCAAAGCGGCCGGCGGGTAAATCAGCGTGGGGACCCGTGGTCTGAACGTCTTCCAAACCCTCGAACGCGCTACAAATCTGGTTGCGGAGGTCCTTGAACCAAGCGGAGGCGCGGGCTTTCTCGATGATTAGGTCGTTGGTCACAACAGGATTTCCCTTCCGAAATTGCACATAAATGTGTCGGTACAATAATCTCATAACTTGCGATTGACTGTAAAACAATCACTGAATATGCTCACCGGACCAAACATGGTGGAGGAAATGCAATGAACAAAATCCGGACGTATATCAAAGCCTCTTAGGCCCCGGATTTGGGCCTGTTGCGGCCTACTTTGCATTTCAACATACCAACTTTACCAGTATCGCGCCCCAGGAGGGCACCCCATGTTCAAAAGATTCGAAGACCTTGTGACGCCGTTCATGCCGTTTCCTAGCGAAACGCCACCGGCGAAGTTGTGGCCTTATCTGAAGACACATCTGGCGCCGTTCAAGAAATGGTTGCCTGTGATGGCGCTTTTGGGTGTGCTGACTGCCGTGATGGAAAGTGGGCTGATCTTTTATTCCGGCCGCGTGATCGATCTGATGAGCACGGCGGGCGTTGATACGATGTGGAAGGAACACGGGTTCGAACTAGCGCTTGCGGCGGCATTTGTGCTGCTGTTGCGGCCCGTGATCATTACACTTAACCATCTTTTTCTGGAACAAACTTTGGTGTCGAACCTGAATGTTCAGGCGCAATGGCGCTCGCATAAGCAACTGCTGGGGCAATCGACGGAATTCTTTCAAAACGACTTCGCTGGTCGGCTGGCGAACCGCGTTATGCAGATGGGTCCGGCGGTGGAGGATAGTGCCTATATGGCGCTTGAAGGTATCTGGTATGCAACCGTTTATGTGCTTGGTGCGATTATTGTGCTGATGCAAATCGATATGCGCTTGGCTGCGCCGATGATCATTTGGCTGACGGTTTATATACTATTCGTGAAACGCATCGCGACACGGGTTGCGTCGGTTTCGGAGCGAATGACGGAGACAAAATCACTGGTCACTGGGCGGATCGTGGACGCGTATACCAACATCGAAAGCGTGAAACTGTTCGCGCATGGCGGCCTTGAAGAAACCTATGTTCTGTCGGCCATGAAGCGTCACCGGATCAGGTTCCAGCGGTTTTTGCGTCTTATGACAAAGCTGACGTTTAGTTTGGCCACCATGAACGGGTTCCTGATGGTTGGCGTGATCGGCCCAGCAATTTGGTTGTGGACCGAGGGTTTGGTTACCGTGGGGGAAGTCGCTGCGGCTTCGGCTCTGACTATTCGCCTCAACGGGATGACGGGCTGGATTATGTGGGTGACAATCCGTCTATTCGAACATGCGGGGGTTATCCGCGAAGGCCTACAGTCGATTGCTGTGCCGCAAGCCGTCACGGACAAGCCGAACGCGCCGGAATTGCTTCTGACCAAGGGTAAGATCGAAGTATCTGGTGTCTCGCATCATTATGGCAAGGGAAAAGGCGGATTGGACCGTATTAGCCTGACGATAAATCCGGGCGAAAAGATTGGGCTTGTCGGGCGTTCGGGTGCGGGTAAATCCAGCCTTGTGAACTTGTTGATGCGGTTTCGTGATGCCGAGAAAGGGCAGATTTTGATCGACGGGCAGTCGGTGTCGGATGTGACACAAGACAGTTTGCGCGGCCAGATCGGGATGGTGACACAGGACAGCAGCTTGTTGCACCGTTCGGTTCGGGCTAACATTCTTTATGGTATGCCGGATGCAAGTGACGCACAGATGATCGAAGCTGCGAAGCGGGCGGAGGCGCATGATTTCATCCTTGATCTGCAAGACCCCATGGGCCGCACCGGCTACGATGCATTTGTTGGCGAGCGCGGTGTAAAGCTGTCTGGCGGTCAAAGACAGCGGATCGCGATTGCGCGGGTGATTCTGAAAGGCGCGCCAATATTGGTGCTGGATGAAGCAACCAGCGCATTGGATAGCGAGGTCGAGGCGACCATTCAACAGACGCTCTATGGGATGATGCAGGGCAAAACGGTGATTGCAATTGCACACCGTCTGTCTACGATTGCGCAGATGGACCGGATTATCGTGCTGGACGCCGGGCGTGTGGCCGAAGAAGGCACACATGCAGAGCTGCTGGCCCAAGGTGGGTTATATGCCGGTTTCTGGAACCGCCAGTCGGGCGGCTTTATCGGGGCTGATGAGTGAAGTTTTTCGAAAACCTTTTTGACCCTTTTGCGGAGGCTAATGGACCGCCGCCAACGACACTGATGGCTTTTGGTAAGTGGCTGTTTTCAGGCGCGGAAAAAGCCGTCGCGATGATGGGCGCGGTTTCGATATTGATCGGTTTGGCAGAGGTTGCTGCCGCTTGGGCAGTTGGTGTGATAATCGACCGGATCAACACACATGGACGGGAGATTTTCCTAGACGGGTTCATCTGGCCTTTACTGGGTATAATCGGGTTTATGTTGGTTCTTAGACCAGCATTAATTCTGTTTCAGGCGGGACTGAATTCGCTGTCTTTCGGGCCGGGGCTTTCGGTTCTTGGACTGTTTCGAGTGCATAAATATACGCTTGGACAAAGCCTCGATTTTTTCGAGGATGATTTCGCAGGACGTATTAATCAAAAGCAAATGCAAACCACGGCCGCACTTGGCGAATTGCTGATGGAACTGCTGAATGCTGTGTCATTTGCGGGCGCGATGATTTTGGGTGGCGCTGCGGTGATGTTTTCGTCGGACTGGCGCCTTGCAGCGGTGATGTTTGGCTGGCTGGGGCTATATATTATTGCATTGCGTTGGGGTTTGCCCAAAATCCGCAAGTTGGGTAAAGCGCGGGCCGAAACCCGCTCGGCTATTTCGGGTAATTTCGTGGATAGCATCGCCAATATTACAACTGTCAAACTATTTGCGCATTCCGATCGGGAAACCACCGAGGCCCGCGCAACCCTGCAACAATTTCGCGAAGCTGCGTTGCGATTTGGCAGGCAAGTTTTCAAGTTTCGCATTGTTATTGCCTTTCTCGCAGGGTTGTTGCCTGTGGCGCTTGTTGGCGCTTCCGTCACGCTTTGGTTGACGGGCGATAGCCAAACGGGCGCGATTGTGACCGCAGGAATATTGGCCTCTCGTCTTGGGGCGATGACGGGGTGGTTTTCGTTCATGCTTATGGGCTTTTTGCCGATATTGGTATCGCAGAGGACGGAATAGCGACTTTGGCGAAACCCTATCGATTGACGGACGCCAAAGATGCTGTACCGCCTGTAGGCTTCAGCGGTGAAGTTAAATTTGAAAACATTAATTTTCACTACGGTCGAAAAGATGGCGGTGGGCTGAACGGGTTTAACCTGACGATTAAACCGGGGGAAAAGGTTGCGTTGGTAGGTCGCTCGGGTGCGGGTAAATCCACGGTCTTGTCGTTGCTATTAAGGATGCGCGATGTAGAGGGCGGCGCGATCTTGCTCGATGGGCAGGATATTCGTGCGCTGACCCAAGACGGGCTGCGAAAGCAAATCGGGATGGTCACGCAGGACACACAAATGTTCAACCGCTCGGTTCGGGATAACATTCTATATGGGCGCCCCGATGCCTCCGAAGTTGATCTACTGTCAGCGTGCGAACAAGCGCAGGCGACAGAGTTCATAGTCGGCATGGTTGATAGTAAGGGCCGCGAGGGTCTGGATGCGTTCTTGGGCGAACGCGGGGTAAAACTGTCAGGCGGGCAAAGACAACGCGTTGCGTTGGCGAGGGTAATTTTGAAGAATGCACCGATACTGGCGTTGGATGAGGCAACTTCAGCGTTAGACAGCGAAGTCGAAGCGGCCATTCAGGATACTTTGGATGGTTTGATGGAGGGCAAAACTGTAGTCGCCATCGCTCACCGCCTGTCAACAATTGCCCGGATGAACCGCATCATTGTGCTGGATCAGGGGCAAATTATCGAACAAGGCACTCACGATGAGCTTTTGGCCAACAACGGTTTATATGCCTCCATGTGGCAAAGGCAATCTGGCGGATTTATCGGAGTCGAGGCGGCGGAATGAGCCGGTTGGATCAGGCGATCGTAGCGGCAGGACTGGCCGAAAGCCGCGCGCGGGCGCAAGCGCTGATCGAGGCTGGAGTTGTATTGGTTAACGGTGTCGCAGCGAAGAAGTCTTCCCAAAAGGTTAACGATGATACCAAAATTGTTATAACCGGAAACCCCAACCCATGGGTATCGCGTGCGGCCTTGAAGCTGGACCATGCTTTAAAGGAATTCGGCTTGTCGCCGAATAAGGCTATTTGTCTGGATGTTGGCGCGTCAACGGGCGGTTTTACCGAAGTGCTTTTGGCCAACGGAGCATCGAAGGTTTACGCCCTCGATGTAGGGCATGGGCAGTTGCACCAACGGTTGCGTGATGATCCGCGGGTCGTGAATATCGAAGGTATGAATGCGCGAGAAATACCTGAAGGGTTGGTGCCGACTGTGGATTGGATTGTCACCGATGTATCCTTTATTTCCTTGGAAAAAGCTTTGCCCGTTCCGTTGTCACTTGCTCGCAAAGGCGCGATTTTGGTGGCGCTTGTTAAGCCGCAATTCGAAGTTGGCCGCGCGCGCATCGGCAAGGGTGGGATTGTTCGCGATCAAGAGGCGAAAACGATGGCGCGAGACCGGATCGAGGCGTTTCTTCAAGCCGAGGGTTGGCAAACGACCCATCGTGGCGAAAGCTCTATCAAAGGTGGCGACGGGAACGTTGAATATCTTGTGGCGGCTCGCCGGATTTAGCTCAATTTGTTGGCATTATGTTCTGCGGCGGTAACTATCCAGTAATCGTTTGTGACCCATTGTCCATTTAGCGAAATGGGAAATGGTGGATGATATGGCGGTTAAGAACGATAAGGCCCCGATAATTATCAAGCGGAAGAAGGTGATCAAAGCCAGCGGACATCATGGCGGCGCGTGGAAGATCGCTTACGCCGATTTTGTGACGGCGATGATGGCGTTTTTTCTGCTTATGTGGCTGTTAAATGCAACGACCGAATCGCAACGCAAAGGCCTAGCGGATTACTTCAGTCCCACGATTCCGATTTTCAAAATTTCCGGCGGCGGGGATGGCGCCTTTGGCGGCGGGAATGCGTTTTCGCAAGAAATGATGATGCAAAATGGAACCGGCGCTGCCGATGTTCGGCCGTCAGATAGCAACAAAACCGACAGCGACACTGGCGTCGCGCCATCTGATATCGGAGGTGGTGAAGTGGGTGTGTTAGAACCGAAATTCACGGATATCGAAAACATGTTTCGGGGCGACAGCGGCGAAAGCACTGTGGCTGACGATCTGCTGAAACATGTAAATACCCGGATCACCGACGAGGGGCTGATAATAGAAGTTTTTGACCTGCCCTCGTCACCGCTGTTTATACTCAACACGAACGAACCTAGCGATAAGATGTTGTTATTGCTGGATATGATTGCCGATGTAATTGGCATAGTTAGCAACAACATCGCGATACTGGGGCACACGGATGAAGTTGGGTTAGACGGTGGCGACACGTTTATCTTGTCAACGGAGCGCGCACATTTTTCGCGCCAGCGTCTGGTTAGCGCGGGGGTATCTAACAGTCGTATAGCGCGGGTGGCGGGGTACGCAGATCGCTCCCCCAGCCAGCCGGAAGCGGGGGTGATCCGAAACCGGCGTATCGAAATCATCTTGTTACGTAGTGCGCGCGCGGGCCGCTAAAGATTGGTTAAAGTTTTAGGCATTTAGCAGCATCAGCGGTTTTAAGAATCTATGTGTTTACGGAATGTTAAGGGTCTTTCAAAGATAGTGTGTTTGAAAGAGAAATAGTTCAGAAGGGCTTAAAATGACAATATCATCTTCGTTGAATGCAGGCGTTACAGGATTGAACGTGAACGCCAGCAAGTTGGCAACCATTGCAGACAACATCGCAAACTCTGGAACATTTGGGTACAAACGTGCCGACGCAGATTTTTCATCGGTCGCTTTGGCACAAAGCAAAGGGCGATATACCGCCGGCGGAGTGACGGTGAATACATTTCGGAATGTCACGACCCAAGGATCGCTTACACCCACTTCGAACCCAACGGATATCGCGATCGCCGGGCGCGGGATGTTGCCCGTAACGCCAACATCTGCATTAGGGCAGACAGGCGGGACATATCCGCTGATGATGGCGACAACGGGATCGTTCACGCCCGACAAAAACGGTATTTTGACGTCGCAAAACGGATTGGCTTTGATGGGGTGGCCAGCATTGGCCGACGGCACAATTCCTGTGCAACCAAGGGACAGCGCCGCTGGATTGGAGCCGGTTTTTGTAAACTTGAACCAGTTTGCAGCAAGTCCAACCGATTTGATCGGGTTGGGCGTTAACCTTCCGGCAATCGCCACGGAAGCAGGCGCATCCGGTGACCCTTATCAAATCTCGATGGAATATTTTGACAACCTGGGCACGACGAAAACTATGACCGCGGTATTTACACCATTGTGCCGGGTGCGGGGCAGTCAAACACTTGGACGTTAGAGATTATTGACGATGCGACCGGTGCATTGCCGGTTGCAGAATTCACAGTTGCATTTAACGACACACCGACGACCGGCGGTTCTGTAGCCTCGGTCACGCCCGTATTTGGCGGGACATACGATCCTTTAACCGGTAATGTTTCGGTAGCATTTGCGAGTGGTCCGGTCGAGATCGAAGTCGGGGAGCCAGGTGGAGCGACCCGTTTGACACAGATGTCGGCGGAGTTCGTGCCTATTTCGCTTACCAAAAATGGTGCACCGACAGGGAATTTAACATCGGTCGAGATTGACGAAAATGGGATAGTATCAGCAATTTATGACAGTGGATTTACCCGTACAATATATCAGGTTCCCGTCATCGATGTACGCAATCCAAATGGGTTAAACGCCGAAAGTAATCAAGCGTTTACACTGTCACAGGCGAGTGGGCCGATGTATTTGTGGGACGCGGGGTCTGGTCCAACAGGTTCGACAGTTGGGTATGCCCGCGAGGAATCAACGACGGACATCGCGGGCGAACTAACCGCCTTGATTAAAACACAACGGGCGTATTCCTCGAATGCGAAGATCATCCAGACGGTCGATGAGATGCTACAGGAAACGACAAACATAAAACGCTAGATTAGGGAGACAGTGGCATGAGTATCTCAAGCGCCATGAATAACGCATATTCGGGCCTGTCTGCAATGTCACGGTCGGCTGAAACGGTATCCAACAACGTTTCAAATGCGCTCACTGAAGGATACAGCCGCCAGCAAGTTGAATACACCGCGACGGTTTTGGGTGGTCGGGGTGGCGGCGTCCGAATAGACGGGATAACTCGAAGTGAGGATTTAGTAGCCACCAGGTTACGGCGAAATGCGGCAGCGGAATCCACCAGTGCATCCATTAAATCAGACGCGCTGACCCGAATAGCAAACGCATTAGGAGAGCCTGGGGATTCGGGGGCCTTGGCCGTGCAATACGCAAAGTTTGAGGACGCGCTGTCCATGGCGGTCAGTGCTCCGGATTCAATTGCGCTTCAGCAAGGCATATTGTTTAGCGCAAAAAGTCTCGCGACTACGTTTAACCAGATATCGACGGAAGTTAGTCGCGTACGCGTTGATGCCGATGCCAGCATTGCAAAGGATGTTAACACGGTAAACGCTGCGCTAGAGAANATTGAATCGCTNAACGCAGAAATNCGAANNCTTTCGATGTCTGGACGAAATGTTTCTGCATTGGAAGATCAACGGCAAAGTTCGGTTGACCGTGTGAACGCAATTATACCTATCAGGCAAGCGAAAACCGACAATGGCGAGATCGCGATCTTCTCTAACGGCGGTGAGGTGTTATTGAACGGAACTGCAAGGCTTCTGCAATTTAGCCAAACACAACTTATAGCGCCGAGTATGTCGTTCGGATCGGGAGCGTTATCTGGCCTTTCCATAGATGGTAGACCAATTGAAACGGGCGCCACAGGACGAGGTATTGCTGGGGGTTCGTTATCAGCAAATTTTTTGGTTAGAGATTCGATCGCACCCGAATTTCAAACCCGTCTCGACGCGCTTTCCGCAGATTTAATCGGGCGACTACAGAGCCCGATAGTAGATTCAACTCTGTCGACCACTGACGCCGGATTGTTTGCGGACGCAGGAAGTTTCTATAGCCCGATAAACGAGATCGGAATTAGTGCCCGCATAACCGTGAACACTTCGGTGGACCCAGAAAACGGGGGTGATATCTGGAGATTGCGGGATGGTATTGGTGCGGCAACACCAGGAAGTGCCGGTGATAGTGCGCAGCTAATACGGATGGTTAATGTACTGGGCGAAGTTAGGCCAGCCTCGGCAAATCTAGGGCTATCTACTGCAATGAACGGCGCAGGGTTTGCGGAAGAAATCACATCTTTCTGGTCTTCGAAATCTTCCCGAGCAAATGAATATCAGGCTTACAAGCAGAGCGTGCACGCCCTGCTTCGTACCGAAGAACTATACGCTACTGGAGTAGATACAGATAAAGAAATGCAGTCTTTGCTTGTTATAGAACAGGCATATGCCGCCAACGCACGCGTGATTTCTGTTCTTGATGGCTTGATGAAAAAATTGTTGGAGATGTAATATGATGTCAATCGGGCGATCGGACTTGGCGTCCGCAGCGAACCTCTCGGAACAAAGCGCACGTATAAAAACCGCCTTGGATGTTGCTGGCGACGAACTCTCCTCCGGTATGAAGAGTAATCTGGTTGAAGCTACCGGAGGAGATCTGGGAAAGCTGTTCGCAATTGATCGTACAATATCTCAGCTAAGTTCGGAGGCTGATGCGATTCAACTGGCGGCAGGGAAATCCGCATTGGCTCAGACTGCCCTCGGGAATATCTACGATAACCTGGTTGATTTTGGCCCTCAACTTCTGTCCGCGGTGGAGCGAGGGGATACGCAATCCTCCAGACTTATCGCAAGTGATGCGCGAAACGCGTTGGGGGCTGTGGTCACGTCATTAAACGCTCGCTATGGCCGGCACAGTATTTTTGCAGGGGCGGCGCTGGATCAGCAGGCAATTGCCCCTTCGGAAGTTATCATCAGTGATATTTCTCTAATAGTTGCTGGTTCTGTAGATTCCACAGCNGCACTNGCAGCAATCGACNACTATTTTTTTAGCGCGACGGGCGGGTATGAAACGAACGTTTTCTTGGGCGCGACACAAGATGGTCCGCCACTCTTGGACGCGAACGGAGAAATAATCGAGTATTCCCAAAGAGCGGATTCATTCGAGGTCCGTAGTTCTATACGAGCACTTACGATTGCGGTGGTGGCATCTGACGCGCCGAACTTTGCGGGTACCTCCGATCAAGTTGACCTACTGCGGGAGGCCGGAAGCGCTGCGATTGCGGCCACCGGTGGGATCACCACGATGAGAGAAACGCTCGGCTTTGCAGAAGGCAGAATCGAGAGCGCGGAGGCAAAAAACCGGGCAATGCATAATGTTTTCGAGTTGGAGAGGTCTGCAATGATTTCGATAGATCCATACGAGACGGCAACAAAGTTCGAGGCTTTGCAGGTTCAGCTGCAAACAGTTTATACGATCACAGCCCGACTATCGGGCCTTTCATTAATGAATTATTTAAGGTGACACATGAATCCTTTAAAAGTGTTGGGATATCTTCCACTAATACTAATGTTGCTTATTGGGCCGTCCATGTCTTTTGGGGCAATTGTCAGGATCAAGGACTTGGTGGAATACGACGGTGTGCGTGGCAATGATCTGGTTGGTTACGGACTTGTAGTTGGTTTGAACGGAACGGGCGACGGCTTTCGGAACTCGCCGTTCACCGAAGAGGCACTTGTGAATTTGCTGGAGCGTCTCGGGATTAATGTTTCTGGTGAGCAATTCCGCCCTAAGAATGTTGCCGCGGTGCTTGTGACTGCCAATTTACCTGCATTTGCNCGTGCGGGCGGGCAAATNGANGTCACGGTNTCNGCNATTGGNGATTCAAAAAGTTTGCGGGGTGGTANNTTGATTATGACNCCATTGAGCGCGGCAGATGGGAGCATATATGCTGTTGCACAGGGCTCGTTGATTGCCGGTGGNNTTTCTGCATCGGGGGAGGCCGCAGAAGTCGTGCGGGGNGTTCCAACTTCAGCCGTTATTCCNGCCGGCGCGCGCGTAGAGCGCGAGGTCGATTTCGTTTTATCTGACATGCAGGATATGCGAATTGCGTTGCGAAATCCGGATTTCACAACAGCCGCGCGAATCGAGCAAGCGATCAATGACCAGTTTGGTAAACGCATAGCGACGATGATGGATTCGGGTACTGTGCAGCTTGATTTTCAAAGATCCGGTGCCCCAAGCCCTGCGCATTTGATAAGCATGCTGGAAAATATCGAAGTTAGCACAGCACAAAAGGCCAGAGTCGTCGTGGACCAAAGATCCGGAACCATCGTGTTGAGTGACGATGTTCGCATTTCCCGAGTGGCTATTTCGCAAGGAAACCTGACTTTGCGCGTTAAAGAGGCTCCTTTGGTAGTTCAACCCAATCCGTTTTCCCAATCTGGCGAAGCGATTGTTGTTCCACGCACTGAAGTTGATATCGAAGAAGGCCCCGGAATTGGGTTGGCATTGGTTGAAGAAGCAGTTTCATTGCCTGAAGTAATTGAAGGGCTAAACGCGTTGGGTGTATCTCCGCAGGATATGATTGATATTTTGAAGGCCATTAAAGCCGCCGGTGCGCTTCATGCTGAATTTATCGTTCAGTAAGTTTCGTGAAAGACAAAGCAAATCAGTCGAATTTTGGATTTTCGCCAAGGGGGCCACGGACTGCGGCATGTTCGGCTTCGATGTCCGATCTGAGCCAGACAACTTCAACGATAGCGCCCGTTGGTCGGGCTAATTCGGGTGGCCCCGAGGGAGAAGCGGGTCGTTTTCTTGGCGTTTCGGACCCATTTGCGAACGTTAAGCGCGCGCCGGACCGCTCCAAAAGAGTTTTTGCAATGAATAACCCTAAACCCATGCCTTCATATTCTGGCCTGGAAGATTGAGGTTTTTTCTTGTCAGTCCGTTTGCGGACGAACGGGTCACCGATTTTGCCGATCAGATCAGGCGGATAGCCCATTCCGTCGTCGCCAACATGAATTCGTAGATCTTTGTCATCCCAATCAATATCAATCCAAACGCGTGCAGCCGCAAAATCTACTGCGTTTTGGACGAGATTGCGAATGCCATGTATGATTTCCGGTTGCCGGGGAACCGCAGGTTGATCCGGAACGAGATCAGTTTGCAACGCGCCGTCGATCCGAATCATAACCATTTTCCCGCGATCCATGTGCGGCGCTGCGGCTTCTTCAATCACAGCAGAAATTGGTGCGTGGCGCAGGTGCGTGTCGTCTTTACCAGAGCGCCCCATGTCTCGCAAAATATCGCGACAGCGGTCAGCTTGAGTACCGATCAATATTGCATCGTCGTAAAGATGAGGCTGATCCCCGAGTTCGTCGGCAAGTTCGGCGGCTACTAATTTTATGGTGGCCAATGGTGTTCCAAGTTCATGTGCGGCAGCGGCGACGACGCCGCCCAAAGCAGTTAGACGTTGTTCGCGACCCAATGCGAGTTGGGTCGCCGTTAAAGCTTCTGACATCGAATATGTCTCTTCCGTGACGCGGTGTGCGTATGCTGCGAGGAAAACTCCGGACGTTACCAGCGCCGCCCACGTGCCGTAAATTAGCAAGATTGGCAATTGTATCAAGTCGCCAGACAAAGTGGTCAACGGTATATAAAACACGACTAACAGCGAAATGAGCGAGATGAAAACAAGGCCGATGATGACGGTTGCTCTTAAGGTTAGTGCGGCTGCCGAAACTATGACTGGTGCCAACATCAGGAACACAAAGGGGTTTGAAAGCCCACCGGTTAGTGAAACAAGAAATGCCAGTTGAAATAGATCAAACAACAACGTCAGTATCGCATTTCTTTCCGACAAACGGTTGTTGGCGGGGAAAATTACGGTTGCGACAATGTTGAACGCGACAGAAACGCCTAATGCGCTGGCGCATAGGTCAAGTCTAAGGTCTATTTCGAGAAATTTGGTGGCGATTACAATTGCACCTAGTTGGCCCGCAATGGCGAGCCAACGCAAAAGAATAAGTGTGCGTAATCGAAGCCATTTGCTGCGCGCGGTGCTGCTAAAAAGTTTTAGAGGTGTATCAAACATTCTACCTAATTATCAGTCGCGGCCCGAGCATCCAATAGAAAATGCGATATTGGCATTTTTTGAATGTTGAACATCCGCGGTTGTTGGCAGAGATGTGGCGATAAGTGGTTCGATTAAAATGACCGACTACACCGAGTGGGTGTCAAGGTTTCCGGCGTGGCCAATCGCCTGACACAAGGTATCTCAGGCACTGTTTTTACAATTGCGTAACCCTGTCAGACTTGGCTAATCAGGTTGCTTGCTTCAGCGATAAGCTGTAAAAGCTGGACTCAATGTCGTAGTTCGATTATATATAAGAACAATCGAATATAAGAAGGGGAACGTCAATGGCGGAAAACACGTTGCTGGAGATCGGCGAAGATAATTCACTGCTACTGTTAGACGACGACGAACCATTTCTTCGCCGTTTGGCGCGCGCGATGGAAAAACGCGGATTTAACGTGACCGCAGCCCAAAGTATTGCGGAGGGCAAAGGCGCGGTTGCCAACAAACCGGCAGCCTATGCGGTGGTGGATTTGCGTCTTGAGGATGGAAACGGCCTTGATGTCGTTGAAATGCTTCGCGAAAAACGCCCCGATGCGCGGATTGTAGTTCTGACTGGATACGGTGCGATTGCAACCGCCGTGGCAGCGGTGAAAATTGGGGCTACCGATTATTTGTCAAAACCTGCGGATGCTAGCGATATAATGAATGCATTGCTTGCCCGNCCCGAAAATAAACCTCCNCCCCCTGAAAATCCGATGTCGGCTGACCGAGTTCGGTGGGAGCATATTCAGCGTGTGTTTGAACTTTGCGATCGTAACGTTTCCGAAACCGCACGTCGTTTGAACATGCACCGTCGCACTTTGCAGCGGATATTGGCAAAACGTAGCCCAAGATAATCGTATGGCGGCTCCAAAAACTCGACCGACGGATGCAAGTGTCGAAGATTTTTTGTTGTCTGTGGAAAATTTAGAGCGGCGCGAGGATGCGCGGGTCGTGGTCAAAATTATGGAGCGGATTACCGGACATCCACCTGTTATGTGGGGGGAATCCATAATCGGCTTTGGCACCTATCACTATAAATATGCCAGCGGGCGCGAGGGCGATGGGGTGCTTTCGGCCGTTTCCCCGCGAAAAACTGCGTTAACGGTGTATATAATGGCCGGATTTAAGAAGTACCCTGATCTGATGGACAAATTGGGAAAACATAAAACAGGCGCGTCCTGTTTATATTTGAAGCGTTTGTCTGATGCCGATCCGGAAGTTTTGGAAGAACTAATTTTACGGTCGGTGGCATATATGCGCAAACTATACCCGTAAANCCCATCGCCGCAGGAAGCAGCAATGGNCTGCCAATTATTGTAATATCAGAGTTTCAATATACGAGGCANNAAAACCCGTATGAAACCCCTATATTAAGCGCGTTAGTGATAATATCAGTTTTAAGGAAGTTTTCNCCAGGGCCGTCGAGGTCTACATCAAGCATTACGTAGTTGATTTTGTACTCNGCAAATACGGCCCAAGTCTCGTTAAAACTATATTCGGCACCAGTATAAAACTGCAGCGCGCCGCCGCCGTATTGGTATTCGAACGTTTCAAAATCGGAAGGGTTTATCAAAACTTCGACGTTTGGGATAGATATGCCAACACCGGCACCCGCGTAAGGTGTCCAGTTTCCAGAGTTCTGAAAGCGACGTACCGCGTTAATCGTAAGAACATTAATTCCATCAGTAAATTCAAGAATCTCAAACCCGGAATCTGCGCGAGTTTGGTCGTCCGAATAAACTTTAGAATGCGTGAAATCAACGGAAACACCCCAGTTAGCATTGCGCCAATTCGTGTAACGAAAGCCGTAATAAGGAGGCATCGCGAATGGCTTACCCTCCCAACCTGCGACAAAATCAAATGGGGTACCATCGTATTCGCCGGTAACTGTGCTGTGCGGGGCCGATTGTGCTCCTCCATAGATCGAGAGCTGAACTTCGGCGGTTGCAGTAGACGCAATTAGTGCAGCTAGCACAGAAAAAATTGGTAGCAAGTGCTTCATTCCAAATAATTCCTTACGTTTTTGAGAGCAACTTTAGATGTATTTATAAGTCTCTTATCAACAGAAGGGGTAGGATGTCACGAGAGAAAGCAATCTCAATTGCTGTAGGGTTATTATGCCATAATGGCAAGATGCACGGGTTTGATAAACTTACAAGCTAACTGGAGCGAGCGTTTTAGCGAAAGTGCGACTTTTGGCAACTATACGAATTGTGACAAATGTTGCTTCGGGTGCAATTGCTTGGGCGTGAAATGAGCGCCGACCGTTAAAGACATCAAATGTGTCAACGAAGCTGCCGACACGCTTCGGCAACAGCAATCCCGGCGGACATCGCGACGTTAAGCGATCTGCCACCGCCCGGCATCGGTATTAGAACGGCTCCCTCGGCGCGGGCGTGAACTTCGGCGGGGACGCCAGCGCTTTCGCGGCCCATCAGTATCGTATCGCCACATTGAAACTGGAAATCCCATAACGGAGTCGCGCCGACGGTTGTCATTAGTACAATGCGGCCCGCCGGTTTGTCCGCCAAGTAGGTATCCCACGAATTGTGTCGTGTAATGTCAGCAATGTTGGCGTAATCCATCGCGGATCTGCGCAGCGCTTTGAGCGAAAACGGGAAGCCACACGGCTCGATCACATCAATCGGGANCGCCAAGCAGGCGCTTANGCGAATCATACTGCCAAGATTTAAGGCAATATCTGGCTGATAGCTGGCNAATCTGACATTCATACCTTGAAAAATACCCTTTAGTAACAAGTGCGGCGCAAAGTCCGCTGGACCCAAAGGGATTGCGGGTGTATTCCCCATCCCTAACAAGCCTGTCTTTCGACGGGCCCTAATGTATTTTTAGCCCCAATTCCGGGGCGGTTACTAGAGGAGAGTATCTTTTGTCTCACGCAGAAGACACAGGCTCGCGTCGCGACTTTCTATATGTCGCCACCGCATCGGCAGGCGCCGTTGCCACAGGCGCCGCAGNTTGGCCGTTGATCAACCAGATGAACCCGAGTGCCGATGTTCGGGCTGTCGCATCGATTGAAGTTGATGTTNCGGACGTGGAAGTAGGCACGCAATTGACCGTTAAATGGCGCGGCAAACCTGTTTTCATACGCCGTCGGACAGCCGGTGAAATCGAATCTGGCCGCGCAGTTAATCTGGGCGACCTTGTCGATAACACTTCGCAAAACCTCAATCTTGATTCCGAAGCAAATGGTTCCGACCAGAACCGTACAATGGATGAAGCAGGTGAGTGGTTGGTGATGATCGGTGTCTGTACTCACCTAGGATGTGTTCCGCTTGGTGGTGCATCAGGCGATTTTGGCGGCTGGTTCTGCCCATGCCACGGATCGCATTACGACACAGCAGGCCGTATCCGCAAGGGACCAGCGCCGCTTAACCTACTTGTGCCGAAGACAGCGTTTCTGTCCGACACAGTTATCAAACTAGGCTGAGGGAGAAGACAATGAGTGGTATCCCACACGATAAATACGAGCCAAAGTCGCCTTTCGCGAAATGGCTTCACGTCCGTCTGCCGATTGTAAGCCTTGCTTACGATACGCTAATGATCCCGACGCCGAAAAACCTTAACTGGTGGTGGATCTGGGGTATCGTTTTGGCATTCGCGCTGGTTTTGCAGATTATCACAGGCATCATTCTGGCGATGCACTACACGCCGCAAGTTGATCTGGCGTTTGCATCAGTCGAGCATATCATGCGGAACGTCAACGGTGG
The DNA here is from genome assembly GCA_016765235.1 of Paracoccaceae bacterium. Lineage (GTDB taxonomy): Bacteria > Pseudomonadota > Alphaproteobacteria > Rhodobacterales > Rhodobacteraceae > NORP23. Next base: position 18,074 of record JAESQH010000036.1, read on the forward strand.
ATGGGCCTTGCGCTATACACATATGAATGGCGCTTCGCTGTTCTTTATCGCTGTATATATCCACATTTTCCGCGGGTTGTATTACGGCTCCTACAAAGCTCCGCGCGAAATTACTTGGATCATCGGCATGTTGATTTATCTCGCGATGATGGCGACCGGTTTCTTGGGCTACGTTCTGCCTTGGGGTCAAATGTCGTTCTGGGGCGCTACGGTTATTACCGGCCTGTTCGGTGCCATTCCATATGTCGGAGAGAGCATACAAACTTGGCTGCTTGGCGGCCCTGCGGTGGCAAATGCTACACTGAACAGATTTTTCTCGCTTCACTATTTGCTGCCGTTCATTATCGTTGGCCTTGTTGCTGTCCATATGTGGGCGTTTCACACCACTGGCAACAACAACCCAACGGGTGTTGAAGTTCGACGCACAAGCAAGGCTGAAGTTGAAAAAGATACGCTTCCGTTCTGGCCTTACTTTGTGATCAAGGATTTGTTCGCACTTGTTGTTGTGCTGGCAGTTTTTGTTGCTGTGATCTGGACAATGCCGAACTACTTGGGCGCGCCGGATAACTACATTTTGGCCAACCCGCTGGTTACACCTGCCGAGATTGTTCCTGAATGGTATTACCTGCCGTTCTACGCAATTCTGCGGGCGTTTACAGCAGATGTGGCGATCGTACAATTTGCCAGTTTTGTAACTGGCGGCATCGTCGATGCGAAGTTCTTTGGTGTGATTGCAATGTTCGGTTCAATCTTCGTCATGGCGCTTGTGCCTTGGCTGGATACGAGCCGCACACGTTCGGGTGCCTATCGGCCACAGTTTAAAATCTGGTTCTGGTTGCTAGCACTCGATTTCATGGTTCTGATGTGGGCAGGTGCGCGGCCCGCTGCACCGCCTTATTCGATGATTTCGTTGATAGGCGCTGGTTACTGGTTCGCTTACTTCCTTGTTATTTTGCCAGTTCTTGGCTTGACGGAAAAAGCGAAAACACCGCCTGCAACCATTGAAGAAGATTTCGACGCACATTATCCGCCGAAATCGGCTGAATAAGAGACGAGAAGGAAAAAACAGATGTTCAAAAAAACTATCCTTTCCGCGCTTTTTGCGGTTGGCCTCGTCGGTGGCGCATATGCTGAAGAGCATGTCGTCAAAGATTTCGATTTCAGCTTCGAAGGACCATTTGGAACCTACGATAAGCCTCAGTTGCAACGTGGTTTGCAGGTTTACACCCAAGTGTGCTCTGCCTGTCATGGTTTGGGTCTGGTGGCATTCCGTAACCTTGGTGACAAGGGCGGACCGGAACTGGAAGAAGAGCAGGTTAAAGCTTATGCAAACCAGTTCGATCTTATGGACGAGGAGTCAAACCGGTATTTGTATGATCCGGAAAAAGACGAATTCCGCACATTCGTTCCGTCGGATAAATTCCCTGTAAACAATACGCAGGGTGCCCCGGATTTGTCTTTGATGGCAAAAGCGCGCGCTGGATTCCACGGTCCGTATGGTCTGGGAATTAACCAGATTGTCAAAGGAATGGGCGGAGCAGAGTACATTGCTTCGATCTTGACTGGATACAATGGCGAAGAAAAAGAAGAGGTTGGCTCTGTTCTGTATGAAAACCATGCATTCCCGACCGCTTGGATCGCTATGGCGCCACCGCTATATGACGAGGCAGTTGAGTATATCGACGGTTCGGACAACGACACTGAATCGTTGGCGAAAGATGTTTCAGCGTTTCTGATGTGGGCTGCTGAACCTAAAATGACAGCACGCAAAGAAACAGGGTTCCTTGTTTTTGTATTCTTGGTCTTCTTGGCGTCGCTTCTGTACCTGACAAACAAACGTCTTTGGGCACCGCATAAGCGCAAAGACTAGGTTTTTCAGCAAATGAATTTAAAAAGGGCAGGCTCAACACCTGCCCTTTTTATTTGCCAAGATACGCGGCCAGTGCTGGCGGCGGATTGCTAAGTAAGGCGGCCGTCGGCTGTGGTGCTTGTGCGACTCCATCTGCCACAAGGACCGTGTTTTCCGAAATCCGCAATGCGTCGTCTGGATTGTGGGTCACCAATAGCAACGTCGAATTCTGTTCCTGCCGAATGCGGGCCACCAAATCGAGCATCTCGTGGCGAAGAGCCGGCCCGAGCGCGGCAAAAGGTTCATCCAGCATTAACACGGGTCGGTCGCGCAACAATGCGCGCGCCAATGCAACGCGCTGTCTTTGACCACCAGACAATTCTGAGGGGCGGCGTGTTCCCATATCCGCCAAACCAACTTTGGCCAAAGCGTCCTCGACCAGTTCGATCTGGGGTTTGGACAGCTTTAAATCAGCGCGCACCCCTAGTCCGGTGTTTTGAAACACCGTCAAATGTGGAAATAGGTTGTTTTCCTGAAACAGCAGCGTCACGGGCCTTTTGGCCGGTGGCGTATCGGTGATCACTTGGCCACCAATTGAAATACTGCCCTCTGACGGGTCGACGAATCCGGCAATGGCCAGAAGCAAGGTTGATTTACCACCACCAGAAGGGCCGATGATCGCGGTTGTTCCGTGCTTTACCGTGAAATCCGCTCGCAGCGAAAAATCGGTTTGCCGGATAAGAAGCGTTTCAAGTTTGATGTCCAAGGCGACCTCCACGATCGAAAATCCAGAAGAGCGTTAGGGTTAACGCCACTAGTATCAATGCAACACTGGCCGCCTCGTCCATGCGGTACGCGCCCATTAGACGATACATGACTAATGGCAAAGTTTCGACATCTGGCGGTGCAAACAGTGTGATTACACCTAGATCGCCCATAGATAACGCCGCCGCCAACCCTGTCGAAAACCCAAGCGGTTTGCGAATGGCGGGCCATGTTGTCAGGCGAAAACGCGACCAGCCCCGCATATCAAGACTGTCCGTAAGGCGCCCATAATTCTCGCGGTTTTGCTGCAATGCAGGCAACAATGCGCGCAACGCAAGTGGCAAACTTATTGCGGCATTAACCAATGCGGTGACGGGCAACGCAAGGGCGAATGGATCGGCGATCGGATGGATGATGATAAACAAGCCTGTGCCCAAAACGAACGGCGAGGCCGCGAGCGTCAAAAGCCCGATCGCTTCGACAATCGACGACATCTTTTTGTGGCGAGACTTCAAGGTGTCGATGAAACCTGCCAGCGCCAAAGCAAGCAGAACGGAAAACAGCGCTGAAGTCAGCGCAACGGTTAAGCTGTTGATAATTGCGGGCCATATGGTCGTGGGTAGGTTTGCCAACGAAGGCAACCCTCGACGGATTACCGCAAATAGCGGCGCGCCGAGGAAAACGGTGACGGCCACCAACACCACCCCGTCTTGCAAAATCATCCGCTTAGACGAAACGTCCCAACGTTTTGTCACCGCAGATAACCCGCCGCCAAAAGTAACCGGTACGGCGGCCCGCAATGACCAAAAGGCGATGATCGCGCAGATAACGAACTGGACTAGCCCCAGTACGGCGGCCTTCCCAAGATCGAACTCGAACCGCAATGCTTGATATATTGCCAGCTCGATCGTCGTTGCCTTTGGCCCACCGCCAAGCGTTAGAGCTACGGCAAAACTGGTGACGCTTAGCAGGAAAACCAGTAGAAACGCACCGGGCAGGATGGAGCGAAGCATGGGAAGTTCCAGCCGCAGGAAAACATCCTTTGACGACATGCCAAGCTGTGCGCTTAGCCGGAAATGTTCGACGGGGATGTGGCCCCAACCTTGAAGAACAAGGCGCGTGACAAGCGGCAAGTTAAAGAAAACATGCGCTAGCAAGACACCCGAGAGGCCATAGATACTTAACCGATCAGCGCCAGCCGATTGCAATAACTGCGAAATCAACCCGGAACGGCCCCAAATGGCCAGCAATCCGAAAATCGCGACGATAACAGGCAGCAAAAACGGGGAACCAAGAAAGGTGATCAAAGCAGAACGCCCCCAAAACGATCGGCGCGCCAGCGCGCGTGCGACCGGGATCGCCAATACAACGCTGATACTGGCCGACAGTGTGGCCTGAAAAAGCGTGAACCGTACGGCAGACCAGTCTGCGCTGGTCAAAATGGACGATGTATCGGCCCTTAACCACAATGCAATCAGCGGGCCGGCCACAAGCAGCGCCACAAAAAGTAGCGCTGCCAGGCCCGACCAACGAGTGACCGGATTTATTGACTTAGGGCGGACAGCCATTCGGCCAATGCCTCTTTTCGTATGGATTCAACGTCATCTACTGGAATCAGCAAAGCTTTTTCCGGTTTGTTTTCCGCAATAAATTCTTCGGGCAATCCGCCGAACGGCAGCACCGCTGGATACATCCAGTTTGTTGTCGGGATGACGGATTGGAACGCATCAGACATCATAAAATCAAGAAATTCATCGGCAAGAACCCCATGTTTTGATCCTGCAGTTTTCGCAGCCACCTCGATTTGCATATAATGCCCCTCGTCAAATATCGCCGCGGCTTTGGTGTCGTCTTCTTCGGCTATCAAATGATAGGCTGGCGACGTTGTATAGCTCAGGACCATATCCGCCTCGCCTTCTAGAAACATTCCGTAAGCTTCGGACCAGCCCTTTGTCACAGTGACGATGCGTGGCGATAAGGTTTCCCATGCCTCGGCAGCCCTGTCGCCATAAATTTCCTTAACCCAAAGCAACAAACCAAGACCGGGGGTGGAGCTTCGTGGGTCTTGAATAATAATGCTGACGTCACTTTCTAGAAGTGCGGCAAAACTTGTGGGCGCATTCAAAAGGACGGTTTTGTCGTAAACAAAGGCAAAATACCCCCAGTCGAAAGGCAAGAACACATCATCCGACCACTCGATAGGCAAATCAAGATCAGCCGGAATTCCGTTATGCGGGGCAAACAAACCAGTGGCCTTGGCGTTTGCAATCAGGCTTGTGTCCAGCCCTAAAACCACATCGGCTTTAGTCCGCGCACCCTCCAGTTTCATTCGCGACAATAAGGCCGCACCGTCACCGGCCCCGACGAACACCAAATCGCATCCGCAAGTTTCTTCGAAAGCGGCCTCAATCGCAGGGCCAGGCCCCCAATCAGACACGAAGCTGTCGTAAGTATAGACCGTTAAGGTCGGAGTTTCAGCCCAAGTAGCACCACCAAAGGTGACTAGGGCCGCAGCGAGAAGGGATCGTTTCATATGGTCCTCCAATTACTGCGACGCATGAGATAGGAGGAACGGAAATCCGTCGCACCTTCCCTACGCCGGCATGATCCGGTTCAGGTTCTACGGGTCCGCAGTATTGCGTCTCAGCCATTTCTGGCCCCCCGAGGCAGCGCCGACACTAGCCTTAAGTTCCAGAATTGCAAGCGCTGTGATGAAAAGGGCTTTTTACGGGGCGGGGCTTGCGGTATTGAACTGTAAAGGAGTTAGCGCCATGTCCATGAATTCGTTCGGCCATCTGTTTCGTGTAACCACTTGGGGCGAAAGCCACGGGCCTGCTTTGGGTGCGGTGGTTGACGGCTGCCCACCGAATGTGCCGCTGAGCGCTGATATGATTCAGCACTGGCTGGACAAACGTAAACCGGGCCAGAACAAATTCACTACACAACGGCAAGAGGCCGATCAGGTGGAGATATTATCTGGCGTATTCGAGGGGAAAACGACGGGTACGCCCATTCAGTTGATGATCCGCAATACCGATCAACGCTCTAAGGATTACGGCGATATTCATGAAAAATTTCGACCCGGACATGCGGATATCACCTATTTCCAGAAATACGGGAACCGCGATTATCGTGGTGGCGGTCGCTCCAGTGCACGTGAAACTGCTGCGCGAGTGGCGGCTGGTGGTGTGGCGCGCGAGGTTCTGAAGTCACTGCTGCCTGAGATGAAAATCACCGGATATATGGTGCAGATGGGGCCGCATAAAATCGACCGCAACAACTTTGATTTGGCGCAGATCGAGGCAAACACCTTCTGGACACCAGATGCTGTGATGGCTGCGAAATGGGATGAATATCTGTCAGCGCTTCGTAAATCGGGCAGTTCCGTTGGTGCGGTGGTGGAGGTGATTGCGTCCGGACTTCCAGCAGGCCTTGGGGCGCCCGTATATGCCAAACTGGATACGGATATTGCTACTGCGATGATGTCGATCAATGCCGTTAAAGCTGTTGAGATCGGTGCAGGCATGGATGCCGCTACGCTAACAGGCGAAGAAAATGCTGATGAAATTACCATGGGGCCGGATGGGCCGATTTATTCCAGCAACCATTCTGGCGGTATTTTGGGCGGCATTTCGACGGGCCAAGACGTAGTTTGTCGTTTCGCGGTTAAGCCGACTTCGTCGATTTTAACTCCGCGAAATACGATCACCAAATCCGGTGAAAACACCGAAATCATTACAAAGGGCCGTCACGATCCATGTGTGGGTATTCGTGCCGTTCCGGTTGGCGAGGCGATGATGGCATGCGTTTTGTTGGATCACGTCTTGCTGCATCGCGGGCAAATTGGTGAAAATCAGGGACATATTGGGTAAAGGAAAATACTATGGAATGGTTTACAGGTATATTGGTTAACGTCTTCATTGCAGCAGCAATATTGGTTGGCGCTGTATGGTTATCGAGCTTGGTGGGAAAACAACTTCGCGCGCTCGGCAAAAAACANGAAGAANTNGATGANACACTTTTCGGGTTCCTCGNAAGCATCNCGCGTTACACGATATTAATATTCGCAACNATTTTCGTNCTCGCCCGNTTCGGNGTTCAAACNACGTCGCTNGTGGCGNTNGTTGGTGCNGCTGGTTTNGCCATCGGTTTGGCGCTGCAAGGTACACTTTCGAACCTCGCCGCAGGCGTTATGCTGCTAGGATTCCGCCCCTTCAAGGTTGGCGACTATATAACAGCGGCCGGAGAGTCGGGTGCCGTTCACTCTATCGGATTGTTCACGGTGGAGCTTGTCACGAGCGACAATGTGCAAGTTATTATCCCTAACGGGGATATTTGGGCCTCCTCCATTACGAACTACTCGATTTATGAGACTCGTCGCGCCCAATGGGTTTTCGGAGTTTCTTACGATTCCGACCTGAAGAAAGCCGAGAAAATATTGCATGAACTAATCGAAGCGGATGAGCGTTCCCATATGGAACCCGCACCTTTCGTTAAGGTGACCAATCTTGGCGACAGCTCGGTCGATTTCACGGTGCGGGTCTGGTGTGATCGCGGCGACCACTGGAATCTCAAATGCGATATGACCCGTGCAGTTAAAGAAGCGTTCGACAAGGGTGGGATCGACATTCCATACCCAACCATCACGCAAATTCAGGTCTCCAACTAGATCAAACCGGAGCGCCGCTGAATTTCCTCGTCACCCATGTGCAATTCTTGGCCGAGGAATTCATCGGCATCCGGCGTGCACATCCATACGATTGCTTGCGCTGGCCATTCCGGTTTGTAATGGTCAGACGGGTCCATCTGGCTTACGGGATTGATGCCGGACGCTTTGATTGCTGATTGCATGTATGTTGCGACCGTCCCCGGGCGGAACCCGATGAACCGGATGCCGTCATCCGCATGTTCCAGACGCGCGTTGTTTAAAAGCATCGCTGTCGCCGCTTTGGCCGCGCAATAATGACTCCACCCTTCCATCGGGGAAAGCGCCGCGCCCGAACTTATATTGATAACCGTGCCACTTTTTTGCGCTTGCATGATTGGCAAAACCGCTCGTAACCCGTTGTAAGCCCCGATCAGATTGATCTGAACGGCATGTGTCCAGCTTGCCGGATTTGATGCGACTAGCGGGCCGATTGGGTCAATCACACCAGCATTTGCAACAAAAAGATCCAACCTGCCGTAGGTATCGATGCACTTAGCGACGGTATTCTCCATCGCCTGAAAGTTGGATACATCACATGCTACTGCGATTGCGTTGCCGCCATCTTCGCGGATTCGTTCGGCATTCACCTCGATTTGATCGACTGTGCGCGCGGCGAGCACAACAGACGCGCCTGCCTTCGCCATGGCAACGGCCGTTGCCGCACCAATGCCGCGACTCGCACCAGTGATTATGACAACTTTTCCAGATAAATCGTGCATGAGACCTCCATTTATGGTGGTGTGATTCTGTCCCGAGAATGCGTGACAATCAACCTTTGGAATACAATTACGTGGAGTAACTCCGCACAAGTGCGCCCGCTAGCAACGTCCACCCGTCGGCTATTACAAAAAAGGCCAACTTGAAAGGCAAGGAAATCACTGCAGGTGGAACCAGCATCATGCCCATCGACATCAGAACGGATGCTATAATCAGGTCGATAAGCAAGAATGGCAGAAAGATCAAAAACCCCACTTCGAACCCGCGCTGGATTTCTCCTAACAGGAATGACGGCAACAGAATCGATAGGGGAACATCTTGGTCCGGTGCAACCTTTGTGGGTGAAATGTCGATCATCATCGACAAGGTTTCCACAGAAACACGAGATTCCATGAAACCCCGAAATGGCGCGATCGACAATCTAAAACTTTCCTCGGCTGTAATGCGTTCTTCCATTAACGGCACGATCCCTGTTTCCCAAGCTTGCGTGAATACAGGTTCCATCACAAACCACGTTAGAAACATCGCAAGGCTGACGATCATCATGTTCGGCGGCGCTTGTTGCACGCCGATCGCTTGGCGCAAAATTGACAGGACGGTTACCATGAACGGAAAGCAGGTCAGCATTATTGCCAGCCCGGGTGCGAGGCTGAGGACGGTCAACAAAACAAACAGCTGCACGGTCCTTAGCGACAAAGAATCGCCACCTATGTCAATTGANAGCTCTTGGGCAAAAGCCGGTTCAACCNAGATCGCAAGCAGCACCGCCGTGACGANGGNTGGCAGGAAAATTCGACCAAAACTCAACGCTTTACACCCCGCCGGAAAGGTCAGCGACTTCCGTTAAGCGAACACCTAAATGTCCGCCTTCTTCACCTATTTCCTCTAACTCACCGCGCGCGACCAGCCTGTCACCGACGTAAATATCAACTGGGTCTTCTATGCGGCTGTCCAACTGCAACACGGATTCCTTTTCCAGCTTTATAAGTTCTGACAATGGCAGTCGGGTTTTACCGACGGAGACGGTCACCTCAATTTGCACCCCCATTAACGATTTGCTTCGCAAGCTTGAAAGAGTGTCCGGGCTCTCTTTAGCGGGTGCGGTGTTCATGTCTTGTTCATCAATTTGCATGTTGAATTTCCATTTCCGTAATCTGTTCTACTTCGTTGAAAAACCCGTCGATTGCCGCGATTGCTGCTGCAGATGTTGCGCCAAGATCGATACGGTCGAATCCACCGCTCCAATTGACGCGAGCTTGTGTGGAATGCAGCATTGGGTCTTCGGATACCGAAACTGCCGGATTCGCGCTTTGCAACATTTCCGCGATGCCGTCGGCCATACCAGCGGGAACGAATACCGTTAAGATGTCTTCAGGAGCGCGGATCGCCGCGTCCTCGGTGATTTTGGCTATCTCGGCGGATAATCCGGCATTGCTTAGAGCTGGCGCCATTGCTTCGGCTAAAGATTCGATCAGAGGACGCAACGAGGCTAACGCTAATCGATGGGCTTCTTCGCGTGCAAAAAAAGTGTCACCNATAACTTCTTGAACGCGGGACAGGCATCTGGACTGTTCCGATGAAAATGCTTCGGAGGCGGCGGCTGCCCCGTCGCGAATTCCTGCCTCGAACGACTCATTACGGATGGCCTCAATTTCCTCACGGCTCACTAGTTTTGTGCCAGGTTCCGAATGATGAACGTATGCGAATTTTTCAAGTCTGATTGAGGCCATCAATTCACCTGATCTGTCTGTTTCTGCGCTTCAGTTTCGATCCATTTGCGCAGAAGATGGCCTGATTCTTCGGACCGTTGCGCAATGGTCTCTCGCAGAATTTCCACTGGGTCTTTGGGTTTGTTTTCTAGCGTGGGCACTTCGGATATTTCTGTTAACGCCTTGGGTGATCCAAATTCCGTACCGGTACCAAGTGTTGCCCCAACCCCCAACGGTAGCCGGTTCAACTGCGGCGTTGGATTAGTTAATATTGGCTTAACCACAAACATTCCTAGCGCCAATGTAACTACCGCAAGCACCGCCATCTGCAGTATGGCCGGCAGGTTGAATGCGTAGGCAGACAGGATGCTGGCGCTTGCCACAGTGCCAAGCACCGGTGGCTCAGGAAACAGCATGGTTTCAATGGTAATCACATCGCCACGCTCTGCGTTAAACCCGACGGCGGATTGCACTAAGGCTTGAAATGCCGCTATCTCGGAATCGGAACGTGGCGATGTGGTGGTTTCGCCGTTTGGGCCGACAATTGTTTCATGATTTATTAACACAGCCACACTGAGGCGCGCGATATCGCCCGGTAGATACACTCGCTCACGCACCGTTTCGGATATCTCGTAGTTGATCCGTTCGCGCACTTGCGACTGGTTTCTGCTGTTTTGCCCGCCCCCGGTGCTATCGCCCGTGTCCGGTAGGTTAGAAGCAACCGTAACAGCGCCACCTGCCCCGCCAGAACTGGTTTCTGTGTTGGTTTCACTGTCGGAACTTATCGGTACAGAACGCTCCGGATCGAGGATCCGTTCGGTGATCGTTTCACTTTTGGTTTGTGCCTCGATCATCACTTCAACAACAGCGTTACCGGCGCCCACGCGTGCTGTCAGCAATCGTTCTATGTTTTCGCGAAGCTCCTTTGCGCGAGCGTCCAGTTCGCCAGTACCAGTTCTAAAATTGCTGGCCTTGCCTGGCTGTAGAATGATCCCGTATTCAGTATCGATAACGGCGACTTGCTCCGGTTCCATGCCCGAAACCGCGGCAGCAACCAAATACCGGATCGCTTCAGCCTGCCCGATATCGAGCGCCCCGCTTCTTACGGAAACGGTAACAGACGCCGAAGGTTTGACGCCGCGACTAAAAGGTTGCTGCACCGCGTTCGCGATATGAACACGCGCCATACTGATTCGTGCCGAAGCGAGGATTGTTCTGGCCAATTCCCCTTCTTTCGCACGCCAATACGCCGCGTCGAACATCTGCGAGGTGGTGCCAAAACCTGACAGAGAATCCAGCAATTCGTACCCGGCGATACCGTTAGATGGCAGCCCTTCAGTTGCCAACGACAATCGTGTTTTGTCACGCGCGGTCGAATCAACGTAGATCGCGTCGCCACGAATCTCGAACGGAATCGCCTTTTGTTCGAGCGATGCAACAATTTCGCCCGACGTCGCTGAATCCAATCCCGAATACAGCAGCGCCATACTAGGCGTGTTTACCACCCGCACGAGACCGATAAATGCAATAAGCGTGGCAATTACAGCCAATACCACAACGATTTTCTTCTGTGGTTCCAGCATGTTCCACGAGTTGAGAATTTGTATCACCGACTATCCCCGTCACTTATTCAGCACCATTCTGGCGCTAGTTTGGTCTTGGGCATCATGAATCGCGGAGCCTTAATAATTAGTTAGCAAAATTCGGATTAAAACAGATTTCGTAACAATAACGGCAATCGGGACGAAACATGACTGACTTAGCAATGTCGCAAAACGAGGAAACACCCAAAAAGGGCAAGAAGGGCCTTGTTTATGGGGTTTTGGGCGCTGCCATCCTTGGCGGCTTGGCGTTCTTTGTGACCTATACAGGCATATTTCCAAGCGCTGGAAGCGATTCGGAAATCGTGGCCGGTTCGAGCGGTGCTATTGCCGAAGGCGAAAAAGGGGCAACGAGCGACGCTAAAGGCGGAGAAATGGCATCGGATGTAACGTTTGTCGCGCTGGACCCATTGATTATATCGCTGGGAAAATTCGCTTCGTCACGGCACTTGCGGTTCCAGTCATATCTTGAAGTTCCTCCGGCCGCTGCCAAAGAAGTCGAAAACCTTAGCCCCCGAATTCTGGATGTTTTGAACACCTTTTTACGGGCTGTCTCGGAAAGCGAGTTGGAGGATCCGGCCTCTATGAACCGTTTACGCGCGCAAATGTTGCGCCGCGTGCAGATTGTAGTGGGCGAGGAAAACGTCCGGGATTTACTGATTACAGAGTTTGTACTGAACTAGAAAGGTGAGGTTTATGGAAATTATTGCAGACGGATTGCTATTGGCGGGCACAACAGCCGCCGCATTTTACTGTTATATATTGGCGCGGCGCGTTCGGGGATTAACCGACCTAGACGCAGGGTTAGGGGGCGCAATCACCGCGTTGTCGCGACAGGTCAATGACATGAAGGCCTCTGTCGATGTTGCAAAACGCGCCACGGGCGCCTCCGCGAAGGAATTGATCGCGATGACTGCTCGGGCTGAAATCGCGGCAGGACGGTTGGAGCTGCTTTTGGCGACATTGCATGAAAATACGAGCGCGGTGGATGCAATCCAAAGCGACGAAAAATTCCGNAAGAANGGCGGCTGATCGATGGCAAATAGCACCCGACGCGCCCCTAGACCAACGCATATTATATTGTCGTTCCTACTGATATCTGCCGTTATTCGGGTGGGCACCAGTGGCGTNGCNATTGCGCAAGAAATAGCGTTGCGTACTGANGNCCCCNCGGNNTCTGNCGCNCNNACCATGCCGCGCGCNCCGGAACCCGAGATAGGCTCATTGTTGGAATCGATTCGCACCCGTCAGGAACAGCTTACCGAACGCGAGATTAAGATAAGCGAGCGGCAACTAGCACTAAATCTGGTCGAACAGCAGATTGCCCAACAGTTGGCTGTGCTGAAGCAGGCGGAACAGAAACTGGCCGACACCCTCGCGATTGCTGATAACGCTGCGGAAAACGACCTAAAACAATTAACTTTGGTTTACGAAAAGATGAAGGCCAAGAATGCGGCTGACATTTTCGAAACTATGGAAATCAGTTTTGCGGCAGGGTTTTTGTCTCGGATGAAGCCGGAGTCGGCGGCCGGTATTCTTTCCGCAATGCCACCGACGGCAGCTTATTCCATAAGCGTGGTCATGGCTGGGAAAAATGCGAATGCGCCGACGGAATAATTTGATTCCTTAGAGAGATATTAACGATGTGGGCCTAACAGTTGTCAAAATGGACTAGAATTAAACCGAGATGTGAGATGAACAAATGATTGGAGTAGTTGGGATAATCATCCTCTTTGTGATGGTGTTTGGCGGCTATACGCTTGCTGGCGGAAATATGGATATCTTGCTGTACGCACTCCCTTTTGAGATGATGATCATTGGGGGCGCATCGGTCGGGGCATTTGTTCTGGGTAATGATCTATCCACGATCAAGCATACGGTCATGGATGTTGGGAAAGTGTTCAAAGGTCCGAAATGGAAGCCGCAGGATTATCAGGATTTGCTGTGTCTGATTTTCATTTTGATCAAACTTGGGCGGAAAAGTCCGACGGATATCGAGCCTCACATCGAAACGCCCTCCGAATCGACCATTTTCGGCGCATATCCACGGATTCAGGCCGACAAAGAAGCGGTGGAGTTGATTTGCGATACCTTTCGCTCCGCGTCGATGAACTATGATGATCCGCATCAAGTTGAAGAGGTATTGGATAAACGCATCGAAGGTTTGCTGACACATGCATTGCATTCCAGTCACGGCCTAAACTCCATCGCAGACGGTTTGCCCGCACTTGGGATTGTTGCAGCCGTATTGGGTGTGATCAAAACCATGGCCTCAATCGATCAACCGCCTGAAGTGCTGGGAAAAATGATTGGTGGTGCGTTGGTGGGCACATTTCTGGGCGTGTTCCTGTCCTATGGGTTGGTCGCGCCGTTTTCCAGCAAAGTGCAATCTGTGGTGGAGGAGGATCAAAATTTCTACAATCTGATCCGTGAAGTGCTGGTTGCAAGTCTTTATAGTCACTCTCCAAACATTTGTGTGGAAGTGGGGCGCCAAAATACGCCTGGGCATCTGCGACCGGATTTCGATGACCTCGAACAGGCATTGAAAGATACTAAACAGGCCGCTGCATGAGGGGGTTGTCGGCATTTCTCCTTGCATTCATGTTACCGGTTTTAGCGCTCGGTGAACCAGTCGCCGTCGTTTCCGGTGAGCACGAGGGGTACACGCGCCTTGTGCTGTCAATCTCGCCAGATCGCGAGTGGGAATTGCTAGTCGACCAAAACTCCGCCTCGCTAGTGTTTACAAGTCAGAATTTGGAGTTTGAAGATGGCAAAGTTTTCGCCCGTATTGCGAAAACAAGATTGGTATCGACATTTTCAGAACAAAGCAAAACAGCCGCGAAATATACGATGAATATCGGCTGCGATTGCGAGGTGAACGCTTTTGCATATCTGGAAAAGTATATCGTTGTAGATATTGTTGATAGGTCCGAAACCACCATAAATACGCCTCCAGCGCGAAATTTTACACCCAAATCGCGCGCGATATCCAAGCCAGACGGTAACGATAGACCGCCAGAAATTGTGTCGTGGATACGGCCGCGGGCGCCCTATTATGTAAGCAGCCCAGATCGTGTGAACTTCCCCTTGCAAATGGATGGGTCCGGGCTGGCACAAACCCAGAAACCGGACGCTCCTCCACGGGTTTCGCGCACTGATCGAACTCGCGAGGTACCAAGCGCGACAATCCAAACTGATCAAGAGTTGCAAGAAGCTGTTGATGTCGCACGTAACAGTTTGCTGCAACAATTGACGCTTGCCGCTGATCAAGGGCTGTTGGACTTAAACCGGCCCAGCCATGAAATCGTTCAGGAACAAGAAATCGTTCAAGAAGTAGCGCCAGAAGAATTCCCAGTGATACTCGAAGAAGAGGAAGACGAACCCCAAATATTGATTCAAACGGTATTGATGCGGGACGCATTAGCGGCGCGTGGCGGCCGTAGTCCGCAAAACGACCGCTGTCCTTCACCAGAAGATTTGGACATAGCTTCATGGGGAAGCGGCGACGATTTTTTCGATGAATTGTCGAGCGCTCGACAAGGTTTATTAGGGGAATTTGACGAGCCTGACTTCGCCGAAGTCGAGCGTCTTATCCGCACATATTTGCGATATGGTTTTGGTGTCGAGGCTCGAAGTTACCTGCTTGAAAGTGGGCAAAACATCGCACAATATTCTTTGTTGTTGGACATCGCGGCGATTGTCGATGGCCAATCCGTTCAAGATGGGGGGCCGCTTTCGAAAGCAATCGAATGCGGTGGCGTGGCCAGTTTGTGGGCACTTGTCGGGGCTTATCCCGCGGTTGATGCGCGCATCGATGACAAACCTTCAATTGTTGACGCGTTTGCAAAGTTGCCGCCGGATATCCGTCGATTGGTGGGGCCAAGGTTGGCATCTGCATTTCTTGACAGAGGGTTTGAAGTAATAGCGCGCCAAGTCGTGGATATATTGGAACGTGCACCGGGCGATCATGGGATCCAACAGGAGTTGGCTATCGGAAACTTGATGCAGGCCGAGGGAAGCGCACCCGAAGCTGCACAGGCGTTTACTGCGTTGGCCAACGACAATTCGCTGGTTGCGACAGACGCATTGATCGCATTGGCAACGCTTCAGTTGACACAAAATCAACGTCCGCCACAAAATTTACTGATGGATCTCGGAACTGGCGCGAAAATTTGGCGCGGCACACAAAAAGGCGGCGAATTGCGGCGGCTCGAAGCTTTGTGGATGGCTAAACAAGGAAGAGAAGCTGAAGCAATTGATCTGCTTGTCGCGGAGATCGAACGTGACTCATCGAACGCAGATTTATTGCAGAAAACTGCGGAAGAAATATTGTCGGCCCTGTCCGTCAGTGAAGACCAAAGTTATGGTTATGCGGAGGTCGTGGACACATACATCGGATTCATTTCTGAAAACGAGGNCGCTGGCAAGTTGCGTCTGGAAATCGCCGCAAAACTGCTTTTGGTCGGGTTGCCAGATTTTGCAATCGAAATCCTGCGGCCTATGNTGCAACGCAACGANTTGGACGCGATTNTAATTGGGGCGGCTGCAAATATACAGGCGTANAGACCGGATACCGCAGTAGTANTGTTGAACGGAGTTGCAGGTGACGCAGCCAGAAAGTTACGGGTCCAGGCNTATCTAGGAATGGGNNNNTTTGAACGTGCGCTTGNACAGTTAAACCNGTTCTCNGTNAGGCNNGCNGCNATTGTTANGCCGTATTGGTTNAATGGNGATTGGGNGANGNTTGTTAAAANAAACAGNTTCGCCGCCGAAATCCGGGCGCAATATTTCCCCTTGGGTGGTGGTTCGAGCAGTGGGACAGATAAGTTATCACTAAATGGTGCCATCGCGTTAACCGCGCTTCAAAAATTGCTGATAGANAGCCAAGCAAGGCGTACTGATATGGAAAATGTGTTGTTGCAACAGTAGTTGTGTCTGATAGACGTTAGGGGAAGCTACCCCGGAGTTGAGAATTACTCCGAATGCCGCATTTATATAAGTAAACGATTCATGAAAGAAACCGACCTATACGCGCCAGTTAAGACTTTCCTGGAAAAGCAGGGATACGAAGTTAAATCCGAGATCACGGATTGCGACCTCGTGGCAATTCGAGACACCGATCCTCCTGTGATTGTCGAGTTGAAGTTGTCGTTGTCGCTTGATTTGCTGATGCAGGGGATTGAGCGACAAAGGATTACAGATGCAGTATATGTCGCGGTTCCCGCGGGTAAAGGCAAAGCTTGGACCGCACGGGCAAAGGACGCANTCAAAATATGCAGGCGCNTGGGGCTCGGTCTGATTTCCGTTCGTTTTGATTCGGGTCAAGCTATGGTTGTCGTGCATACGGATCCTGGCGCACATAAAATTCACAGACTCGCCAAAAGGAAATCGGCCTTGCTGTTGGAGTTTCAACGCCGTGTTGGCGATCCAAACACCGGCGGACAATCGCGCCGTGCCATCATCACGGTTTATCGGCAGGACGCCTTGCGAATTGCCGTTGCATTGCAGGCACGGCCGCGCGCGCCGTCGGAATTGGCGAAAGCTCTTGTGATACCAAAAGCACCATCGATCTTGCAAAAAAACCANTACGGCTGGTTTATTCGCGNCGAGCGAGGNGTTTATTCGATTGGTCCNGAGGGGCGCGCAGCGTTGAAAACTTANGGTGAAATAGTGGAGGCGCTAGCCGTACGTACCTATAAATAGGGGCTACAACATACGGCTAGCTTCCAATTGTAGAACTAAAAAAGCACCACAAATATGCGATGAAGTACTGGTTACAGGTTTAAAAAACCGATTACCGACCTGTTCGCGCTTTTAAATATAAGGATTAGTGTGACGAGTTTTGGGAAAAATTAAGGATTCATTGTGTCATTATTCATGAATAAAGGCGGAAATTCACCTGTTAACCCGCCCCAAAAATTTATAAACAACCCAGAGGCATTGAAACGCATCAGGCCCCGTAGCTCAGCTGGATAGAGCGGCCCCCTCCTAAGGGGCAGGTCAGAGGTTCGAATCCTCTCGGGGTCACCACAAATAAATGTATGTGGCCGCCACCGGGTACTGGCGATTTAACTCCCAAGCCAACGATGCAAAATTCCTAGTTTGTCAGAATATCGGAAAGGTAGCCAAGATTTCCAACCTTTTAAGAGCCTCCAATGCTTCGGACAATGGGATGAAGCCAAGGAAAACTAACGCGTCAAACATATTGTTGCGCAATTCTGCGATAGAGAAAGTTGAGGTTTTTTCTGTTTTGAATAAGGAAAAGTTTGGAATGATACGAGGAACTCCACTTGCGTATTCATCGTAATCATCACCAAACGTTTCACGCAAAAAATGCTCTTCTTTCTCGGCGGTGGCGTTAAGTATTAGAAACGTAATTCCGGCCAACAGAATCGTAAGAAAAACACTGCCCATCATCAGGCCAAAACCAACGGTCCCGATTGTCGAGAACAGATACAAAGGATGGCGGGCGATAGAATAANGACCGTCNTGGAAAACCANGTGGCTCTTGCGGCCGCCAATGTAAATAATTGCCCAAAACCGCCCCAAGACCGCCGTAATAATCAGGAATAACCCTATCATATCAACGCCTTCTGAAAGCCAACCGCCGGTATCCCAAACGGATTTGGAAAACAGTAGCAAGGGAATGGCAATCACGAAGGATAACCTCAGAAGGTTTATCCGATGTTTACCCACAAATTTGCCAATTGTACTTTGTTCCACGGCCATTCTCCAATTTTTTGTGTTGAATACACAGTAACCTTCAATCAATCAATGGAATTTGAACGGGAAAATCCGGTACACACAGGAATAACTATGGGATAAACTAGTTCAGGCTACGTCCGGTATCTTGCATTGGTATAAAATTCGCAAAAAGAAGGCAATTGACCAAACATGACCACCCCCGATTACAGCTTTGAAGAAGTGTGCAACAAGTTCCCCGTCTGCGGGATAGACGAGGCTGGCCGTGGCCCGTGGGCAGGCCCCGTGGTCGCCAGCGCTGTGATCCTGAATCCGGCGGATCTTCCCGAAGGCCTGAACGACTCTAAAAAACTGACGGCCAAACGGCGGGAGGTGTTGTTTGATGTGATTAATGCTGCCGCGCAGGTCGGCGTTGGCATCGCCACGGTACAGGAGATAGACGAAGTTAACATCTTGCAAGCCACGTTCCTCGCCATGCGCCGCGCAGTGGAGGCCCTACCGCAATCACCCTCCTACGCCTNGATCGACGGTAACAAAATCCCGCCACATTTGATGTGCGAAGCCGAAGCGATTGTGAGGGGCGACGGGCGGTCTGTGTCGATAGCGGCGGCCTCGATCATCGCGAAAGTCACACGTGACCGTATAATGGTGACATTAGCGCAACAGTTTCCGGGCTATGGTTGGGAGCGAAACGCCGGATACGGCGTAAAAGCGCATCAGGAGGGGTTAAACCGCCTTGGCGTCACCCCTCACCATAGAGTCAGCTTCAAACCGNTACACAAGATGTTGTATCAAGAGAATTAATTAAGCCATTGATTCAAAAAGAAATTGACGGCGAATCACTTTTGAATCATCTTGGTCGTAACNATAAAACATATAAAAAATACGTCCGAGGCAGACAAATGAATACAACAAACGANTCAGAGGCGCGTAGCGCGCTTCCGCTAGATCAAATCATTGCAGGTGACTGCGTTGAGGTTATGAACAGCCTTCCCGAAGGCTCCGTAGACCTGATTTTTGCGGACCCGCCCTATAACCTGCAACTTAAGGGTCAGTTGCACCGCCCCGACAATTCCAANGTCGATGCCTGTGATGACGAGTGGGATCAATTCGCCAGTTTTGCAGCTTACGACAAGTTTTCCCGCGCTTGGTTGAAGGCTGCCCGTCGCATTCTTAAGCCTAACGGGGCGATTTGGGTTATCGGTTCGTATCACAACATTTTCCGCGTTGGCACCGCGTTGCAGGATGCAGGTTTCTGGATTTTGAACGATGTTATCTGGCGCAAAGCCAATCCTATGCCGAATTTCCGTGGCAAACGCCTGACGAACGCCCATGAAACGATGATCTGGGCCGGCAAATCCGACGCCTCGAAGTACACGTTTAACTACGAGGCGTTGAAGGAACTCAACGAAGGCATTCAAATGCGCAGCGACTGGGTTTTGCCGATTTGTAACGGCAACGAACGCCTGAAAAATGACGCGGGCCAGAAAGCCCACCCAACGCAAAAACCCGAATCCCTTTTGCACCGCATTCTGGTTGGCAGCACCGTTCCGGGTGATGTAATCCTCGATCCGTTCTTTGGAACCGGNACTACGGGCGCTGTTGCAAAGAAACTCGGCCGCCATTTTATCGGCATCGAACGCGAAGCGGCCTACCGCAAGGTTGCGCAGAAACGTATCGACAATACACGCATGTATGACCGCAGTTCCCTTGAAGTAACCCGTTCAAAACGCGCCGAACCACGGGTGCCGTTTGGCCAGCTGGTTGAACGCGGTATGTTAACACCGGGTGAAGAATTACGTTCCTTGAATGGCCGGCACCGCGCTAAAATNCGTGCAGATGGCACATTGGTTGCACATGACACCCGTGGTTCCATCCATCAAGTCGGCGCAGCGTTAGAAGGTGCGCCAAGCTGCAATGGCTGGACTTATTGGAGCTTTAAACGCGAGGGCAAGCAAGTACCCATCGATGTTCTGCGCCAACAAATCCGTGCAGAGATGCGCGACTAATACAAAGTTTACCGCCTGATGTCCGTAAGGACATAACACCTTACCCCGCCCATTTGTGGCGGGGTTTTTTATGTGAATAAACCTTATGTGAATCGGTAATTTTTCGGATGTATTTGTTGGCAAATACCTTGTAGCGTTCCTGCGAATCTAACTTTTGAACGGAGCATCTCATGTCTGGAAAATTCGACGCACGCCTTGCCGAACTTGGAATCGCACTACCTAATCCTGCGGCGCCTGCTGCCAACTATGTGCCTTTTGTGCAGGTGGGTGACCTGGTCTACATCTCCGGTCAAATCTCGATGGATGCGGACGGTTTGGTTAAGGGCAAACTTGGTGACGGGTTTTCGGTGGATGATGCCTATGCAGCCGCCCGTCTTTGCGGGATCAACCTGATTTCNCAGGTCCGTGCCGCATGTGGTGGCGATCTTGACCGACNAGTGCGAGTGATCAAGCTGAACGGTTTCGTCAACGCCACACAGGATTTTACTGATCACCCGAAAGTGGTTAACGGCACGTCTGATCTGATGGTCGAGGTGTTCGGCGATCAAGGGCGTCATGCCCGCGCGGCGGTTGGTTCATCCTCGCTGCCACTTGGTGTGGCGGTCGAAGTCGAAGGCATTTTCCAGATTGACTAGCCTGCCGACAAGCTTTCTTGGTGAGCCGATTGTCCATCGTGGATTGCACGATTTGGCAAACGGTGTGCAGGAAAATTCCCGCCCNTCATTCGAGGCGGCGATAAAAGCCGGTTACGGGATCGAGCTGGATTTGCAGTTGTCATCCGACGGCGAAGCGATCGTGTTTCACGACTACATGCTTGATCGCATAACGGACGAATCCGGACCGATCCACATGCGCACCGCAGCGGAAATTCGACAGATCCGGTTGAAAGTTAGCAATGACCCGATTATGGATCTGCCCGACTTTCTGGAATTGGTTAACGGTCAAGTGCCACTGCTGATCGAAATGAAAGACCAAGATGGGGCGCTCGGCCCGAATGTTGGGCGGCTAGAACGGCGTGTGGCCGAATTACTGGCGGAATACAGGGGAGAAGCGGTGGCGATGTCGTTCAATCCACATTCTATAGCTTTGATGTACTCGATCGCCCCAAACATTCCACGCGGTCTGACGACCAGTGATTTCAACGCTCAACGCTGGCCGATGCTTCCGCGTAAACGCGCCGAAGAAGTGATCAATATCCCTGATTTCGATCGTACAGGCGCGTGCTTCATTTCCCACGATCACCGTTGTCTAGATGCGGCGCCTGTAACAGCATTAAGGGAACGCGGTGTCCCGATTCTTTGCTGGACCGTCCGAAGTCCTGAAGAAGAAATTAAAGCGCGGCTCCTTGCTGACAACATCACGTTTGAAGGGTATATACCCCTAAAACAACCACAACCCGAGGACGCGGATGTCTGATTTAGTTAACCGTTTAACCCATGCCCCAACTGACCACCGCCCTATTGCGCGCGCTAAAGTCGGGGTGCTTCTGGTAAACCTCGGCACGCCTGATGGGACGGATTATTGGTCTATGCGCCGGTATTTGGGTGAGTTTTTGTCGGATAAACGCGTGATTGATGCACCGGCCTGGAAATGGCAACCGATATTGCAGGGCATAATTTTATCCCTGCGCCCGTCAAAATCTGGCCAAGCGTATCGCAGCATCTGGAACAACGAGCTGGATGAAAGCCCGCTGTTAACCATTACCCGCGCTCAGACCAAAAAGATTAATGCCGCGTTAACGGCGAAATACGGCGACGATATCGTGGTCGATTTCTGCATGCGCTACGGTAACCCCTCAACTGATTCTGCAATCCGGCGGTTGCAAGAACAGGGCTGCGAAAAGATCGTGTTCTTCCCGCTTTATCCGCAATACGCCGCCCCAACAACAGCGACAGCCAATGATCACGCTTTTCGCACATTAATGAAGATGAAATGGCAGCCCGCCATTCGAACCGTCCCTGCGTATTTCGATAATCCGGCCTATATTGCGGTTTTGGCCACTTCAATCCGCGAGGCTTATTCCAGACTCGACACTAAACCTGACCATCTGATGGTTTCGTACCACGGGGTCCCTGAACGTTACCTTCTGGAGGGCGATCCTTATTACTGCCAATGCATGAAAACGACCCGGCTGTTAGAAGAAGCCTTGGGTTGGGATGACGGTCACATCATCACCGCGTTTCAGTCAAAATTCGGCCCAACAAAATGGGTTGGACCGGCGGCCGTTGAAGAAGTTGCGCGGCTGGCAAAGGCGGGCAAGACAAACATAACCATCGTAGCCCCCGCATTTTCCGCCGATTGCGTCGAAACGCTGGAGGAAATCAACGAGGAAATCCGTGAAAGTTTTGAGGACGCGGGCGGAAAAACCTTCACGTATATCCCGTGCCTAAATGATCGGGACGACCACATCGCAGCCCTTCTGGGCATCATCGAAAATGAACTGCAAGGGTGGGTATAGTGAAGTTTTTCATTCTCATAGCTCTGATTCTCGCAGGCGGGTACATGTTTCCGCAGGTTTATGAGGAAGTCGACGGCCCGTGTCAGGCGTTGGAGAAGAAGCTGATCCGGGACAATACCGAAAACGGGCTGGAAAATTCGGTCATTTCCAACCTCGCACTGTCTATTACAAATGGTGATCTGGGTGAACGGCTTGCGCGCGACAAATTCGCCCAGCTTCCGTCGCGTTTAGGATGTCTGGCGGTTTACTACAATATCCCTGACGATTTGGTGTAGCCTTTAGGTAACCAACAACTTCGCAGTCATTTTGTCGATGTCCCCACCAAAGGATTCCAGCAATGCACCGATTTCTGTTCGCTCAGTGGATATCAGCGAAATACCTTCAATGATCAGATCGAACATTTTCGGGCGACCATTTATTTCAATAACCCACCAGTCCATGTCGTAATCCGGCCTGATTGGCAGATCAACTTTGCTGGTCACCAGCACCCCTTTGGCGCCCAAATCCCGACTGGAGACGACTTTAAGCTCAGCACCGGCGAAATCCCGAAATTGCTTCCCGTATTTGCGCGAGATATACCCCTGAAAGGCGCGNATATAGGCTGNTAACTGACCGCTGGAGGCAGCCCGTCCGGGCGCACCCAGGGCGGTTTTGGCAATTAACGGTACTTCGGCGGAACCGCGGAAAAAAACTTCGAAATCGACCAGCATTGCAGCTTCTGATTTACCGGAATTGNTGATTTTATCTACGTCGGCCATGACCACTTTGATGAACTGCACAGCCGAATCCTCGGTCAATCCAAACGCGAATGTCGGGAGGGTTGAACTTAGCAAAACGCCACCAGCGCCCGCCAATACGGTGCGACGCGAAAGCGCGGGGGGTTTAGTAATCGAACGCAAAGGGATCCTCCAAATCTTCAATTACGAGTTCAGTATCGAGACTGTACCGCATGTTTTGCAAATAGGAAATTCGCTGCGACGCGTAACTGTCTGATGATTCATATAGTAATAGTTTGACCAAATCGGAATAGGTAAGTCGATCCCCGACGAGATCGACGCCTTTTAAAAGGAACAAATATTCGCGCTGGGGCGAGGGGATAAACTGGCGCAACGGATCAATCGCAAAATCCACAACCATGCCCACTGTGCCACGCACGGTGCTGCCGCCGATCAGCGGCAATTCCAGATAAGGGCCTTCGGCAACCCCGTAAACTTGAAGTGTTTCCGCAAAATTCGTAGGCACTTCGAACAAGCCAAATTCGGAGGCCGGATCGAACAACCCAGCAATTCCTATTGTCGAATTCAGCGTAAAGCGCGCCGCTGTTTGCAACGCGTCCGCTATTTCACCCTGTAAAATATGGTTAACTGTCTGTCCTGGCAATGCCAGATTGTTGGCACTATTATCAATCGCGNTACGCACGCCTTCNGGCACAACCGCCCCGTACACGGCAGAGGCAGGGGCCAGCGCAACATCATCCACTGCTTTGTTGAATTTGTGTATTTGGCGGTTGGTTTCTTCAAACGGGTCGTTAATTTGGTCCGCAGGCACTGGTCCACTCGCACATGCCGCGAGAAAAAGCAGCAATACCAATAGTCCGCCCGAGCGAAAAATAGTCATAGACATAAAAACCTTTTAACAAAACAGTGGCGCGGCAAAAAATATAGGCGGTACAGAATCGCCGCCGCTAGTGCGCCTCTGCCCAGTTTGCACCCTGACCCGCATCAACCACAAGTGGAACATCAAGTTTTATTGCTGGCAGGCTGGCTTGCTCCATAATATTTTTGACGATTGCCGTGGTTTCTTCGACGGCTGCCTCGGCAACCTCAAAAATTAGCTCGTCGTGAACTTGCAGCAACATTTTGGCAGGCAGATGCGCGATTGCGTNAGGCACACGGATCATCGCGCGCCGTATTACATCGGCTGCCGTGCCTTGAATCGGTGCGTTAATCGCCGCACGTTTGGCAAAACCTGCGTGCGGCCCCTTNGCACTGATNTCAGGTGTGTGAATGCGCCGCCCGAACAAGGTTTCGACGTAGTTATTTGCTTTCGCAAAGGCCACGGTGGTGTCCATATAGGTTCGAATGCCCGGAAAACGTTCGAAATAGGTATCAATAAACTTTTGCGCATCCGCCCGTGGAATTCTTAGGTTGCGCGCCAGTCCAAAGCCGGAAATCCCGTAGATCACTCCGAAATTAATTGCTTTGGCTTGGCGGCGGATTGAAGGGTCCATGCCTTCAATCGGTACACCGAACATCTCGGACGCCGTCATAGCGTGGATGTCTTTCCCGTCAAAGAACGCCTGTTTCAGGCTGTCGATCTTGGCGATATGGGCCAAAATNCGCAGCTCAATCTGGCTATAATCAAGCGACAGCAACACATTACCCGGTTCAGCCACAAAGGCTTCGCGAATACGGCGCCCCTCTTCAGTCCTGACCGGAATGTTTTGCAAATTCGGATCGGTAGAGGCTAACCGACCCGTTGTCGCCCCCGAAATAATATAAGACGTGTGCACACGGCCCGTATCAGGGTTGATATGGCCCTGCAAAGCATCCGTATAAGTACTTTTCAGCTTGGCCATTTGACGCCAATCCAGCACGCGGGCGGGCAAATCATGCCCTTCGGCGGCCAAATCTTCCAGAATATCGGCCCCAGTTGCATANGCNCCGGTTTTGCCTTTNTTGCCNCCNTCGATCCCCATCTGGTCANACAGNATTTCGCCAAGCTGTTTGGGGGAAGCCACGTTAAACTTGCCGCCAGCCAGTTCGTAAATNTCGNCTTCCAGACCNGCCATTTTCTGNGCAAAGTTGTTGGACATGCGCGAGAGGTGGTCACGATCAACCTTGATTCCGGTCATTTCCATTTTCGCCAATACGGGTATCAACGGGCGNTCCATGGTNTCGTAAACNGTGGTCATTCCATCCGCCGCCAGCCTTGGTTTCAGCAATTTCCACAGCCGTAAAGTGATGTCCGCATCTTCAGCGGCATAGGGCGCGGCGTCGCCGATTGGCACTTTATCAAAGGTAATCGCGGATTTTCCGGTCCCGAGCAGCGTCTTGATCGGGATCGGCGTGTGGTTCAAGTAGCGCTCGGAAAGCGCATCCATTCCGTGTCGATGCAGGCCGCCGTTGAGCGCGTAAGACAGCAGCATGGTGTCGTCAATTGGAGCAATCACGATGTCGTTACGGGCGAAAATCTTGGCGTCGTATTTCATATTTTGCCCGATTTTGAGGATCGAGGGATCCTCCAACATCGGTTTCAACATTTTTAGCGCCAACGCCTTGTCCATCTGCCCTTCAGCCAATTCCGCGCCACCAAACAGGTCATCCACCCCGTTCACATGCGCCAGCGGGATGTAACAGGCCGATCCGACCTCGACTGACAGGCAAATCCCCACCAGATCAACGACCATCTCGTTCAAGCCAGTGGTTTCCGTGTCAACCGCAACCCAGCCACGGGCATAAGCGGCGTCGATCCACAATTGCAGGGATTCGGCGTCGCGAACGGTTTCATACTTGGAATGATCGACAGGCACTGTCAGCGCTGCGGTATCGACCGTGCTGCCAGCAATGGGCGTGACGTCTTCAATAACAGGCGCTTCTACCCCGAATTTTGCGGCCATGCGCGCCGTCAGCGTTCGAAATTCCATCGAGGCGATGAACGCTAGAATATCTTCGGGCACGGGTTCGCGCACTTCGAATTCGTCGATGCTTTCAATCACCGGGGTGTCGATTTTCAGCGTCACCAATTCGCGCGACATGCGGATCTGGTCCGCCTTTTCGATCAATGTCTGGCGGCGTTTAGGCTGTTTGATTTCTTCGGCATGAGCCAGCAGGTTATCAAGGTCACCATATTCTTGAATCAACAGCGCGGCGATTTTCACGCCAATACCGGGCGCGCCGGGAACGTTGTCAACGGAATCACCCGCCAGCGATTGCACATCGATCACGCGGTCAGGCCCAACGCCGAATTTTTCTTCGACTTCTTCGATGCCAATACGCCGGTTTTTCATCGCGTCCAGCATTTCAACGCCGCCGCCAACAAGTTGCATCAAGTCTTTGTCGGACGAAATGATCGTCACACGTCCGCCAGCTTCGCGCGCTTGCACGGCATAGGTGGCGATGATGTCGTCGGCCTCGTACCCCTCCATTTCAATACAGGGCAGATTGAAGGCGCGGGTGGCGTCGCGGATCAGCGGGAATTGCGGTACCAAGTCTTCGGGTGCAGGAGGGCGATTGGCTTTGTAATCATTGTAAATTGCAGACCGGAACGTCTTGCCCTTGTGGTCGAAAATCACTGCTACATGGGTCGGCGCGTCGGGGCCGTGGTTATCCTCGACCATCTTGTAGATCATATTGCAAAAGCCCGCGACTGCCCCGACAGGCATGCCATCAGACTTGCGCGTCAATGGCGGCAAGGCGTGAAACGCCCGGAAAATAAACCCCGAGCCGTCTATAAGATGCAGATGGTGCCCCTTGCCGAATGCCATATCAGGATTTCAGAACGAATTTTTTGTCACAATACGGGCATTCAACGAACCCTTTGTCCGCTGGAATTTGCAGCCAAACGCGCGGGTGTTCGCCGCCGCCATCGCATGGAATGCTGGATTTGGTGACTTCTTCAGTTTCGGTAACATCGTTAGGCATCTTAGTCTCCTTATTAAATTATGCGGGCTGAATCATGCGGCCAAGACGGCGACCGGCGATAATGTGCATGTGCATGTGCGGCACGTCCTGAACCCCGTCATGCCCTGCATTCGTGATTAAGCGGTATCCATTGCCACCATTCGCAGGTGCCGCTTTGATAGCATGCGAAATTGCGCCGATCACGCGGGTAAAATCGACAACTTCGGCGTCCGTGGCCTCGGATGCGAAATGGTCGTAGTTCACGTAGAACCCTTTCGGGATTACCAGAATATGGTTTGGCGCGGCTGGATTAATGTCGTTAAAGGCCAGCGTGAAATCAGTCTCCATCACCGTGTCGTTCGGAATTTCACGCCGAAGTATCTTGGCGAAAATGTTTTGGTCGTCGTATTCATAAGGCATGTCGGCCTCCATTATTCAAAAGTCAAAGACTGGGCGATTTTTTCAGCGCGCGGGGTCGAGATTTTCATAAAACTGGCCAAAGCCACCCCGTTGGCCTCGTCGCTCGCGGTTTCGTTGATCATGTATAGCGCAGGCAGTCCCATTTCTTGTAAACTATCCTGATCAGCGCGAATATTATTTTGCAGCGCGGAAGTTAACGAACCTCGCATCTCCGCACTGATATTGCTGTCCGCCAACCCGATGCGCTGAGCGTGACCCTCAAGATAGCCGTCATCAAAACTGCACTGAACATCCAGCACCCGCATTTGGCAGCGATCGTCTGCAAAATCGGCAATGGTTTCCAGATTTCTGGGGTCGAGGCAGATGGTTAGGCTGCCAGTCTCAAGGCGTTCGAACAACAGTTTCAAAAATGCGCGGCGATGGCGATTTCGTTTCACGCGAGTGTCTTCCAGATGCCCTAGATCGGGCAGATTGATGCCGGATTCATCAAATATATACCCCAGTGACTGGATTTTACTGGCTTTCGCAACGGCCTCTGCCACTTGTTTGCCCACGTGCCACTTTTTGCACAATACGATTTGCAAAGTGTTTTGTCGCCCGACACGGCTGCCGCGTTCCCAGAACCGCTCACCATACCGATGGCCGGTTCGTCCGCGTGCATTAAGATAGGTGATCAGGCGTTTCCCGTCTGGCCCGATATCGGCAGATTTGCCGTCGCGAAACTTATCCGCCAGCGCCTTTTTCAGATCAACGGCCTGTGGGGATATTTTGCGAGCAAACAGGTAGTTTTGCGACAACAGAAAATTCAGATGGTCTCCGTAAAATACAGTCGGGATGCCGTAATCGGAAAATGACAGGAACGTCAGCGTTCTGGATTCAACTTCGGAATTGGCAACAAGATGCATCACCAACGTTTGAAAAAACGTCTCGTCAGGGATCCATGTGGTTTTGAAAAACCGCAGGATGTCTGGTCGTTCCGTCAGGAATTTCAACAGCTTTGATACTGTAGAACGCCGCAAACACCACCACTGCGAGCCGATCATGATTTGCAAGCCTTCCGGCAATTCCCGCCCCAATCCCAGCGCACGCTGGGTTTTCATGGACGCATAAAACAACGCCTTGTTGCCACGCTCGTTAAACCAGTGGCGATAGATCAGGCGTTCTTCCTTTAGGCCGACCTTGATCCAGTCGCTTTCGAAATAGTCGTTATGTTCGATATAATCTTTGCCGCTATCGTCAAGAAACCAATGCATATGCTTGATCGGTTTGACCGGCATGCAATCCCCGCTAAGCATGTAAAAATGCGTGGCCTCGGGGAATGTTTTGTGGCCCAAACGCAACGCATTTAGCGTGCCTTGCACCAACGACCATTCCCCCCAACCGCAATTCACACGGTTCGCGAAACAAACATTGGGATTATCTTTCAGGGCGTTCTTTAGGATCGTAAAATCCGCAAGGCTGCTACCCCCATCGAAGTGAATCGACACATAGTCGCCACTGGCCGACAGCATCTCGGCTTGCTCGACGATCAGTTCGGGGTTCTTGTGACACAAAAGAAGGAAACAGATTTTTGCCATGAGGCCTTTCCAGATATACCGCAGCAAACAGTAATGTAGATCATCGCGATATTGAAGGCGGGACATACGAATTGCGCAATAAATTTCCACCTGCGCAACGGTCTATTGCACCACAAGGTTGTGCGGGCTACAAAACCCCGAGGTATTAAGGAGAATTCCATGGGCTTTCCAGGCACCTGGATGACCGAAAGTGAGTCGGTTGTTTATCGAGTAGTCCCTAAGTGCGCTTGTTCGACCATCGGGCAGGTGATGTATTACGGCGACCACGGCGAGTATTTTGACGGGGACATTCACGATGCGATCTCCGGTATCCACAAATGGGGAATCGAGGATAGCAAGCCGCTGATCCAGCAGCGTGTAACCGAACAGGAAACCTATTCTTTCACCTGCGTTCGCAACCCCTATTCGCGGGTTCTATCTNCGTATTTCGACAAGATCGCCGGCATTCAGCGCAACGGCAAGCGGTATCGGGGAAATTTGGTTCCGATGCTGGTGCGTAAATACGGTGTGGATGTTGAGGGGGAGTTCGACCAGATCGCCTCTTTCCGGCGGTTCTTGCTGTTTGTGCGTGACACCATAAAGTTCCGCAAACCGATGGATCCGGATATCCACTGGTCGGCTACGTCTGGCCATATTTCGACGTTCATCGCCAACGGCGGGAAGTTTAACCGTATCATTTCGACCGAGGACTTCGGCGATGGTATGGGCAAGGTTTTGTCCGAGATAGACCAAAAACACCCTGTCGATCTAGCTTCTATGCCACGTTTTAACGAAAGCGAGGGCCACGGCCCCAAACGTGCCTTTCCGGTGGAAGATTATTTCGACGATTTGTCGATGCACCTGATGTTCGAGATATACCAACGCGATTTTCGTTTGTTTAAGTATGACCGCAATCCGGGGCGCGCCGGGCCGAAGAAAGAGATTGATCTGGATGAAGTTCACGCGAAGTTGAGTGGGCGATAGGGATACTCCCGCCCTGTTCGGTTGGGCCGGGCCTCGCTTNGCTCGGGCGAGTATTTATGCAAAGGAAGAAATCCGCGGNATTTTCAGGGTTTGTTAACCAAGTTTGCGCATAAGCGGTTCTGTTGGACAGGACTTAAAACGTTCTGACCTGCGCCCCTAAAATCCCTTCATTTTGATGTAGAGTCCGGCCAACAAAAGGACGGACAAATGAAGGAGTGATTCACGGAAGAACAGATTATTCGCTGCCCGGCAGGGTATTGCGCAGCAATGTCCCGAGAGGGGGCATCTTGAAAGAGCAAGAGGCTGGAGAACGGACAGCAGATGTTTGCCGCCGCCATGGCATCTCGCAGGCCACATTTTACAAATACAAATCGAAGTATGGCGGCTTGGAGGTTTCGGATGCTCGTAAACTGCGGGCTTTGGAAGACGAGAACAATAAGCTGAAGAAGCTGACGTCAGACAGTGTCATTTTATTATCCGTTCTTTATTTTGGAGCCAAGAGGTGCGGAAAGAGGCCAGTCATTCCTTGGGCCAGCATTCCCATTACGATGGCAGCCAGCAACAGCCCCATCACGCGTGTCATTATGTTAATCCCCGCCGGACCCACTCGTGTTTACCGTATGTAGCACCGCGCAGAAAGCCGGGATTGCGTACATATGCCCGCGTCCGAACGGAACGCTTGAAGGGCTCATGGTTTGGCAAGCGCTGGTGCGACATTCACGCCAAAGTCGTAGACAAGCTGACCGCCGAAATAGGCCACCGTCAGGATCAGAAAGACAAACGCCACCTCGACGGCCAGAACCAGATAGGCCCGATTTGCCGAAAGGTCGATCTTGCGCCACCAAGCATACGCGCGCAACGCGCCCCATGCTGCAAGGGCGAAGGCGGTGAACATACCCAAATCCTGATGGGTTTCCAGAATTGCAGGGTCGATCTTGCGTGAGATAGCGATATCAATCGCCGCATCGCCCAAAAAGAACGCAACCAGCGCGAATAGACCCGCTGCGGTGGCAATACCGGCGGAAAGATTGGCATAAGCGCCACGCCCGCCCAGACGCACGCCGCGCGAATACGCGATGATGTCCAGAACGGCCAAAGACAGTGTCAGAACGATCGGGAAATGGACTGCGACCGGGTGAAGTTGTTCGAGTGGTAACATTTGGAAAGTCTCCTCTGGAGGTTGTGGCGGCTACTCTCGCGGGTATGCCCGATGCGTTGGGCGGGCTGCACATGGCCATCCGTGTAGCAGAGCTCGCACGCGCTGGAATGACCCCCGACTGGATGCCGAACGCCGTGCCGCGCTGTGTGCCGCT
>JAESQH010000037.1 GCA_016765235.1 Paracoccaceae bacterium
AACGCCTGCGCCCACCAGCTTGTGAACGATTGCGATTGGTCACGACCTGTAAAAAATGCCAGCTTTTCAGGGGCATTTTCGCGGATAGGCTTTAACCAACCAGTGGCGATGTCGTAGGCCTCGTCCCAGCTAATTTCCTCAAACTTGCCTTCACCACGTTCGCCGACCCGCTTCATCGGGGCGCGCAGGCGCGAGGGTGCGTAATGCTGCATGATGCCCGCCGAACCCTTGGCGCAAAGCACACCTTTGTTTATCGGATGATCCTTGTTGCCTTCAATATAGGCAACTTTTCCGTCACGAAGGTGGACGTTAATACCGCAGCGGCACGCGCACATATAACATGTGGTGTGGCGGATTTCGTCGCTAATATGCGGCGAAGTATCGAGTTGTGGCTGGTGATGCTTGGTCATTTTGACGACCGCCCTCCCGTTAAATTTTGTGACCCTTAAGGGCGCTTATATTTATACATGCAGATTAATGCAATTAATGTGTGCGGCAAGGCAAGGGGGCAAATCCGCCACAAGGAACGGTATATACTTTAATCTGCGTCGATTAGTGGTAAATCCGCGGCTGTTTGCAGGTAATTTACGTCAACCGTGTCGGCGTAACTATCCAAGGATTTATCCATCGTTCCCTGAATGACAAAGAAGTCAGCCAGTTGTTTTAGATGGGCTTGAACACCGCCACCCAGCCAGCTTTCGCCAAGCTTCGCAGTTGTATTGGGGAACACGAAACCCTGCATCGAGTTGGCGACGGTGTCGTCGTTCATGTTCAGCGGCGCTGCAATTTTCGGGATCATTATTTTGGCGTTGGCTGTGTATGCTGCGTTCAACTCGCCAGTGACTTTAAGGAATTTTGCGATCACTTCGGGATTTTCGCGGCCGAAATCGGAGCGGATGACGATCGCGTCGTAATTCCTGATGCCGATTTCGGATTTTTGCTCTGCGCTTAGTAGCGCTGTGCCAAAATCTTGCAGCGTAGTCAGAGCGGGACCCCAACCACAGGCGATATCGACTTTGCCCATGGTAAGCGCCGCCGCGGCCTGTGCGGGTGCCATGTTGATCATTTCCACGCCTGCCGGGTCGATGCCAAAATTCGTTAACGTCTGGTTTAAATTGAAATGCGCGGTTGTGCCAATCGCAAGTGCGATCGTTGCACCGTTCAAGACCGTCGGGTTATTCGTGGAAAACTGTAGATCCGGATGTGCGAAGCAATTTTCATTAGCGGGATAGGATACGGCGATATCTACAATCTTGAAATCGAGGCCAGCCGTGGCGACTACCAGCAATGGGACCAGACCTTGGGAAAGTGCGATCTGAATGTCGCCTGTTTGTAATGCTGCGAACATAGAGGTGCTGGAATCATATGCCGTCCACTGCGTTTCTGCGCCCAAGACTTCGTCGTAAGCGCCAGATGTTTGGCCGTAATGTGCTGGCAGTGGCCATTCGTTGAAATACCCGATCTGTAGGGGTTCTTGCGCATATACTGGTGAAAATATCGAAAGTAACCCGAGGGTGAAAAAGCATAGATGTTTCATTTTATCGGGCCTTGGTTGAATTTGAGTATTTGGGCAAATTAGAATTGGCCCGTTGTAGCCCTAAACTCGTGTCGTAACCAAGGGATTTTTGCTGGGCGGGCGAGAATCCGATTGACAGTCGGCGCTTACGGCATTCCCATGGTGCATAGTAGAAATTTGGAGTTTGCATGACGTCGACTGACGCGATGAAGTGGTTGGAAAGTCAACCGGACATTTGCAGTGTTCGCGCTGCCGTGGTGGACCTGAATGGCGTTTGGCGCGGTAAACGATTGCCGGTTGCACAAGCGCAGAAGGTTTTGACCGACGGGGCGCGGATGCCGCTTTCGACCAGCACGGTTAACATTTGGGGCACTGACACTGACGACAATCCACTTGTGTTTGATACTGGCGATGCTGACGGGTTTGCGCGACCCACGGGGCGCGGTTTAATCCCGATGGACTGGCTTGAACGGCCAACTGCGATGGTTCCGCTTTGGATGTGGCAGGAGGATGGCGCACCGTCCCCGGTTGATCCTCGACAGGTTCTGGCGCGGGTTTTGGACCGGTACAAAGTCGCCGGTTTGACCGCAGTGACTGCGATGGAGCTGGAGTTTTATCTGACTGATCCGGCTGAGGCGCGGCCGTTGTCGCCACGCTCGCCCGTGACGGGGCGGCGATTGGAAGGGGATAATGTCCTTTCTATCGACGAGATTGATGCCTTCGAGTCGTTCTTCGCGGATGTTTATGATGCCTGCGAAAGCCATGATATTGCAGTTGACGCGGCGATCGCCGAAAATGGCACGGGGCAGTTCGAGGTTAACCTTATGCACTGCCCCGACCCGATGAAGNCGGCTGACGATGCGACGTTTTTTAAACGGTNCGTTAAGGGAATTGCACGTAAACATGGTTTCGCCGCGTCTTTTATGGCCAAGCCGTATCTGGANTTGGCNGGCAGTGGTTTGCANGTNCATTTCAGTGTGNTGGACAGCGACGGCAACAATATTTTTGACAATGGCNGCGATGAAGGCACGCCCGCGATGCATCACGCGGTCAGCGGGTTGATGGACGCGATGCCGGAGTCCGGTTTGATCTTTGCGCCGCATTTGAATTCGTATCGACGCATGGCACCCGGTGCCCATGCGCCAACAGGTATTTGTTGGGGATATGAAAATCGCACCGCTGCGATCCGCATACCGGGTGGGCCGGCCAAGGCGCGCCGGATTGAACATCGCGTGGCGGGCGCAGATGCGAACCCGTATCTGATTTTGGCCGCTGTATTGGGGGCTGCGCTGGAAGGTATCGAAGCGGGACGTGACCCCGTTGATCCGATCGTCGGCGACGCTTATTCCGTTGAGATGCCGCAGCTGCCAACTGACTGGGGGCAGGCGATCACGTTGTTTGAGCAAGGAAAAATCAATGCCTCGATGTATCCTGACTTGATGCGGCAGGTGTATGTCTTGGCCAAGCGGCAAGAACTGGCAGGTTTCGCCGCAAGAATGACGGATTTCGAGATTGCCAGTTACCTTGAGGTTGTGTGACGATTACAAATGTTAAAAAACACTTGATTTATAAAGTAAATCCGGTGCCAAAATACAAACATAAGCCCGAAACGTGGCAATTGAATTAAACTAGGGAGACTATAATGAAACGTACTATTCTACTCGCAACAGCCGCTACGGTTGTTGCTGGCGCAGTCGCGGCGAAGGAAAATGTTGTAAATGTTTACAATTGGTCCGACTATATCGCCGAGGACACAATCGAGAAATTCGAGGCGGCGACAGGCATCAAAGTTGTCTATGACGTCTTTGATTCCAATGAAGTTCTGGAAGCGAAGATGCTGACTGGTAGTTCCGGTTATGACGTTGTTGTGCCGACTTCGGACTTCTTACAGCGCCAGATTGCGGCGGGGGCATATCAGCCGCTCGATAAATCGAAATTGCCTAACCTTGCGAATATGGATGCTGACCTGATGGCAGGTGCGGCGATCTATGATCCGGATAACGGATACGCCACGATTTATATGTGGGGAACCACCGGCATCGGTTATAATGTTCAAGCCATCGCCGATCGTCTGGGCGAGGATTACGAGGTTAATAGCTGGGATCTAGTGTTCAACCCGGAAATCGTCGCCAAACTGGCGGATTGTGGTGTGACCATGCTGGACGCCCCGACGGAGATCATTCCGGCTGCGATGAACTATCTGGGTCTTGACCCTCGCTCCACCGATAAGGCCGATTTTGAAGCCGGGGCCGCATTGCTGGAAACCATCCGCCCAAGCATCCGGTATTTCCATTCTTCGCAGTACATCAATGATTTGGCAAACGGGGACATTTGTGTATCCGTTGGTTGGTCCGGCGATGTATTCCAAGCGCTTTACCGTGCGGAAGAAGCTGAAAATGGTGTGGAAATCGGTTATGTGATCCCGGATGAGGGTGCGTTGCAATGGTTTGACATGATGGCGATCCCCGTGGATGCGCCGCATGTTGATAATGCGCTCACATTCATCAACTTCATCATGGACGCGCAGATCACGGCTGATATCACCAACTATGTTTGGTATGCGAACGGTAACGCGGCCTCTATGCCCATGGTTGATCCGGATATCACTTCCGATCCGGGCATCTTCCCGACAGAAGCGGCAAGCGCGAAATTGTGGGGCTCGAAAGTTTACGATGCCCGCACCGACCGCGTTGTGACACGTCTGTGGACCAAGGTGAAAACCGGTCAGTAAGGCACAATCGCAGGGCGCAGTGTTGCGCCCTGCTTCCCCAATATTTCCGGAGGTCCGATGGCCGAGCCATCCCTAGCTGCCGATGCCAAGCCGTGGAAAAACGCCACAGCGAAGCCATTTATACGCATCAAAAACATCACCAAGAAATTTGGCGAGTTCGCGGCCGTAGACGACATATCGCTCGATATCTACAAAGGCGAGTTGTTCTGTCTTCTAGGTGGATCCGGTTGCGGTAAGTCTACACTTTTGAGGATGCTGGCAGGGTTCGAGACACCTACATCCGGCTCAATCGAAATTGACGGACAGGACGTTGCGAATATCGCTGCATTTGATCGCCCGACCAACATGATGTTCCAAGCCTACGCCCTTTTCCCGCATATGTCGGTTGAAAAGAACGTGGTCTACGGCCTGCTGCGCGAGGGCGTGCCCAAAGCCGAAGCGATGGACCGGGTGTCCGACATGTTGCGCCTCGTGAAACTGCAAGATTTTGCCAAGCGCAAACCGCATCAATTGTCTGGTGGGCAGCAACAACGGGTAGCTTTGGCACGATCCCTGATCAAGCAGCCGAAACTTTTGTTGCTGGATGAACCCCTCGGCGCTCTCGACAAAAAGCTGCGCGAAGAAACCCAGTTCGAGCTGATCCACATTCAGGAATCCCTTGGTGCGACCTTCATTGTTGTGACCCACGACCAAGAAGAGGCGATGACCCTTTCGACCCGCATAGGTGTGATGAAAGACGGCAAAATCGTGCAAGTCGGCGAGCCACCGCAGATTTATGAAGACCCGAAATCCAAATACGTTGCCGATTTTATCGGGTCGGTGAATATGTTTGAGGGCACAGTTGATGTGGCCGTGTCGGATACGTTACGGATCAAATCGCCCGAGGCAGGGATTGATCTTCTGGTGGCGCCAATCGCAGGACTGAAAGCCAATCAGGCTGTTTCCATCGCCATTCGCCCCGAACGGATCGCCGTGACCCGCCACAAACCGGAAGGGGCCGCAAACATCGTTGAAGGCGAGGTGGAGGAGGTTGCATATTTGGGCAACCTGTCCATCTATCGCGTCAAACTGGCAAGCGGCAAAACTTTGAAAGTCACCAAATCCAACCTGCTGCACGACGATGTTCCGATCAAATGGGACGAGAAGGTTTTCCTTAGTTGGAGCAACGCCGCCGGCATTGTCCTAACCGCATGAGCGCCTTTCAAGCATCCTCCCCTTGGCGCAAAACCGCAGCACTTTTGGCACGGATTGGCTTGACTGGCCGGATGCTGATAATTGCTGTGCCAATGATTTGGCTGCTTGTGTTCTTTCTGGCACCGTTTTTGGTGGTGATGAAAATCTCCGTCGCTGATCCAATGATCGCCCGCCCGCCGTATTCGCCGTTATTTGTGCAAGGGCCGGATGGGTGGTCGATCAAAGCAACAATCGGGAACTACGCTTACCTTTGGGAGGATAGCTTATATATCAACGCCTACTGGTCTTCGATCAAAATCGCGTTCTTCTCGACCGTGCTGGCGTTGCTGATCGGGTATCCGATGAGCTATTATATAGCCCGTAGCCCTGAACCGAAACGATCGCTTTTGTTGTTGTTGATAGTTCTGCCATTCTGGACCTCGTTCCTGCTGCGTGTTTATGCGTGGATTGGCATCCTCAAAACAAAGGGCGTGTTGAATGCGATGCTGATGAAGATCGGCCTGATTAACGAGCCGTTAATCATCATGCAAACCGATGTCGCCGTTTATATCGGCATCGTTTACACCTACCTGCCATTCATGATCTTGCCGCTTTATGCGAACCTTGTGAAGCTGGACGATTCATTGCTGGAAGCGTCCGCCGACCTTGGTGCGCGCCCGATCTCGACGTTCTTCCGCATCACCATTCCGCTGTCCATGCCGGGGATTGTTGCGGGCTCGATGCTCGTCTTCATCCCCGCGATTGGCGAGTTTGTAATCCCCGCTCTGCTAGGTGGTCCCGATACGTTAATGATCGGTAAAGTCTTGTGGACCGAGTTCTTCTCTAACCGCGACTGGCCTGTGGCCTCGGCCGTGGCGATTGCCATGTTGGTGCTGTTAGTTATCCCGATTATGTTGCTGCGCCTCGCACAATCGAAGGGGGCGGACACATGAAACGTGGCCTTTTCCTGCCCATAGTATCCTTCATCGGCTTCCTGTTCCTTTATATCCCCATCGCGTCTTTGGTGATCTTCAGCTTCAACAAATCCAAGTTGGTCACGGTTTGGGGCGGCTGGTCGACCAAATGGTATGGGGAGCTGTTGAACGACCCGCAAATCCTTGGTGCGGCGTGGATCAGTTTGAAAATCGCGTTCATAAGCGCAAGCCTAGCGACAATTCTGGGAACCATCGCGGCCATGGTCCTGACCCGCTTTGGACAGGTGCGTGGGCGCGGGTTGCTAACTGGAATGGTCACCGCACCGTTGGTCATGCCCGAAGTTATCACCGGCCTGTCACTGCTGTTATTGTTCGTCGCGATGGAGGCCACATTCGGCTGGCCCGCTGGCCGTGGCATGTTAACGATAATCATCGCCCACACGACGTTTTGTATGGCTTATGTTTCCGTTGTCGTACAATCCCGTCTGGTGGATATGGACGATTCAATCGAAGAAGCGGCGTCAGATTTGGGTGCAAAACCGATGCGGGTGTTCTTTGATATAACGCTGCCGATGATCGCACCTGCGCTGATTTCGGGTTGGTTGCTTTCGTTCACACTCTCGCTTGATGATCTTGTGATCGCCAGTTTCGTATCTGGTCCGGGAGCCAGCACTTTGCCGATGGTGATATTCTCGAAGGTCCGGCTGGGCGTGACTCCGGAAATCAACGCGCTGGCCACTTTGATCGTCGTCGTGGTAGCCATAGGCATTTCAATTTCGTGGTACTTCATGCGCAAAAAGGTAAAAACATGAGCACTGGTGATCTAGCATTTCGCGCCAAAGGCAACAACGAGCGTTGGGCCGAGATGAAGTATGGCGGAGCGCTTAGTTTCCTGCGCCGCCGCTATTCCCGCGATATCGAGGGTGTAGACGTGGTGGTCAGCGGTGTGCCTTACGACAGTTCCGTCACCTATCGTTCCGGCTGCAGTCTTGGCCCGCGTGCTATTCGAGAGGCGTCGGTGCAGTTGGCCGAACTGGAGGCGTTCCCGTTCGGATTTGACCCGTTCAAAACATTGTCTGTCATCGATTGGGGCGACTGTATGGTCGACCCGCACCATCCCGAAACGGTTCCCATAGACATTCAGGCACACGCCGCGGCGATTATCAAAAGCGGTGCCAAAATGCTGACATTTGGTGGTGATCACTTCGTCGCATACCCGCTGTTGAAAGCCCACGCCGAGAAATACGGTCCGATCACCCTGATCCAGTTCGACGCGCATTGCGATACGTGGGCGGATCACGGTGGTATTGACCATGGAACTATGTTTGGCCGCGCCGCCGCGGAAGGCGTGATCGACGTGACCAAATCCACCCAGATCGGCTTGCGGACCTATAACGACAGCGATCACGGCTTCGAAATCCTGACCGCGCCTTGGGTGCATCGCAACGGTGTTGATGCGGCCCTGAAAATCATCAAGGAACGCGCAGGGGATACCCCGGTTTATATCTCGTTCGACGTGGACGGTCTCGACCCCGCTTTTGCGCCCGGCACCGGAACGCCCGTGATGGGCGGGTTGGCCAGTTGGCAAGCACTGGAATTGATCCGTGGGCTTGGGTCGCTTAACTTGATTGGCATGGACGTGGTGGAGGTTTCACCGCCCTATGACCACGCCGAAATTACCGCTTTGGCTGCTGCGACAGTTGCCCATGACTGGTTGTGCCTGCTGGCGCAAAAGAAAGGGGCTAAGGGAGTCGAGATCGGGCGGCTTTGACACTTCGTGTTTTCGTAATACCTATTCAGACGACCAATTACATGCCATCGTAACGGTGGATTAATGAAATATTAAGAGGGACGAATAAATGATTAAAACTATTCTTGTGGCCGTTGACGGCTCCGACCATGCGCTTAAAGCGGTTGATTATTCAGCTTCTATCGCCGCTGCGATGAGTCGCAAATTACGTATTCTATATGTGCTCAAAAGCCAGAACTTGCCTAAAGGTCTGCTGCAATACGCGGATGCCGAACATATTATTGGCGGAAACAAAGACATTCTGGAAAAAATGGCTGCGGATATTGTGACTAATGCCAAAGTGCGTGCGGAAAAAAGTGGTGTTACCAATGTCGATACCGAAGTTATCAAAGGGCCAGTTGCACGTTCGATTGTGAAATGCAGCAAGAATTGCAACGCCGATATGATCGTGATCGGTACGCGCGGGATGGGTAACATCGAGGCGACACTGCGGGGCGGGGTCTCGCATCGGGTTGAGCTGTTGGCGACAGTTCCGGTGCTAAGCGTCCGATAAACAAAACAATTCCGAGAAAGATTACCATGGCTCGTAAATCACAAGAATACGTCTCGCGCTTTCCAGAGGTGACGCAGGAATGGCTGGATGGCCGTCGCGTCGAAGAGGTTGAATGCATCATCGGTGACTTGGTCGGCATGTCGCGCGGTAAGGCAATGCCATCCAATACTTTTGCGCGTTCAGATCATACGTTCTTACCACTGTCGATTTTTTACCAGACGGTTTCCGGTGACTACGTGGATATGGAGATCGAAGACCAATGGACGGAATCCGACATGGTTCTGACGCCGGATTATTCCACCGCCGTGGCTGTGCCGTGGTCAGATGACGTGGCGATACAGGTTATCCACGAAGTTCACGATCTGGAGGGAAATCCGGTTGGTGTTATCCCTCGTAACGTTCTGAAACGCGTGTTGGACCTCTATAAAGCCGAAGGTTGGACGCCCGTTGTAGCACCGGAAATCGAGTTTTATCTGACCAAACCCAATCTGGACCCTGCCAAACCGATCGAGCCACCGATGGGGCGCACGGGGCGTCGCGTGGTTAGCCGTCAGGCTTATTCAATGATGGCGGTGGACGATTACGGCCCAGTAATCGACGACATCTATGACTTCTCGGAGGCCGTTGGACTGGAAATCGACACGATCATTCAGGAAGGCGGCGCTGGCCAGATCGAGATTAACCTCGTGCATGGCGATGCGGTGAAACTGGCCGATCAGGTGTTTTATTTCAAACGCCTTATTCGCGAGGCCGCGTTAAAAAACGATTGTTTCGCAACCTTCATGGCCAAACCGATGCAAGACGAACCGGGCAGTGCGATGCATATCCACCAATCCGTTCTGGATGAAAACGGGGAGAATATTTTCAGCGACAAGGACGGCAAGGAAACCGAACTGTTCTATAATTTCATCGCCGGTCAGCAGAAATATATCCCCCACGCCATCAGCTTTTTCGCACCGTACGTAAATTCGTACCGCCGCTTCGTGGCGTCTGGTTCTGCGCCGATCAATCTGGAATGGGGTACGGACAATCGTACCACGGGTATTCGCATTCCAATTTCCAGCCCTGCCGCGCGTAGGGTCGAAAACCGTGTTTCGGGTATGGATGCGAACCCGTATTTGGCGCTGGCGGCCTCGCTGGCGTGCGGGTATTTGGGTATGAAACGAGGGTTGAAACCGCGTGACGCCCAAACTGGTGAAGCGTATGAACAACCCCGTGCCTTGCCACGAAGCCTGCTAGGGGCGCTCGATCTATTTGACGGCGCGCCGGAATTGGCAGAAATTCTGGGTGAAGAGTTTTGCCGTGTTTACAAGGCT
This sequence comes from Paracoccaceae bacterium, assembly GCA_016765235.1. Lineage (GTDB taxonomy): Bacteria > Pseudomonadota > Alphaproteobacteria > Rhodobacterales > Rhodobacteraceae > NORP23. The sequence continues at coordinate 9,975 of JAESQH010000037.1, forward strand.
GTCAAACGTCACGAGGCCGAGGCATTTCTTGAAGTCATCAGCCCGTGGGAGCGGGAGCATCTGCTTCTGAACGTTTAATGGATTTACTAACTGTTAATGATCGCGCCGGGGAATATCCGGCGTCTTACTATGCAGCGTCCGCACAGCTACTGGACAAATTTCCGGCGCTGTCCAGTGACGAAATATGCGATGTTTGCGTCGTTGGGGCAGGGTATACGGGCCTGTCTACAGCGCTCCATTTGGCGGAGCGCGGGTATGAAGTGATATTGTTGGAGGCCCAGCGTCTGGGGTTCGGGGCATCGGGTCGCAATGGTGGGCAGGTCGGATCGGGTCAACGCGTAGAGCAGGATGATCTTGAGAAGATGGTCGGCAAAGATCACGCCCGTGCGCTTTGGGATATGGGCGAGGAGTCGAAGTCTACCGTTCGCGACTTGATTGCGAAGCACGACATTGCCTGCGGATACAAGCCGGGCGTTCTGCACGCGGAGCTGAAGCGCAAACATTTGCGTCATACGCAAGCGTATGTCGAAAAACTGCAAACCGAGTATGGGTACGAGCAGATCGAATACATGGAGGAGGCCTCGCTTCGCTCGGCGGTCGGGAGTGACGCATATTGCGGTGGTTCCATGGACTGGGGTGCCGGGCATTTGCATCCGCTAAATTTCGCGTTGGGGCTGGCGAGGGCATGCAAGGCGGCTGGCGTACGGATATTTGAAGATACGCTTGTGACCAAAATTAGACGTGGCGAACCAGCCGAGGTTATCAGCGAAGCAGGCAAAGTTGCCGCTAAATTCGTGGCGCTGGGGGCGAACGGATATCTTGGTAATCTGGAACCGCAGGTCGCAGCGCGGGTAATGCCGATCAACAACTTTATCGTGGCCACCGAACCTTTGGGCGAGGAGATGGCCCGAAACTTGATCCGAGATGATATTGCGATTGCCGACAGCAAATTTGTCGTAAACTATTTCCGCTTATCCGAAGACAACCGCATGCTGTTTGGAGGCGGTGAGAGTTACGGATATAGGTTCCCAAAAAACCTTGCCGAAAAAGCCCGTAAACCAATGTTGGAAATCTATCCGCAACTGGCCGACGCCCACATTGATTATGCTTGGGGTGGGACGTTGGGAATTACCATGAACCGTATGCCGGATTTCCGACGTTTAAGCCCCAATATTCTATCAGCTTCTGGATATTCCGGTCACGGTGTGGCAATGGCGACATTGGCGGGAAAACTGATGGAAGAGGCGATAAGCGGCACGGCGGANCGTTTCGATATNATGGCAAATGTTCCNANANCNCGNTTTCCGGGNGGNGCNNGCATNCGNACNCCACTTTTGATTCTCGCCATGCTTTGGTTTAGTTTGCGAGATCGTTTGTAATTTTCACGGTATGTTCGGTTTATTTACAACCTAAAGGTTGGAAAAACGTCAAATTATCAACGTTTTCAACTTTACGTCAGGGAAATAGTTGTAAGCGATGTGACTGTGAGGCAGTCTGCTACGATGGTTTGTGCAGAAAATATGGTTCTGGCGGAAAGCTAAAGCCGCACAATCCAAAAAAATTGAACCTAACGGAGGAAATAACATGAGCTATTTTGCCAAATCACTGGCAGCAAGCTTCGTAATTGCGTCCATCGCAGCGGCACCCGTGTTCGCCGCAGCAACGCACCCGGTGACGGGCGAAGAGTTGGCTGATGATCAAACATTTACGTATCGTCTATTGGACGGAATCGTATCACTTGATCCACAAATTGTTGAAGACGTAAGCGGCGCTGACATTGTGCGCGACCTTTTCGAAGGTCTGATGAACCAGGACGCCGACGGAAACCTTATTCCGGGTGTAGCAACTGGCTTTACCACGAATGAGGCGAAAGACGTTTACACATTTACATTGCGTGACAATGCTAAATGGTCTGACGGCAGACAGGTAACGGCTGGCGATTTCGTCTACGCATGGCGCCGCTTGGCAGATCCTGAAACCGCGTCCCCATACCAGTGGTTCGCTGAAATCATGTCGCTTGAAGGTGTCAGCGCTGTTATGTCCGGCGAAGCCGACCCGTCCACACTTGGCGTGACTGCAATCGACGATCTTACACTTGAAGTGCGCCTTACTGCGTCACTGCCATATTTTGCGGCGATGACAACCCACGGTTCCACCTTCCCGTCGCCACAATGGGTGATTGAGGAGTTTGGTTCAGACTGGGTTAAACCGGGCAATATCGTATCAAACGGTGCGTATGTTCTAACCGAGCAAACAGCAATGGAACGTTCGGTTCGTGAGCGCAATCCAATGTATTGGAATAATGACGCGACAATCATCGATAAAGTTGTGACGTTGGTTATCAATGATGAAAACACAGCACTTACACGTTATCTTGCCGGTGAACTGGATCGTACAGAAGTTCCAGCAGGTCAGTACCCGCGCCTAAAAGCCGAGTTCCCTGACCAAGCGATGTCGTTCCCGCGTCTGTGTAACTACTACTATACATTCAACCTATCGGATTCCGGTCCGGAAGCGTTCAAGGATGTACGTGTTCGTCAAGCACTCTCGATGGCGGTTGATCGTGACATAATCACAGATAAAGTTCTTCAGGGTGGCCAGTTTGCGGCTTACACTTTCACACCGGGCGCAACTGCCGGGTTTGAGGTTCCTGACGTTCCTTACGCAAGCATGACACAAGCCGAGCGCGATGCGAAAGCTGTNGAGTTGCTGGCTGATGCTGGTTACGGCGCTGACAATCCACTGTCGTTCAACATGCTGTACAACACATCAGAGGGTCACAAGAAAATCGCTATTGCGATGTCCCAGATGTGGAAACAGAAACTTGGCGTAAAAGTTGAGTTGGCCAATATGGAGTGGAAAACATTCCTTGAAACACGCGGCCAGCAGAATTTCGATCTGGCACGTGGCGCTTGGTGTGGTGACTATAACGAGGCATCTACATTCCTCGATCTTGTTACTTCCGGTTCCGGTTACAACGACGGCAAGTTTAANAGCGCTGANGTTGATGCGTTGATGGCTGAAGCCAAAACGCAATCTGACCCAACGGCGAACTACACGCGCGTTGAGCAGATCATGGCTGACGAAATGCCTGTCATTCCTGTGTATCACTACACTGGTGTGATGATGTTGAATACGTCGCTAATGAACTGGCCTGTAAACAACGTCGAGCAGAACTGGTATTCTCGTAANCTTTATAAGGTTGCCGANTANCCACTCGATTTGAAACNGAGGCACCGCGCATATCCTGCGCGGTGTTTCGCCTTTTGTCAGTTCGGGACAATACGCCGAACGGAAAATTCTCATAGGTTTGCGACATGCTGAACTACGTAATCAAAAGGATAGCAATCGCTGTTCCGACGATGCTGATCCTGATCGTTTTATCCTTCCTGTTGATGCACGCTGCACCGGGTGGGCCATTCACATCGGAACGCCCGCTACCGCCACAGGTTTTGGCAAACATTGAGGCAAAGTACGGCCTTGATCAGCCACTTTGGCGCCAGATGTTCAATTACGTCTGGAGCGTGGTGACGCAGTTCGATTTCGGACCCTCGTTCAAATACAAAGACCGCACCGTCAACGAGATTATCGGCCAAGGCTTTCCGATCACGCTGAAATATGGTTTCTGGTCCTTCGTATTTGCAGTCGGTATCGGCATCCCGCTGGGCGCGATTGCTGCTATTCGCCAGAACACATGGATTGATTACCTCGCAGTTGGTGTATCCATAGGCGCACAGGTTTTGCCNAACTTCGTNATGGCCCCGCTACTGGTNATTACGTTTACCCTATGGCTAGGCTGGCTTCCGGGAGGGGGGTGGAACGGCGGATCGATCGAATACATGATTATGCCGGTGATCGCGCTTTCCACCAGTTATATGGCGTCGATTGCGAGGATTACGCGTTCTTCCATGCTTGAAGTGTTGAACAGTAACTTCATTCGCACCGCGAAAGCGAAGGGCTTGCCGTCGCGCACGATATTGCTGCGCCACGCGCTTAAGCCTTCGCTGCTGCCAGTGATTTCCTATTTGGGGCCCGCATTCGTTGGCTTGATTACGGGTTCGGTGGTTATCGACATCTATTTCTCGACCGGTGGGATGGGGTATTTCTTTGTGAACTCGGCCACGAACCGTGACTATTCAGTGATGATGGGGATTACGATTCTGGTTGGTTTCTTGACGATTATGTTCAGTTTACTTGTCGATATGCTTTACGCATGGATCGACCCTAAGATCCGTTANTAAGGGGCTGAAAATGCTTGTAGCAGACAAANATAAAATCGCTGAAATGGCTGAAACTTTATCCGGTCTAAATGCTGTCGCTGGTCGTTCNCTCTGGGAAGATGCGAGGCGGCGGTTCATGCATAACAAGGCAGCGGTTGTTAGTCTTGTTATTCTGACGCTGATCGTGCTGTTCTCTTTCGTAGGTCCGTTCTTCGCAGTTTGGTCAAACGAGGAAATCGATTGGGCGGTTATGGGGTCAGCGGCTACATTGGGTAAGCCATCGTTCGCGTCCGGTCACTTTTTTGGAACTGACGATCTTGGCCGCGATATCTTTTCACGCGTCGTGCAGGGAACCCAGATTTCTTTGATGGTTGGTGTGGTTGGCGCCTCCATCGCAGTTTCTGTAGGAACACTCTACGGCGCTGTTGCAGGCTACGTTGGCGGTCGCACAGACCAGATCATGATGCGTATCGTTGACATCCTGATGGCCATTCCGTTTATGTTTGTGCTGATCCTAATGCTTGTCGTCTTTGGCCGCTCCATCGGGATGCTGTTCATTGGTATCGGTCTTCTTGCGTGGCTGGATATGAGCCGGATCGTGCGTGGGCAGACCCTTTCCATCAAGAACAAGGAATTCATCGAGGCGGCGCGGGCAACCGGTGTATCCAGTTTCAAAATTATCACTCGCCATATCGTGCCTAATCTTCTAGGCGTGGTGGCCGTATACGCGACCCTTTTGGTGCCGGGCATGATCCTGACCGAAAGCTTCATTTCGTTCCTTGGCCTTGGCGTTCAAGAACCCAACACCAGTTGGGGCGCGCTGATATCCGAGGGTGCGGGCACCATCCGGTATGACACCGAATGGCAATTGCTGTTCCCGCTGGCGTTCTTCGTGGTCAGCCTGTTTTGTTTCTATTTCATTGGCGATGGTCTGCGTGACGCGCTGGACCCGAAAGATAGGTAGTCGCACATGAGCTTGCTTGAAGTTAAAGACCTGAGCGTCGAGTTTTCGACACCGGATGGGACTGTTCGCGCTGTCAACAATGTCAGTTTCAGAGTTGATGAGGGTAAAACATTAGCCATCGTTGGTGAATCCGGTTCTGGCAAAAGCCAAACGGTCTTTGCGATGATGGGATTGTTGGCCCCAAATGGTACACCAACGGGCAGCGTGCGGTTCGAGGGGGATGAGGTTCTTGGGCTGAAGGGCGACGCGCTGAACGCCATTCGCGCCCAAAAAATGGCGATGATTTTCCAAGACCCTATGACCAGCCTTAACCCCTATATGCGCATATCGGACCAAATGGCCGAAGTGCTGGTACACCATAACGGCCTTTCGAAATCCGCAGCGATCAAGCAATCGATCCGCATGCTGGACGCCGTGAAAATACCCGAGGCCAAAAACCGTATTCGAATGTACCCGCACGAGTTTTCTGGTGGTATGCGCCAACGCGTGATGATCGCTATGTCGCTGCTTTGTCAGCCTAAATTGTTGATCGCGGACGAACCGACAACGGCGCTGGATGTTACGGTGCAGGCCCAGATTATGCGCTTGTTGGCCGAAATCCAGAAGGACTTTGGCACGGCCATCATTCTGATTACGCACGACCTTGGCGTTGTGGCTGGTAATAGTGATGACACCCTCGTGATGTATGGCGGGCAGGTGATGGAGGTTGCCACTACGGAATCCCTCTATGCTGACCCTACACACCCTTATACCCAAGGTCTGATGAGCGCGGTTCCTCGTGTGGATTCGGAGTTGGACGAGTTAGTCACGATTCCCGGCAACCCGCCAAATATGATGAACATGCCTGCAGGATGCCCGTTCACTCCGCGCTGCCGTTTTGCCATCGAAAAATGCCTGAAAACAATGCCGGGGCTTGTTCACAGTGGTGGCGATAAAAGCCATATGCGGGCCTGCAATGTTCCCAAGGAGGGCTTGGTATGAGCAACGAAACTATTATGCAGGTCGACGATCTGAAGGTTTATTTCAAGGTCACACCGACAGGTGCAATGCCTTGGACCAAGCCCGATACTCTAAAGGCTGTTGACGGTGTTAGTTTTGATCTGAAAGCTGGCGAGACCCTTGGGATTGTTGGTGAATCCGGTTGTGGAAAATCCACACTGGCACGCGGTATTATCCGCCTTATTCCGGCGGAATCCGGACAGGTTTTGTGGCTGGGCAAAGACCTTCTGAAACTTGGTCACAAGGAAATGCGGTCGCGCCGTAAAGAAGTTCAGATGATTTTCCAAGATCCGCTGGCCAGCCTCGATCCACGCATGAACATCGGTGAAATCATCGCCGAGCCTGTCAAAACCCACCACCCAAAAACGCCGAAGGCCGAAATAAAAAGGATGGTTGAAGAGGTGATGGTGAAGGTTGGTTTGTTGCCAAATCTGGTCAACCGTTACCCGCATGAATTTTCTGGCGGACAATGCCAACGCATTGGAATCGCTCGGGCTTTGATATTGAAACCCAAGCTGATTATCTGCGACGAGCCCGTTTCCGCGTTGGACGTTTCCATTCAGGCGCAAGTGGTTAATCTGCTAAAAGAGCTGCAAAAAGAAATGGGCCTCGCCCTGATTTTCATCGCGCATGATCTTTCTGTTGTGAAGCATATTAGTACACGGATCATGGTGCTTTATCTTGGCAACATGATGGAAATTGCCGACAGTTCGG
>JAESQH010000038.1 GCA_016765235.1 Paracoccaceae bacterium
ATGGATGGCGCCATTCTGGTTGTGAACGCAGCCGACGGCCCTATGCCTCAGACACGCGAGCACATTCTGCTCGGTCGTCAGGTTGGCATTCCGTACATGGTTGTCTACATGAACAAAGTTGATCAGGTCGACGACGACGAGCTTCTTGAGCTTGTTGAAATGGAAATCCGTGAGCTTCTGACTGAATACGGTTACCCGGGCGACGACATTCCTGTGGTCATGGGTTCTGCCCTTGCAGCCCTTGAAGGTCGCGATCCTGAAATTGGTGAAAAATCCATCATTGCGCTGATGGAAGCTGTTGACAGCTACATCCCGCAGCCAGAGCGCGATATCGACAAGCCGTTCCTACTGCCAATCGAGGATGTGTTCTCGATCTCCGGTCGCGGTACTGTTGTAACAGGTCGTATTGAACGCGGTGTGGTTAACATTGGCGACGAACTTGAAATCGTTGGCATCAAAGACACCATCAAAACAACTTGTACCGGCGTTGAAATGTTCCGCAAATTGCTGGATCGTGGTGAAGCTGGCGACAATGTTGGTGTTCTTATTCGCGGCATCGACCGTTCATCGGTTGAACGCGGTCAGGTTCTGGTTAAGCCGGGTTCGGTTAAGCCACACACCAAGTTCGAAGCAGAAGTATACATTCTGACAAAAGAAGAGGGTGGCCGTCACACACCTTTCTTCAAGAACTACCGTCCACAGTTCTACTTCCGTACCACGGATGTTACCGGTGCTGTTACCCTGCCTGAAGGCGTGGAAATGGTAATGCCGGGCGACAACCTGAAGTTCGACGTTGAACTGATCGCACCAATCGCGATGGAAGACAAACTCCGCTTCGCGATCCGCGAAGGTGGCCGCACAGTCGGTTCGGGCGTCGTCTCCAAAATTATCGAGTAAGCAAACTCGAGCACTTCGTCATGTGACCGAGGTATGATCCTCGGTCACGTTTAATTTCACTGCAGCCACAGAGGCACCAAAATGCAGAGTCAAAATATTCGCATCCGGCTTAAAGCCTTCGATTTCCGTGTACTGGACGCCAGCACAGCTGAAATCGTTAATACGGCTAAGCGCACGGGCGCTACGGTTCGTGGTCCTATTCCACTGCCGACNCATATTGAAAAGTTCACGGTTCTTCGTGGCCCGCACATCGACAAAAAGTCGCGCGAGCAATTCGAGATCCGGACGCACAAGCGTCTGTTGGACNTTGTTGACCCCACACCACAGACCGTGGACGCGCTGATGAAGCTCGACCTCGCTGCTGGCGTGGACGTCGAAATCAAACTTTAGGAGGCTATGATTATGCGTTCTGGAGTAATCGCCAAGAAACTGGGCATGACCCGGTTGTTCTTAGAAGACGGCCAACAGATTCCTGTTACCGTGCTTCAAATGGAAAACGTGCAAGTTGTTGCGCAGCGTACATCTGATCGTGATGGCTATACAGCCGTTCAGTTGGGTGCGGGCAATGCAAAAGCTAAACGTACATCGCAGGGCATGCGTGGCCATTTCGCTGCGGCCAACGTCGCGCCGAAGCGTAAAATCGCCGAGTTCCGCGTATCTGCTGACAATCTGATCGAGGTTGGTGCTGAAATCACTGCTGACCACTATCTGATCGGTCAGTATGTGGACATCGCAGGCACATCCATCGGTAAAGGTTTCCAAGGTGCTATGAAGCGTCACAACTTCAAAGGCCTTCGCGCTACGCACGGTGTATCTGTTTCGCACCGTTCGCACGGCTCGACTGGTCAGTGTCAGGATCCGGGCAAAGTTTTCAAAGGCAAGAAAATGGCCGGTCACATGGGCGCTGTCCGTGTAACTACGCAAAACTTGCAGGTTATGAAAACTGACGCGGATCGTGGCTTGATCATGATCAAAGGTGCCGTACCGGGTTCCCGTGGTGGTTGGGTGACAATTAAGGATGCGGTTAAGAAATCCGCGCCTGAAGGTCTACCAATGCCAGCGGCAATTCGTGCGTCTGCAACTGAAGCTGCGGTTGTTGAAGCCCCTGAAGGAGGCGTTGAAGAATGAAAACTGATGTAATCAAACTCGACGCCAAGAAAGCCGGTTCGATTGAACTGTCTGACGCGATCTTCGGGCTAGAACCACGCGCAGACATTCTGCACCGCATGGTTCGTTATCAACTGGCCAAACGCCAAGCGGGCACTCATAAAGTGAAAACCCGTTCGGAAACCAGCTACTCGACCAAGAAGATCTATCGCCAAAAAGGTACTGGTGGCGCTCGTCACGGTTCCCGCAATGCGCCGATCTTCCGTGGTGGTGGTGTTTACAAGGGTCCAACCCCGCGTAGCCATGCTCACAACCTGACCAAGAAGTTTCGCGCCCTCGGCCTGAAACATGCTTTGTCTGCAAAGGTTGCTGCTGGTGAGCTGGTTATTATCGAGGACGCAATTTTGTCCGATGGTAAAACCAAGATGTTGGCCACTGTGATCAAGGATATGGGCTGGAAACGCGCATTGATCATTGATGGTGCGGAAGTGAATGAAAACTTCGCCCGCGCTGCACAAAACATCGAAGGCGTTGATGTACTGCCAAGTGCCGGTGCGAATGTTTATGACATTCTGCGTCGCGACACNCTGGTTCTTACAAAAGCCGCCGTCGTAGCATTGGAGGCACGCCTGTCATGAGCAGCAAAGCCGAACAGTATGATGTGATCCGCAAGCCGATCATCACCGAAAAAGCAACTATGGCGTCCGAACATAACGCTGTTGTTTTTGAAGTAGCNATCGATGCGAATAAACCTCAGATCAAAGAAGCTGTAGAAAGCCTCTTTAATGTTAAGGTGAAAGCGGTTAATACCTCGATCACCAAAGGCAAGGTCAAGCGTTTCAAGGGGCAACTCGGCAAACGTAAAGACATNAAGAAAGCTTATGTGACACTCGAAGAGGGTAACACCATCGACGTGACCACAGGCCTTTAAGCCTTAACGANATTACTANGCGGTCCCNTCGGGGGCCGTTTTTCCTCGCCGACCTTCGGGGCGGTATACTCAATTCAGGCACTNGCCTGAAATACAACGGAAGACAGATAAAATGGCACTAAAGTCGTATAAACCGACGACGCCAGGCCAACGTGGGTTGGTTCTGATTGACCGTTCGGAGCTTTGGAAAGGACGTCCTGTCAAATCCCTCACAGAGGGTTTGAGCAAAAAGGGCGGTCGGAACAACACCGGACGGATCACTATGCGTCGCAAAGGTGGTGGTGCAAAGCGCCTCTACCGCATCATGGATTTCAAACGTCGCAAGTTTGATATGCCGGCAACTGTGGAACGTATCGAATACGATCCGAACAGAACTGCTTTCATCGCACTGATTCGTTACGAAGATGGCGTTCAGAATTACATTCTGGCCCCTCAGCGTCTCGCAGTTGGTGACAAAGTTATCGCATCGGCCAAGGCTGACGTGAAACCGGGTAACGCAATGCCTTTCACTGGCTTGCCTATCGGTACAATCATCCACAACATCGAGTTGAAGCAAGGCAAAGGCGGGCAGATTGCACGTGCTGCCGGTACATACGCTCAATTCGTTGGTCGTGATGGTGGTTACGCTCAAATCCGCTTGTCCTCGGGCGAGTTGCGTTTGGTTCGTCAGGAATGCATGGCCACTGTTGGCGCTGTNTCCAACTCGGANCACGGCAACCAGAACCTTGGTAAAGCTGGTCGTAACCGTCACAAGGGCATCCGCCCATCCGTTCGTGGTGTTGTTATGAACCCGGTCGATCACCCCCACGGTGGTGGTGAAGGTCGTACATCCGGTGGTCGTCATCCGGTTACCCCTTGGGGCAAGCCGACTAAAGGTGCGAAAACTCGTAAGAAAAACAAAGCGTCCAGCAAGCTTATTATCCGCTCGCGTCACGCTAAGAAGAAGGGACGTTAAGCTATGGCTCGTTCTATTTGGAAAGGTCCGTTTGTTGACTCGTACGTTCTCAAGAAAGCTGAGAAATCCCGTGAGTCCGGCAAGCATGAAGTAATCAAAATCTGGTCGCGTCGCTCTACGATCCTGCCTCAGTTCGTTGGACTGACGTTTGGTGTCTATAACGGCCGCAAACATATCCCGGTAAACGTTACCGAGGAAATGATTGGTCAGAAATTCGGCGAATACAGCCCGACACGTACATTCTACGGTCACGCGGCTGATAAAAAAGCGNNGNGNNNATAANCTNTGNGNAAGTCTAAAAACACCCGTCGCGTCGCNGAGAACGAGGCNCAGGCCGTATCAAAAATGATGCGTACGTCTGGTCAGAAACTTAATCTGGTAGCACAGATGATCCGCAACAAGCCGGTCGACAAAGCGCTAANAGATTTGACGTTCTCCAAGAAGCGTATCGCAGGCGACGTGAAGAAATGTCTTCAGTCCGCTATTGCGAATGCCGAAAACAACCACGGTCTAGACGTTGACGATCTNNTCGTTGTCGAAGCTTACGTTGGTAANAACCTGACACTGAAACGTGGTCGTCCACGCGCACGTGGCCGGTTCGGCAAAATCTTGAAGCCGTTCAGCCAGCTGACAATCACTGTCCGCCAGGTATCCGCAGATGAGGAGCAAGCCTAATGGGAAATAAGATTAACCCAATCGGTCTGCGTCTGCAGATCAACCGTACATGGGACAGCCGCTGGTATGCGACATCCAAAGACTTCGGCGACTTGTTGCACGAAGATCTGGCGATCCGCGCTTACGTTAAGAAAAATCAGGTTCAGGCCGGTATTTCGCGCGTAATCATCGAGCGTCCACACAAGAAGTGTCGCGTTACGATCCACGCAGCCCGCCCCGGTGTTATCATCGGTAAAAAGGGTGCAGACATCGAAACATTGCGCAAAGCACTTGCAACGCTGACTGACTCCGAATTGCACCTCAACATTGTNGAAGTTCGCAAGCCGGAAATCGACGCGATGCTTGTTGGCGAGAACATCGCGCAGCAGCTAGAACGCCGTGTTTCTTTCCGTCGTGCCATGAAGCGCGCCGTTCAGAACGCAATGCGTATGGGTGCCNTNGGTGTTCGTATCAACTGCGCTGGNCGNCTTGGNGGTGCTGANATNGCNCGGACCGAATGGTACCGTGAAGGCCGCGTGCCTTTGCACACNCTTCGCGCCGACATTGATCACGCNCACGTAGAAGCGATGACTGCTTATGGTATCATTGGTATCAAAGTCTGGATCTTCAAAGGCGAGATTATGGAGCACGATCCACAAGCACACGATCGTCGCATGGCTGAAATGCAAGAGGGTGGTGGCGGACGTCCACAACGCCCTCAGCGCAATCGTTAAGGGGAGGGATGAACAATGCTTCAACCTAAACGCACCAAGTTCCGCAAGCAGTTTAAGGGCCGTATCCACGGTCTGGCTAAAGGCGGATCCGACATCAATTTCGGCCAGTGGGCACTTAAAGCCATTGAACCTGATCGTATCAACGCACGTCAAATCGAGGCCGCTCGTCGTGCCATGACGCGTCACATGAAACGTCAAGGCCGTGTATGGATCCGGATTTTCCCTGATGTCCCTGTGACAGCCAAACCCATCGAAGTTCGTATGGGTAAAGGTAAAGGCTCCATCGACCGTTGGGTCGCCAAAGTTAAACCTGGCCGTATCATGTTCGAAATCGACGGCGTCGACGAAGTCACCGCCAAAGAAGCCCTGCGCCTCGCTGCGATGAAAATGTCAGTTAAAACACGGATCATTACCCGCGAAGACTGGTAAAAACGTCAAGACGTTACAAAAATTGAAAAACCCTCGACAGAAACGTCGGGGGTTTTTCTGTGTGGACCCATCCTACACCCGGTAGGGTGTGCGGTCCCCGCGCACCACTCCACCACCAGACAAATCCACCTCACGCTTACCGGAACGTTATAACGGTGCGCGGAAACCGCACACCCTACGGCGTGAGCAAACAAGAGGGCAGGGCACGGATCTGGGGGAGGAAGCGAAGCGCCCTCACGATTATAATGCGCGCCATAGGCCGGACGGAGGCTCTTGTATTCCCTTCTGAACGCAATTGTTGTTGCGCCGCATAAATCAACCGGCGAGAGTGTTGAAAAAGGAATTGGTATGTTAGAAGATTTTGCCATCTCATTGACGAACCAAAACGAGGGTGTATTGGTTCTCTTTGGGCTGGGCCTTCTTATTGTCGGGTTCATTGTAGCCTTGCGAGTTCGTAGTGATGCAATTTGGTCTCTGNGCCGCGTACCATATTTCATCATGTCTGCTGCAACTGCTGTGCTAATATCTGCAGTACCATTAGCTTGGCTCCTGACGTTTGAGGCGATGAAAAATGAGGTTTATTGGGTTCTCACAACAACGATCTTCCTTGCTATTGCAGCGGTTGGGTATGTTTACGGAGTTCTTGCCCACGCGCGCTCCGTGAATGCGTACGGAGAGGGCAGCGGCGCTTGGATGGGCTTAGTTCCTTTTGCTAACCTTGTTTTGATCTTCAAGCAACCACTCGAAGCCACCAAATCCGGCTGGGCTGGTTTTGTACTCAACATTACTGGTGTCATTTTCGGGGTTTTTCTATTAGGAATCGGACAAGTGCTTACAGATGTAGGTGACAACGCAATCGAAGGCATGGTGCAGAGGACGGAAAACGAACCGGAGTTAATCTCGCTAAGCATAGAGGGGATACTGCGTTCGCAAGGCCTTGAAGAAACATTGCGGCAGGTGGCGACTGAGGTCCCCTCGCGGCGAGTCGATGAAGTAACGACACTGCTGCGTGTTGAAGAACAAGGAAATATACTCCGTTACCTATACGAAGTTACCCCCGATGTGCAGTCAATACCGACTTCTATGGAAATGGCGGTAATTAAGCAAAACTGTACGTTTGAAGGTATTCGGCCAGTAATTGAGGCAGGCGCAATACTTGAGCACGTTTATAGTTACCAAAACGGATCAGAAGTTGGGACAATAACGGTAAATCGACAAATCTGTGGCTTCTGATCTCAAGCGCTTTCTATCTGTTAGGTGGTTTTGATTTCGGGGAGCGCCCCACCCCAAACAAATCCCTTGCCACTCCCCCCCAACTCCCCCGATAGAGGCTACTTCGAGGACTGACTCCATTGGAATCTGGGTGACCCGTATCGGCCCACCAGTGATGTTGATACCCGATTTTCTACTGCGCCGTCCTTGGTGTGATCTTCAGGCGAATTTCCTCACCCAGTTTGTGCCGCGCCTGTTCCATGTCGTGGTCAAGCTGCAACTGCACCCAGAAATCAGGGGCCGTGCTGAAATACCTTGCCANNCGCAACGANANCTCNACACCAACNGGGGTNTCGCCCTTAATNAGCGCATCCATAGAATTNNCAGATATNCCGATATAACTGGANAGATCAGCGGGTGNGATTTTCAACGGCCCAAGNTANTCGTTGTCCAGAATATCNCCNGGNGGCGGNCATAAAAACACNGGTTTAGCCGCTTCCTTGGCCGGCGGCAGGATTTGCACTTCGGTCGGGTAACCGGCAGCTTTCCAGGCNTCCAACCCTCCGGTNANATGCACAACACTGGGATACCCCTCGTTAAGCAGCATTTTTCCGGCNGCTTCNGACCTTTTCCCGATNGCGCAATGCAGCACCACTTTTTTGCCGGGGATTACGGGAAAAAATTCAGGATCGAACGAGGACATAGGCAACAACAGCGCCCCCGCGATATGCTCCTGATCAAACTCCGAAGTTTCGCGTACATCGATCAATACAATTTCGTTACGATCATACCATTCCTTAACGGTCTTGGCATCGGCGCTTATAACGGTGTTCTGAGGATCGGCCATGGACTCGCCTTTGGTTACGTTGATTACAGTTCAAACAAGTGAAATATGAATAATAACACGNCAATATACTACAATGGTCACGGCCTCTGTACAAATTGTAAAATAATCAATCAAATCCGGGGATTCTGGGTGGAACGTTTAATCTGATTCCGCGAATGCGACAGCTAGTACTGAACACGAATTGCGCAACTTTCGGGTGGTGATACCGCATTTTACGTGTGACGATCTCTGNACAGCAANTGGAGGTGATTGGCGATGAATATAAAACAAAAACTAAGCGAAAAGCATTGGTCTGGCCGGATCAAGTTCACCATTGAAACGCGCGAGCCTGATTTGGTTATCGCAAAGATGCCCGTCTGCGAGGACGCCAAAAACCCTTTTGGAACGATGCATGCTGGTGCGTTGATCTGGTTTGCCGATATTGCCGCCACATTGTGTGCGGTCGGCGACGTTGAATCCATCGAAGACAACGGAAAAGGGTTCCCGCTCGCGGTCGATTTGCACACAGTGCTGCTGGGGAACGAAAGGGAAGGCGTCCTGACAGCGCGATCGTCAACAGTAAAACGCGGAAGGAAACTGATCATCATTCGCACAGAAGTGTTTGGTGAAACGGGGCGCTTGTTAATCGACATGACAACAACACACCTTCGCGCCGAGTGACTTAACGCACATTGCAGGCGGGCTGAGCGGTATCAATTATCACGTCCGAAAAACCAACAACCTGAATGAAACTGCCGTTACTTGAAGTTATCATTGTTCTGTCAGATACTTCTGCTAACCACAAAAATTACACTCACATTATACACAGGATATTTTCGATGACGCAAGAAAACCAAGGCGTACCGGGCGCGCACGTAGGGCACGGCCATTTGAAGGTTGCGGATATTGAACGCGCCGTCGAATTTTACCGCGACGTGGTCGGAATGCGTGTCATTCTCCGAATTGGAGAGCAGGCGGCGTTCCTCTCCTTTGATGGTTACCACCACCACCTTGGCCTTAACACGTGGGAAAGTAAGGATGGCACGCCGCCGCCCAAAGGTCACACCGGGTTGTATCACATCGCCTTCGTTTTCCCGAACCGCGTGGCTTTGGGCCAAGTCATCGACCGCGTGCAAAGTGCTGGCTATGTCCTAACCGGCTCCGCAGATCACGGCGTAAGCGAGGCCGTCTATCTCGACGATCCCGACGGCAACGGGTTGGAGTTATACCGAGATCGCCCTCAATCCGAATGGCGAATTGACGACAACGGCAACCTGACAATGAGCAATACCCCACTCGACGTCGCCGCATTGGTAAACGAAGGACGTGCCGCAAGTTAACCCCGTCGTGCGCCAACATTCGACTTACGATCAACCCTTCACAATTTTGAAATCACGATTTCTGGCTCCAGCCTTTGTCGATAATCTGGCCCACAATCGACAAGTTGGATGCGTTGGTCTTTTCCAACTATAAACGTTGCAGTGACTGGTACATCCCAATCGCCATTGCCATTCGAGTTGCCAACGTCGATATCTAAACTGGCCAATTTGTTTTGTGCGTCCACTGGCAAAGTGAATACCAGGCCATATGCATCTCCCACTTTATTGTCGGCATCGCACAGAAGTTCATATTCCAGCCTCGCCGCTTCCTTGAATTCGCGGCCTTTGGCGGGGATCTCCGGGGAAATGGCATAGAGCGTTGCACCTTTACCTGATATCTCGGGCAGGTAATCTTGCCATATTTTCAGGGCCATATTGCAAAAGCTGCACCAACTACCACGGTAAAACGTCAGGATGACCGGACCTGAACGCAAAGCACTTTGCAAAGAGACGGTTTGACCCCCGGTTGCTATCAACGAGAAATCGGGGGCAATGGAACCGACTGAAAGACTGTGAGCCGTTGACAGATGCGATTCCGCTGTCGAAATTTGAGTATCAAACAATGATCTAATATCCTCACCTAGACGGCCAATAATTTCACGTTCTACATCGGCTAACTCTTCATTCAAAGACATACGCCTCTCCCATAATTTATCAATTGAAATACTATTGATTTACTTGAGTGCCTAAATTTTCCAAACCATCTTATCAGAATTCGGGCAAGAATGAAGAACATGTGTTTCCAAATGGTGATTGGCAGCAAAGCCAGCTCCGTCGACCTCGGAAAACTCCCTGAGCCACCCCACCCAAAATTCCCCCTTGCC
>JAESQH010000039.1 GCA_016765235.1 Paracoccaceae bacterium
GTAGTTATATCGCCGCCCACTACCGTCAACCAACAAACGCTTTTTCAACCACATACTCACCGGGTTGGCTGTTGGAGCCTTCGCCTAGACCTGCGTTTTCGGCAATGATTTTCATGTCTTTATTAAGCTCAATCGAACCACAAATCATGATCCGGTCCGTAGCTGCATTCAGGCTTGGAAGGCTCAGATCAGCGGCCAGTTTTCCCGAGCTAAGTAGATCGGTTGGGCGGCCCATCGTTGCAGAGATTTCGCCAGTAGTAGTCGGGTAATATAGCAGCGTCGCCTTCGCATCTTCCCCGACTAACGGATCGGAAAGGATGCTTTTCACCAACCGCGCACCGTATTCAAGGCCTGATACTTCACGAGTAGTATGGATCAAGATGATCTGCTCAAACCGTTCATAAATGTCCGGATCCCTAGTTAGCGATGCAAACGGAGCTATGCCTGTTCCGGTTGATATCAGGTAAAGTCGCTTGCCCGGCAACAACGCATCCAGCACTAATGTGCCAACTGGTTTTGGGCGAATTATTAGCTCGTCGCCGGCCTGAATATTCTGCAAACGCGAAGTCAACGGGCCGTTTTGGACCTTAATCGAATAGAATTCCAGCTCATCGTCCCAGGCGGGTGATGCGATCGAATATGCTCGCAGCAACGGTTTGCCGTTGTCCCCCATCAGGCCAATCATTACGAATTCGCCTGATCTAAATCGCAAGGAACGCGGCCTTGTGACGCGAAACGAAAACAAGCGGTCAGACCAGTGTGTAACGGAAGTAACCATCTGTGCATCTGGTAAACGCGAGGCTTTAATCGCCTCGGCTGTCTGGATCGGGCTTTGGTCATTCATCGTGGTATTCTCTCAAAATATAGGTGTCAGGCGGATTGCTGAAAGCGGTGTTGATAGTTGCGGGCCTGCCAGTCTGCCCGGGCCAACCATTGCGATTCTGGTTGCCTTGCTGCGAGGGCCTTGTCGATTTCGACCTCGTCAAAACCGGATCGGCGTGCCATCGCGTATTGATCCGCGAGGACATGCCCCTTGGCACGCAGGCGTCCGCGATATGCAAGCAAGCGCAGGCGCTGTGCTAGCGAAAACCCGCGGCCATCGGAAAAGACTGGAAAATCAATTCGGATCAGATCAATTTGATCAAGCAAAGGTAACACATCAGTCGCTTCAAAATCGTTTGGCAAATCAATTGCCAGCGCGGATTTCTGTACATTTGATGCGGCCTCTAATTCTTCGATCGCTAAGAATCCGCGGTTCCAGTCATCCGAAGCAAACCCGTTGTCGCTAACAATAACGCTCGCGTCGGGTACTTGCTTTATGTCGTTTGCAAAGTGGATACCACATTCCATTTTCTCTTCTCCTCTCCAACGTCCTGCACGATCGTCTTCGCCCAAACTGACTGGTGTGGTGCATGGGGCACAACCAATTGACGGATAGCCTTTTGCAACCAACGGGTGGCGCGGCAAGTTATGGGCGGCGATATAATCAGCCACGTCTTTGCTGCTCCAATGGGCCAGTGGATTAACTTTGATACGCTTGTCATCCTCGTTTTCGAACAGCTCCAATTCAGCGCGCACACCGCCCTGAAACCGTTTCCGGCCACTAATCCAAGCATCAAATCCCGACAGCGCGCCTTCTAGAGGTTCGGATTTCCGTAAAGCACAGCAAGAATCTCGATCAGCTAAATGCATCAAGTTATCGGGGTCCCGCTGAAACACCGCCACCCGCGAGGGGGTTATGCGACGAACATCGCGCAATCCAAGATCCTCAGCCAGTTCGCGCTGATAGGTCAGCGTTTGCGGGAACAGCATTTCCGTGTCGATAAAGATAATCGGTGTCGCCGGATCGATTTCCGAGATCATATGTAACAACACCACTGCTTCTGCCCCGAAGGACGAAACCAGTGCGATAGGACCAATCAAAGGATCCGCAATGGTGTCACGAAGTACCTTTGTCGTATCCTCATTGCGATAGCGGTCGTTCAACTGCGTCACGCGTTCGGATATCGAGGGGATCGGGTTCTCAAGCGGCATGGTGTTTCTCCTTCGCTGCATAAACGGCTGTCTTGAACGGGTTCCGGCCTAAACGCCGAAACGTAGCAAGAAATGTTTCTGTGTCATCGAGGCGTAAATCCAGATACGCCGTGATAAGGCGNTCNACTGCGGGGATAATATCGTCNGCTTTGAAACCCGGCCCAAGGATTTTGCCGATGGCGGCTGTTTCGGTNCCGTCACCGCCAAGCGTGATTTGNTAGCTTTCNACNCCACCCTTTTCCAGCCCCAGAATNCCNATGTGGCCAACGTGNTGGTGTCCACAGGCATTTACGCAGCCTGAGATTTTGACCTTTATGTGGCCAATATCATGTTCCATCTTCAACTCGTCGAAACGGGTCGCGATACCTTGGGCGATATTGGTCGACCGCGCAGTTGCCAGATCGCAATAATCCATACCCGGGCAAGCGATCACGTCAGAAATCAGCCCGATATTCGCCGTCGCCAATCCGGCTGCGCGCAATTCTTCGTAAACCGCAGGTAAATCGCCTTTATGAACGTAGGGAAGAATGATATTTTGTTCGTGGCTTACACGTAGTTCGTCAAGGCTCCACTTTTCAGCGATACCGGCCAACACGCGCATTTGGTCCGAACTTGCATCGCCGGGCGTTGCCCCGTGTGCTTTTAGGGAAACCGTAACGATCGCGTAGTCAGGATTCTTGTGCGGATGCAAATTCGTATCTGTGAACGAGCGGAACAACGGATCGGTTTCACGTGCCTTCGCAAAAGCACCAATCGAAGCCCGCTTAAAAGTCGGCGCTTTNAAATCCGCCTTGATGCGGGTGAAAATGTCCTGATCAACACCGTCAAAGCGCATCCGTTGCAGCGCGAAGCTTTCCTCGACACGGCGGCGAATTTCTTCGATCCCGTTTTCATGCAGTGTGATCTTGATACGGGCTTTATACTTGTTATCGCGCCGCCCGATCTGGTTATAAACCTGAAGAATGGCTTCCATATACGGCAGCAGATCCGCACGAGGCAGGAATTCCCGAAGAACTTTTCCAATCATCGGAGTCCGCCCCAATCCACCACCCACAGACACTTCATATCCAGGTGCGCCAGCGGAATTGCGGGCCAGTTTAAGGCCGATGTCGTGGAATTTGGTGACGGCGCGGTCATTGTCGCTTCCAGTCACAGCAAACTTGAATTTGCGCGGGAGGAACGCAAATTCAGGATGATCTGTCGACCATTGCCTTACAAGTTCCGCGGTTGGGCGCGGGTCTTCAAACTCATCAGCGGCCACGCCGGCGAAATGGTCGGCAGTGACCGAACGAATGCAGGAACCCGACGTTTGGATGGCGTGCATATCAACTGCCGCCAATGCTTCCAGAATGTCGGGAACATCTTGCAATTTTGGCCAGTGGAGCTGGGCATTTTGACGGGTGGAGAAATGGACGTAACCTTTATCCCACGTGTCCGCGATATCCGCCAAAGCACGCATCTGAGTGCCGCTGAGTGTTCCGTAAGGAATTGCTACCCGAAGCATGTAGGCGTACAGTAACAAATACAGCCCGTTCATCAAACGCAGGGGTTTGAATTCGTCCTCAGTCAGCGAGCCATCAATCCGACGCTTAACTTGATCACGAAACTGCTCCGCGCGTGCGGTGACAAATTCTTTGTCGAAGTTGGTATAATTATACATAGTGCGTGCTCCGGTATGGCAGGAAACGAGGTATCAAGCTGATCTGGTTTGTTTTCCAAGGGACCGGTTCGATGGCCCCTTTGTGCGGAATATTTCGCGAAAATGAACTGGCGCTGGGGTAAGATCGTGCCCAAGCGTTGCGGCAGCCAGATAAGCGCCGACGATGGAGTTGTCGGAAGCATTAACGTCAGCCAACCGCGCGTTCGCCAATGTCACTTCGGCAAACAAAATGGCATTGCCATGTTCGATCGACCATTTGCCCGACATAGTCAGATACACGACCTCACCGCTCAGCAGATCATTGGCGGTGATAACGTTGTGTGAGTTTTCATTTTTCATGAAGTGCCCCCTAAGCCGCGAGATGTTAGATAGACCACTTCGCCACCGCTTGTGTCTTTGGCAGAAATTACTTTTTGATTTTGCAAGGCAGGCATGTCGGGTCTCCACTTGTTTGGAATTTTCAATCGTTGAAGTTACCCTTAATATAGAATATCCTCCCCTTATCTTGCTAGTAACGCGCGTTAATAAGAACGTAATTGCGATATGTCGCACGATATCGCGACGAATTTCCAATATGAGGCAGAAACAGAAATGACAGTTAGAATTGACGCACTGGATCGGAACATCCTCACTCACCTGCAAGAGGATGCGTCGCTTTCTTTGGATGAAATTGCCCGAAAAGTAGGGTCATCCAAGACACCGGTATGGAATCGGATTCGCAAACTAAAGGCTGCCGGAGTTATTAAGCGCCAGACCGTTTTGCTCGAACCCGAAGCCCTCGGCCTTGATGCTTGTTTCTTTGTGCTGGTGCGAACTTCGCAGCACGATGCGGAATGGCAGGCACGGTTTCTTAAAACGTTACAGGAACGGCCAGAAGTGATGGAAGCGCATCGGTTGGCCGGCGACATCGACTATATTTTAAAAGTGCAGGTGGAGAACGCCAAAGCTTACGATATGTTTTACCAAGCGTTGATATCCAAGGTGAAAATTTTCAATGTGACTGCGCTTCTGTCGATGGAGGAAATCAAATCAACCACGATGCTTCCACTTTGACGCGGCCTTAACGTCCGAACCCTAATATTAAAGCGGTGAAAATCCGCCGCATTCGGGCAACCAGCGAAAGTTCACACAATCGTATCTTGCCTAAAGCCCATGCACACCATTACCATCGACTCTCACGCGCCGCCTGATTTGCGCTGGAATTACCGTGGAGAATTACGCCGATGACCCAGAACAAACGTAACGGATTGCAGATTGCAGCCCTAAAAAATGACATTCAAACTTCAACCCTTAACTGGCTGGGGCTTGGCGCAACGATTGCTATCCTAATGTTGGCAACCATAGCCAGCGCGCAGGAGATCACAAAATCCTACGGCATCTCCAAATTCGGCGAATTGAAATACGCAGAAGACTTCGAGTATCTGGATTACGTCAATCCTGATGCTCCGAAAGGTGGCGAGTATTCGACTTGGGCATTTGGCTCCTTCGATAGTTTTCACCCGTATATCGCCAAAGGTCGTGCTGCGATTGGGGCGAGTATACAGTTTGAATCCTTAATGGTTGGCACAGCCGACGAGGCGGATTCCATGTATGGTTTGTTGGCCGAAAGTCTTGAGTATCCGTCAGATTATTCGTGGGCTATCTTCCGCTTGCGACCAGAGGCCAAGTTTTCGGACGGGTCACCTGTGACCGCCGAAGACGTTGTGTTCTCGCAAAATATCCTTCAAGAAAAGGGCATCCCTTCGATACAGACTTTCTTCGCCGAAGCCTATGAATCTGTCGAGGCGCTGGACCCGCTCACCGTGAAGTTCACTTTCCGCGAACCATCCGAAACAAACGACATGGTCATGCAAGCCGCAAGCACAACAGTATTCTCGAAAGCATGGTGGGAGGGTCGCGATTTCGCTGAATCCACACTTGATGTACCGATGGGTTCATCAGAATACATCCTTGAAAGCATGGATATTGGTAAAACTGTCGTCTACCGTCTTCGCGATGACTATTGGGGCAAGGATTTGCCAATCAACATCGGGCGCAGCAATTTTGCCACCTTGCGGTTCGAATATTACGCTGACCCAACCGCCGCATTCGAGGGTTTCAAAGCCGGCGAAACGACATTCCGCGTTGAAAATTCCTCGCTAAAATGGGCACAAGATTACAACTTCCCTGCACTTGAAAAAGGATGGGTGCAAAAGACCGAGTTGCCAGACGGGAATATCGCGCAGGCACAAGGCTTCTTTTACAACATCCGTAAAGCGCCATTCGATGATATTCGTGTTCGCCAAGCCTTGGGCATGATGTTCAACTTCGAATGGTCAAATGAAACGCTACTCTTCGGGCTTTATGAGCGTGTTAACAGTTTCTGGGGAAACTCCGACCTTGAAGCACAAGGAACGATTCCCGCGGATGAGCTGGCCATTCTGGAACCGTTCCGCGACTTGTTGCCAGAAAGCGTCTTCACGCAAACCACTTACATCCCGCCAAAGTCCGGCACACAGCAATTGGATCGTTCGCAAGTTCGCGCAGCGGGTAAATTGCTGGATGATGCAGGTTGGTTAGTTGGTGACGATGGAATGCGGCGCAATGCTGAAGGGGTTGCCCTTGCAATTGATATCCTGAACAATTCACCAGCATTTGATCGCATCATCAACCCTTACGTTGAAAACCTGAAAACTCTGGGGGTCGAAGCAACCCATACTCGTGTGGATTCCGCTCAGTATACCGAACGGCGTCGCAGCTTTGACTTTGACATGCTGGTTTCGACATACGGGAACTCGATCACGCCGGGCCTTGGGTTGAAACAATGGTACGGCAGTGAAAACGCCGACGTGCCATCGCGAAACATCGCTGGATTGAAGAACGAGGCCATCGACGCTTTGGTCGAGATCGTAATTTCGTCTGAAACACGCGAGGAGCTTAATCTGAACACTCGCGCATTGGATCGCGCATTACGGGCGCTCCATATCAGGGTTCCGCAGTGGTATAAAAACGTCCACACGGTGGCGTATCTCGATGTTTACAAGCATCCAGAAAACCTTCCGCCCTACTCATTAGGGGATACGGATTTCTGGTGGTACGACGCTGATCGCGCCGCTGAACTCAAAGCTGCCGGAGCGTTCTAGCACCCCATGGGCGCCTATATTCTTCGACGCATGTTACTCATAATCCCGACTTTGATCGGGATAATGGTGCTGAATTTTGCATTAGTGCAATTCCTGCCCGGTGGCCCTATCGAGCAGGTGATCGCGCAATTGGAGAATTCCGGTGATCCGTTGGACCGCATTGGTGGCGATGGCAGTGATGCAGGGATTACCACCCAAAGCGGCGAGGAATCGAAGTATCAGGGCGCGCGCGGGCTGCCGCCTGATTTCATCAAAAAACTAGAAGTCCAATTCGGGTTTGACAAGCCACCGCTGGAACGGTTCTTCCTGATGATGAAAAACTACGTCACGTTCGATTTTGGCGAAAGTTATTTCCGATCTATCTCGGTTATTGATCTGGTATTGGAGAAAATGCCGGTCTCCATATCGTTGGGTTTATGGTCAACCTTGATCGCCTATATGGTCGCCATTCCGCTGGGTATTCGCAAAGCCACGAAAGAAGGCTCGAAGTTCGATACGTGGAGTTCCGCGATTCTGATTGCCGCCTATGCCATCCCCGGATTTCTGTTCGCGATTATGCTGGTCGTGCTGTTCGCTGGGGGGTCATACTGGCGGGTGTTTCCGCTGCGCGGTCTTACGTCCAACAACTTTGCAGACCTCAGCTTATTGGGGCAAATCAAGGATTACTTCTGGCATATCACGCTGCCGGTTCTGGCTGGTAGCGTCGGCGCGTTTACCGGCCTTTCAATGTTAACGAAAAACTCGTTTCTGGACGAAATTCGAAAACAATATGTCGTCACCGCTCGCGCCAAAGGGCTGACGGAACGTCGTGTTCTTTACGGTCATGTTTTCCGCAACGCGATGTTGATTGTGATCGCCGGATTTCCCGGTATTTTCATCAGCGTATTTTTTGGCGGCTCCTTAATCATCGAAACCATATTCTCGCTTGATGGCTTGGGTCGGTTGGGGTTCGATGCCGCATTAACACGCGATTATCCGGTGATGTTCGGCACACTGTTTTTCTTCACGTTACTGGGATTGTTCATAAAACTGGTCTCGGACCTTACCTATGTCTGGATCGATCCGCGCATTGATTTCGAGAGTAGGCAGACATGAAGCTTACCTCCCTTCAACGTCGCCGACTTTTCAATTTTCGCGCGAACCGCCGTGCGCTTTGGAGTTTCTGGATTTTCGGGGTCCTCTTTTTCTTGTCCTTGTTTGCCGAATTCATCGCCAACGATCAGCCGCTGCTCATCTCGTATCAAGGTGAGCTGCGCGCTCCGATCTTCAGTTTTTATTCAGAAGCGGATTTCGGAGGCGATTTCCGGACCAAGGCCAGCTACGCGGACCCCGAGCTTCAATGCCTGATTGTTACTGGAGGGCTGACGGACACCTGCTTCGTTGGTCCAGAAGCGGCGAATGAAATTATTGCCGAAGTGGCGGACGGCACGATGCAAGTGGATAACAAAGGGTGGATATTGTGGCCAATTATCCCCTACAAATTCAACACTGTAGACACATACAATGTAAAAACAGCACCCGGTCCGCCGGATCGGTTCCATTGGCTTGGCACAGATGATCAAGCACGCGATGTGCTGTCGCGGATCATCTACGGGTTCCGGATATCCATTATTTTTGCGATTATCGTCACAGTATCCACCTCGATATTGGGCATTATTGCCGGGGCCGCGCAAGGATATTACGGCGGGCTGTTTGATCTGATGTTCCAACGATTTACCGAGGTTTGGGGCTCCCTTCCTAGCTTATACATTATCATAATTCTGTCGGCGATTTTCAATATGACTTTCTGGTTGCTAATTCTGATAATCGTCGCTTTTGGCTGGGGTGCGCTTGACGGCGTGGTGCGGGCCGAATTCCTGCGCGCGCGCAATTTCGAGTATGTTCGGGCTGCCCGCGCCCTCGGGGTGCGCGACCGCGTCATCATCTTCCGCCATGTCCTGCCCAACGCAATGGTCGCCACGTTAACCATGTTGCCGTTCATCGTTACCGGAACCATCGGTGCGCTGGCTGGCCTCGATTTTCTGGGCTTCGGTTTACCTGCATCCTACCCCTCGCTTGGCGAACTGACGTTGCAAGCGAAATCCAACCTGAATTCACCGTGGCTGGGATTCTCCGCGTTCTTCACCTTCACCATCATGCTGTCGCTTCTGGTATTCATATTCGAGGGCGTTCGTGACGCCTTCGACCCAAGAAAGACTTTCAATTGAGCGCCCCCCTTCTTAGCGTCAAGAACCTGACCGTCAGGTTCGGGAATGGCGCTGATGTTGTGCGCAACGTCAGTTTTACCGTACATGCAGGCGAGACTGTCGCGATTGTCGGCGAGAGCGGATCAGGTAAATCGGTAACAGCACTTTCAACCGTGTCGCTGCTGCCGGATAACGCAGTAATCACCGGAGAGGCCAGCTATCTCGGCGAACAGATGTTAGGCGCAGAGCAGAAAACCCTACGTCGTATTCGCGGCAATGACATCAGTTTTATTTTTCAAGAACCGATGACGTCGCTGAACCCGCTGCACACAATCGAAAAGCAGGTGGCCGAAAGCCTTGAGCTGCATCAGCGCATTACAGGCGCCAAGGCGCGTACCCGCATTTTGGAACTATTGGAAAAGGTCGGGATTGATAACCCCGAAACTCGGCTTGAGGCTTATCCACACCAGCTTTCAGGCGGGCAGCGCCAACGTGTTATGATTGCGATGGCACTGGCGAACAAACCGGATTTGCTGATCGCGGATGAACCAACAACAGCGCTGGATGTGACCATTCAGGCGCAAATTCTGGAGCTTCTGGCGGATTTGCAACGCCGTGAAGGAATGGGGATGCTGTTCATCACGCACGACCTGAACATCGTGCGCCGCATTGCTGATCGGGTGTGCGTGATGAAGGATGGCGAAATGGTCGAGTCTGGCCTCACATCTGATATTTTCAACAATCCGAAACACAAATACACGCGCAAACTTCTGGCCGCGGGTACCGAGGGCCAACCTGCGCCACGCCCTGATGATGCCAAAACGGTTCTAAGTGCGAAAGACCTACAAATCTGGTTCCCGATCAAACGGGGTATACTTCGTCGAACGGTGGGTCATATCAAAGCCGTAAACCAAGCCAGTTTTACGATACACGAAGGCGAAACTTTGGGGATTGTCGGAGAAAGCGGCTCAGGCAAGACGACCGTGGCACTGGCCGTTCTGCGCCTTATCTCGCCAAAAGGAGAGATCCAGTTTCAAGGACACAATATTGCTGGCCTGAGAAACGCCCAAATGCGCCCACTTCGCAAAGACATTCAAATCGTTTTCCAAGACCCGTTCGGCTCCCTTTCGCCCCGCATGACCGTGGAACAGATTGTCGCAGAAGGGTTAGGTGTGCATGAAATCGAGACAGGGCAAAACACCCGACAGCTTGTGGTCGATATCTTGCATGAGGTTGGCCTAGAACCCGATATGATGGAGCGGTACCCCCACGAATTTTCCGGCGGCCAGCGCCAACGAATTGCCATTGCGCGGGCGATGATCCTGCGGCCGAAGTTGCTGGTACTGGATGAACCGACTTCAGCGTTGGATATGACCGTGCAAGCCCAAATCGTTGACCTTCTTCGCGATTTGCAGGCAAAACACCGCTTGGCGTACCTGTTTATTAGCCACGATTTGAAGGTGGTTCGTGCGTTGTCGCACAAAGTTTTGGTTATGAAAGACGGTGACATCGTTGAAGCGGGTGACGTTCAGCAGGTTTTCCAAGATCCACAAACACAATACACGCGCGAACTAATGGCGGCGGCTTACGATTTGACCGCGTCGGATGCCACCGCGACCTAATACTATTGTTCACAGTTTCGTTTTGCTGCTTGATATCAGCCAGATGCCGAATACATTGTTGCTACTATTCGCGGAGGAATAAAATGAAGGCATCACGCCTGCTTATTGTTGGATTATTAACGCTGGTAACACCAGCGCTCGCCCAGCAAGCAAAAGTCTCGACATTTACATTGGACAACGGGATGGAGGCCGTGGTGATCGAAGATCATCGTGCGCCTGTCGTGACCCATATGGTCTGGTATCGCGTTGGATCTGCGGATGAAGCGCCGGGGAAATCCGGCATTGCCCATTTTCTGGAACACCTGATGTTTGTCGGTACCGACGACATCGCAGAGGGTGATTTCAGCCGCATTGTCGAAAGCTTGGGGGGGAATGACAACGCTTTCACCTCGTATGATTACACAGCGTACTTCCAACGTATTTCTACCGATAACCTTGAACTTATGATGACAATGGAAGCCGACCGGATGCGCGACCTCGTCTTGAACGAGGAGGCCGTTCGAACCGAACGCGATGTTGTATTAGCTGAGCGCACCCAGCGTACAGACAGCGATCCGGCCAGCCTGTTTTCCGAACAACGCGCAGCGGCGCTTTATATGAACCATCGTTACGGCGTACCGATTATAGGGTGGCGTCATGAAATCGAACAGTTGAACCTTGATGATGCACTGGAATTCTATCGCAAGTATTACGCGCCAAATAATGCAATCCTTGTGGTGGCTGGTGACGTTACCCCCGAAGAAGTCGAAGCATTGGCAATCGAGCATTACGGCAAACTTGAGCCATCCGATGGTATTGCCCCGCGTGTTCGCCCGACGGAACCACCACAACTTGCCGCACGTAGGCTGTCGTATAGCGACGAGCGTGTTTCCAACCCTTATGTCATCCGCACATACCTAGCAACCGAGCGCAACACAGGCGCGCAATCCAAAGCCGCAGCCTTAACCGTATTGTCCGAATTGCTTGGCGGTAGTGGCTTAACGTCAGTCTTAGGCAAAGCCTTGCANCTTGAAGANCCGATTGCGATTTCAACGGGCGCNTTTTACAGCGCNACATCCCTCGATCCNGGNAGNTTTGGNGTATACATTGTNCCCGCCCCGGGTATTTCACTGCAAGACGCCGAAGCGAAGATGGATGAGGTTCTCGCACAATTTCTGATCGACGGGCCAGATGCCGCGCAAATGGAGCGTGTAAAGGCACAAATTCGCGCCTCCGAGATTTATGCGCTGGATAATCAAAACGGGTTGGCCCGCCGCTATGGTGCTGCCCTTTCCATTGGCCTAACCGTCCAGGATGTTGCTGATTGGCCTAAAGAACTTAACGCCGTTACATCAGATGATGTTATGGCCGCTGCCCGCGAGGTGCTCGATTTGAAAAACTCGGTTACTGGCTGGTTGATGAAGGAGGACGCCGAATGAAGCACCTATTATCCTTAGCGTTTGTGGTCGCGTTTGCCCTTCCAGCAGGCGCATCTAACATTCAAAAAGTAACCTCGGAAGGTGGCATTACCGCATGGTTGGTCGAAGAAACCAGCATCCCGATTGTCTCTATCGATATTCTGTTTCGCGGTGGCGCGAGCATCGAGCCTGAAGACAAATATGGTTCAACATACATGATGACCGGCCTTCTTGAAGAAGGGGCGGGTCAATATGATGCGACCGGATTTCTTGAAGCAACGGAATCCCTCGCCGCAAGGTTCAGTTTTGATACCAGCCGCGATTTGGTCAGCGTCAGTGCCACCGTTTTGAAGGAAAATCTGGACCCGTCGATGGAANTGCTGCGCATCGCCCTNACAGAACCGCGCTTCGACGANGTNGCGTTTGAAAGGGTGCGCGGACAGGTAAATTCNATCATCAGNCGCGCCGAAACCAANCCGCGNTCCATNGGCGGAAGCCGCTTCCGAGATCTCGCATTCGGCGATCATCCCTATGCCCGTAATTTGGAAGGTTCATTGGAAAGCGTCGCTGCGCTAACACCTCAAGACATGCGCAATGTCCACAAGACAGCCCTTACGCGCGACAAAATTATGGTTGGAGTTGTGGGCGACATTACACCCGACGAGTTGGCTAAGTTGCTAGATACGGTATTCGGGGCCTTACCTGAATCGAGTGCTGAAGATGTGCCCCAAACGTCAATACAAACTGATGGTGGCGTTGAAATTATCGACTTTCCATCCCCGCAATCAGTCGCNATTTTTGGTCAAGCAGGCATCATGCGGGACGACCCGGATTATATCACCGCATACGTTATGAACCACATTCTCGGCACTGGTTTTACCTCGCGTTTAAATCAGGAAATCCGTGAAAAACGCGGGCTTACATACGGTGTCGCCAGTTTCTTGACGCCCTATGATCGCGCCGCGCTGTACATGGGGTCCATATCCAGCTCAAACGAGAATATCGCTGAAGCAATCGGCCTGATCCGCGAAGAATGGACAAAACTGGCCGATAGGGGCGTAACGGCGGAGGAATTGGACGCGGCACAAAAATACCTTACCGGCTCCTATCCCTTGCGGTTCGACAGCAACGGCGCGATTGCCTCGATCCTTGCGGGTTTGCAGTTCGCCGACTTACCGGCTGACTACATCCACACTCGCAACGATTCAGTGAATGCGGTTACTGTCGAAGATATAAACCGCGTCGCCGCACACCTTGTACAGCCGGACAAATTGCAGTTCGTAATAGTAGGCCAACCGGAAGGGATCACCGAAGAGTAAGGCTTTAGCGCATCATGCATAAGTGGACGGGAAGTGGAAACTAGGCCCTCAGACCAACTCAGCTGCCCAAGGCGGGTTGGCACCTTCACGCTGAACTACGATCGCGGCAGCTTTTGCACCATATTCGAGCGCTTTTTGCAAATTAGCAGCGCTTATGGCATTAACCTCTCGTTTGGATAGCAAGTTCTGGTTTTTCAACATTGCCAGAAAGCCAGCGTTGAAAGTGTCGCCTGCACCAATCGTATCTTTAACTGTAACTTTCGGAGCGCTGACATGGACAACCTTCCCATCAGAATGCAGAGCGCGCATTCCTTTCGAGCCCTCAGTCAGAATAACAATCGATGGCCCTTCTGACTTGATCATCGCAAGTTTTTCCATAGGATTGTGTTCGCCGACAATCAGTAAATCCAAATCGTCTTGCGAGACTTTGACAATATCGCTATGCGCGATCATCTGTTTAAGACGCTTAAAGTATGCGGTCGAGTCAGTCGCAATATCCGACCGCACATTCAGGTCTATCATCGTTACTTTACCGAAAGTGTTGGCATCAAAAATCTCATGGTAGGTCGAGGCCGCAGGATCGAGGCAGAGTGATATCCCGCCAAAAAACATGGCTTGTACGTCCGGCGAAATCTTCGGGAAATCCTGTGTATAGATCATGCGACCCGCGGAATTCTCATCGTAAAACCGATAGGTTGCATCCCCGTTGTCTAGATGCACAAATGCCAATGTGGTTAACCCGTTGCCACGTACAATCGTTGACGTATCAACACCGCTTTCTTGCAACGATTTGTTTAGCTGTTCCCCGAACGGGTCGTTCGAGACGCCTGAAAGGAACCCGACCTCAACCCCCATGCGCCCAAGAGCGCGCGCTGTGTTGAATACTGATCCCCCCAGTTTAGGACGATAGTGCAGGTCTTTCCCAACCCCGTCCGGAACCATATCGACCAAAGCCTCACCACAACACAGAATCAACGCAAATACTCCTACCTGTAGAGCAAGGACTGCCCCTCGGAAAACAGGTGTACTTTAGCCGCCTTAGTCCCAAGAAGAAGCTCTTTGCCTCTAAGATCGTGGACAATTCCGGGCAGTTTGGCAATGACTCCTGCGCCTTGTTCATCAGCGTCAAAATGAACTTGAGTAAGCTCTCCGAGTAATTCGGTGATTTTGACTTTTCCTTTGTAAACCGGATCGCTTTCTACAATGACCAGATCCTCTGGCCGCACCCCCACATTCACTTTCATATTCATATCTGCGCTTGTCGTGGGGATGGTAGATAGAGCGCGGCCACCACCGTCGAGCGCTACTTCGGTTTGCTCTCCTGTCCCAACGATTGTCCCCGACCACAGGTTCATAGCCGGAGAACCGATGAACTGCGCGACAAATTCGTTTTCGGGTCGCTCGTACAGGTCCAGCGGTGTGCCAACCTGCGCAATCCCCTTATACGCCAAAACCACAATTCGATCGGCCAAGGTCATCGCTTCAACTTGGTCGTGCGTCACGTAAATCATTGTGCTGTTAGGCATGCTTTCTTTCAACTCGGCGATCTCGATTCGGGTGGCGACCCGAAGCGCTGCGTCAAGGTTGGAAAGTGGCTCGTCAAACAGATACACCTTGGGGTCGCGTACGATTGTGCGCCCGATTGCAACCCTTTGTCGTTGGCCGCCCGACAATGCCNTGGGAAGGCGGTCCAAGTAATCTTCTAGCTGCAATATCCGTGCGGCATTATTGATGGCTTCTTCAATCTCGGCCTTGGACTTCTTGGCGATCTTCAACGCGAAGGCCATATTTTCGCGCACCGTCATATGCGGATAAAGGGCGTAGGATTGGAAGACCATGGCGATGCCACGCTCCGACGGGGGTACGTTGTTAACCACAACACCGTCAATTTCGAGGGTGCCGCTGGTGATTTTTTCAAGTCCGGCAACCATGCGCAACAACGTGGATTTACCACAGCCAGACGGTCCGACAAACACAATCAACTCGCCGGTTTTGATCTCAAGGTTTATGCCTTTCAAAACCTCGACGCTTCCATAAGATTTGGCAACGTCCGTCATTCTTAGATCAGCCATCTGATACGCCTTTCAAATTGTTGTTCATTACCGCAAAGCACGGTTGCCATGGATCGAGATTTACCAAACCTGCCGCACCAGCAATTGCCGAATTCACGTTTTCGCCAGCGGGCATCCAGTTTCCATCGGGAAGTTTTGCTTGCGCCGGTTCGTCGCTTAGATTGAAAGCGCAGAACATTTTTTCGTTGCCCAAGGTCCGAGTGAAACTCAACACATTACCCTCGACCGTCATTTTCGATTGATCACCTAGCGCAAGCGCCGGATATGCATGCCGCAACGCGATTGCGTATCGATAATGGTGAATCAATGCGTCCGGTTCCGCTTCCAACTTTGCTACTGCATGCTGAAGGTGCTCGCTTGGAACCGGCAACCATGTGTGCGCCGCGTCCGAAAACCCGCCGTTCTGATTGGACCCAGTCCAGACCATAGGCGTTCGACACCCGTCGCGGCCCTTGAATTCTGGCCAGAACTCTATGCCGTAGGGGTCTTGTAAATCGTCGAAATCGAGATCGGCCTCTTCCAGCCCCAGTTCTTCGCCCTGATAGATGCACACGGAACCGCGTAGGCACATCAGCAGCGTTGTAAACATCCTTTTTGCCGGCTCAGACAATTCCCAACGGCTGGTGTGCCTGTTCACATCGTGGTTAGAAAACGCCCAGCAGGCCCAACCATCGGCGGCGACTTCCTCGATTTTAACGAAAACATCCGAGATGTATTTTGCTGTGGGTCGCCCCCCGGTAAGCATCTCGAACGCGTAACACATTTGCATTAATTCATCGCCGGAAGTGTACTCCCCCAAAATTTCCAACCCACGATGGGCGTCCCCAATTTCACCAAGCGCTGCCGCATTGTACGGGTTCATGGCGGCCCGCAAACGTCTGAGGAAACCGAGCGTTTCGGGTTGGTTTTTTGAGCGTGTATGCAATTGATGATTATAGGGATTAACGGCGGGTGCGATCCGGTCATTTCGCAGCTCAAGCGGCAGCGCCGGATTGTCGCGCAACAGTTTGTCAGCGAAGTAAAAGTTGATTGTATCAAGCCGAAATCCGTCGACGCCACGCTCCAGCCAGAACCGAGCGATGTCCAGCAACGCATCCTGAACAGCCATTGTGTGCAAATTCAGGTCTGGTTGCGAAGCAAGGAAATTATGGAGGTAATACTGGCAACGACGTGCATCCCAGTGCCATGCCGACCCGCCAAAAATGGACAGCCAGTTGTTGGGCGGCGTTCCATCGGACTTTGCATCAGCCCAGACATACCAGTCAGCCTTGTCATTTTCGGTATCGGCGCGACTTTCCTTGAACCACGGATGCTGATCGGAGGAGTGGCTGAACACCAGATCAATCATCACCTTCAGCCCTAGGTCATGTGCCGTTTCAACCACCGCATCAAAATCCGCTAATGTGCCAAACATTGGATCGACGGCGCAATAATCCGATACGTCGTACCCGAAATCCGCCATTGGCGATGTAAAGAACGGTGAAATCCAGATTGCATCGACACCCAGCGACGCCACGTATGGCAAACGCTGCACAATGCCAGCCAAATCCCCGACGCCGTCACCGTTGGAATCCTGAAAACTGCGCCGATATATCTGATAGATCACCGCGCCCCGCCACCAGTCCTCGTCCGTTTGGAAGTCGGTTTTGGAGGTTATTGGCTGAGGTGCATTCATTTTCGTATTCATTTCTATTTCACCGAGCCAGCCAGAAGGCCACGAACGAGGTATTTTTGCATGCTAAAGAAAACGGCCAGCGGTACCGCGATTGACACAAATGCCGAGGTTGCGAGGATTTCCCAGTTGCCGCCACGCGTTCCCAGCAACTCGACAATCTGTTTGGTCATCACAGTGGTATCGCCCGTTGAATCGATTAAGAACACTAGCGCCACAAGCAAATCATTCCAGGTCCACAAAAATTGGAATATTGCGAACGAGGCCAACGCCGGGAAGCTTAACGGCAATATTATCTTCACGAATATCTGAAATTCCGAGGCACCGTCTACACGCGCGTTTTCGATTATGTCTCTTGGTAGGCCGACCATGTAGTTACGCAAAAGGTATATCGCTAAAGGCAGTCCAAACCCAGTGTGAGCCAGCCAGACACCAACATACCCCTTTCCGATACCAATTTCATTATGGAACTTTAACAGCGGGATTAGGGCAAGTTGTAAGGGAACCACCAACAGGCCGACGACGGCCGCGACTAATAATGCGCGCCCCGGAAAATCCATCCATGCCAGCGCATAAGCAGCAAATGCCGCCACCAATATAGGAATGATCGTGGCCGGTATCGTCACTGTAAGGGTATTGATAAACGCTTTCATCATGCCTTCACGGTTATCAGGATCAAAAAGTACGTTCTGGTAATTCGCCAACGTAAATTCCGGCGGTGTAATTGCCGTCACAAATATCCGCTGACCTCGCGAGCCAGTGAAGGGTTCGGTGTTTGTCATGCGATAGTGACCGCCGCTGGAAACGATAATGTCACCGCCTTTTGTAAGCCCCCCCATTTCACCGGCCACAAAGGAATTGATAGCACGAGAGGACACGCCGTAAACTGACACGGTTACCTCAATACCAGGTTCAAACAAGTCCCCCTCAATAACATAGAGGTCGCCTTCCTGAACCTGCAATTCCGGCCCGTCCGCACGGATTATCAGGTTTTGTTCGGAAGGGAACGCCGCTTTCCACCATCCACTCGTCGCAATCTGGTCCGATGTTCTAAACGATGAAACCAACAGCCCGACAGTCGGAAATAACCACAGTGCAACCAGCAGAGCGACTGATATATGAACCGCCCAAGTAAGGCTCGATTTTGTTCCGGCAATATTGTCCATATCAGCCCCCTATCGCATTTCTTTGCGCGCGTTATACACGTTCCAGATCAGGATCGGTGTTACCAACAGCATGATCACCATCGCACTGGCCGAACCCACACCCCAGTCATTGGCACGAAACAATTTGTCGAACATATAATTGGCCAGCACTTGCGTACCCCATTGCCCGTTGGTCATGGCAAAAACGATATCGAAGACTTTGAGTACGACAATCGTGATTGTCGTCCAGACCACCACAATCGTGCTGGAAAT
The DNA here is from genome assembly GCA_016765235.1 of Paracoccaceae bacterium. GTDB lineage: Bacteria > Pseudomonadota > Alphaproteobacteria > Rhodobacterales > Rhodobacteraceae > NORP23. Next base: position 18,503 of record JAESQH010000039.1, read on the forward strand.
CTGGGGCATTTTGATTTTGAAAAATAATTGAAACGGATTGGCACCATCCAGAATGGCGGCCTCGATTGTTTCTTCGGGAATACCGCGCAAGGCTGCGGACAATATCACCATCGCGAAACCGGTCTGAATCCAGACCAGAACCGCCATTAGGAAAAAGTTGTTCCAGAAAGGAATTGTTAACCAAGTTCGCGGTGCCTCGCCGCCAAATCCTAAGTAGAGCGCGTTCAACACTCCAATCTGTTCCTGATCAATCGGGCGAGTGTCATAGACAAGTTTCCAGATCACCGCCGCACCGACAAACGAAATTGCCATCGGCATAAATATCAAAGATTTGGCAATATTGCCCCATTTAATCCGGTCGGTCAGCTGCGCGGCCAACAGGCCAAATGCCGTTGAAAACGCTGGAACGATGATAAGCCACATTATGTTATTTTTCAGCGCTTCCCAGAATTTGGGCTCGTCTAACATCTGCCGATAATTATCCAGCCCAACGAATTGGGAACCCCCGCCCGGAACCCGCTCCATAAACGACATCCGTAAAGTTTCGACAACCGGATATGCTAGATAAAGGCCGAGCGCGACTATAGAGGGAAAAAGGAACAGCCAAGGCCGGATCATTCCGGCGCGGTTGATGTTTCGCCCGGCGTTCGGACCGCGGGCAGGAAACAGAACTTTGTCTAGTAGTTGATTTGAAAAGTAAAAGTATCCGACACAACCGCCCACGCCGACAATAATAGTGATTAGACCCTGTAATGCTGGATGCATGGTGCTGCCCCTGTCTCGTACTGAATGTGGCGGTAAATGCTGGAACCCCGACCCAATGGCCCTAGGGCCGGAGTTCCGTTTTTATTGCTACTTATTTCAAAGCATCCCAAGACGCCTGAATTTCAGTGGCAACATCCTGAGCGGATTTACCGCCAGCATAGTCAACCATGCCTGTCCAGAATGAACCGGCACCAACACCGCCGGGCATCAGGTCTGAACCGTCAAACCGGAATGTTGTAGCGTTAAGCAAGATGTCGTTCATCTTTTGCAACGTTGGATCACCGAATACCGATGTATCTACGCCTTTGTGCGGTGTCAGGAAGCCTTTGCGGGCCATCCAGATTTCATGCGCAACTGGCGTTTGCAGATACTCGATCAGAGCCTGCGCACCGGGGCTGTCATCGGTGATAGCCCAAACTGTACCAGCACCAAGAACGGGATTACCCAGATTTTTGCTTGCGTAGGATGGGAAGTAGAAGAAGTCTGCATCTTCACCGACGGCCGTTCCCTCGGGGAAGAAGGCCGGAATAAAGCTGGCCTGACGGTGCAGGTAACACTGTGGCGGCGAGCTAAACAGACCCTTTGGGCTGTCGCGGAAATCCGTCGATGCAACAGCACCGGCACCACCAGAAACGTAGGCATCATTACGAGCAAACGCACCAAATTCTTCGATCGCGGCAACAACCCGTGGATCGTTAAACGGAATCTCGTTTGCTACCCATTGGTCATAAACGCTCGGAGGCTGCGTGCGCAGCATCATGTCTTCGACCCAATCTGTTGCTGGCCAACCAGTTGCGCCACCCGATCCAAGTCCAATACACCAAGGTGTGCTGCCATCGGCAACAATTTGATCTGATAGGGCTTTCAAATCTTCCATAGATGTAGGCACTTCATAGCCAGCATCCTCGAAGTTCTCCGGTACATACCAAACCAGCGATTTCACATCGATCTTATAGAAAAACCCGTATAGCGCATCGTTCCCGTCCGCGCCGGCATATGTCCCGAGGTCAACCCAGGACTGACCGGCCGCATAATTTTCGCGAATCCAATCGGCTGTTCCGCTGGCCAAAGGCGTTAGGAACCCGTCGCGCGCCATATCGGCCGCCAAACCGGGCTGTGGGAACACGGCGATATTAGGGGCTGAACCGGCTTCCGCGTCTACACGGATTTGCTGCTCGAAACTGTCAGACCCGACATAACGCACGTCCGCGCCTGTCTGGTCGGCAAATTCAGCGAGCACCGCTTCGACGTTTTCCTGATCCGCCCCAAGCCATGGACCGAACACTGTAACTTGCTCGCCAGCTAGATCGCTCGCGGCAAATCCTGCGTTAGCTGCAAGGGCTGCAACTGCAACACTTGCGAATAGTAATTTTTTCATGATTTCCTCCACTATTGTCCAATAAATTGCGCCATTTTGGTTTTTCTCAAAGCGCTTTGGATAAACGGAGTATCATTGATTCGTGTTGAACTGTCAAACACCAAGAAATTATCCCTTATTAATAGAGATTACCGCAGTGTTAGGTTCATCGCGTGTAAATTATTCTTTGACCTTTCTTAACGAGACATCTAATGTTGAGGACAAAATTGAAAGCGCTTTGATTATGAAACTAAAAGAACTGGCAGATATACTGGGCCTATCCCAAACCACCGTTAGTCGCGCACTCAATGGTTATCCGGAAGTGCGGGAAGCGACGCGCAAGCGGGTGATGGAGGTGGCACTTGCCCATAATTACAAGGCCGATACGCGGGCTAAAGGTTTGGCTACGGGGCGGTCGATGGCGATTGGCCACGTTATCCCGCTTTCCACCCACCACGAAATGGTTAACCCGGTGTTTGCCGATTTCATCGCTGGTGCCGGCGAGATATATTCGCGCGACGGTTATGACATATTGCTTTCGGTCGTGGCTGATGTGGACGAAGAAAACGCGTACCGCAAGTTTAGCTCCAGCCGTTCAATCGACGGTGTGATTGTTCACGGCCCACACGCCGATGATCCGCGTATTGCGCTGCTTAAAAGTCTGGAAATACCTTTTGTTGTTCATGGCCGGGCGGGTGACAACGAGGAAAGCTACAATTGGGTTGATGTAAATAACCGCCATTCGTTCCTGCGGGCGACGGAGTTTTTGTTGGACCTTGGGCACAAAAGAATTGCGCTGTTGAACGGCCTTGAATCGATGGATTTTGCCCGGCGACGGCGCGAAGGATACTGTGCAGCGCTGGAAGCGCGTGACATCCTACCGGACCAAATCTTAATGGTATCGGGGGAAATGACCGAAGAATTGGGTTTCCGCAATGCCAAGCAAATGCTTGCCGAAAGCAGTCCTCCGACGGCGTTTCTGGTTTCATCGATGAGCATGGCAATAGGCGCACGTCGCGCGATTGACGACGCCGGAAAAAAAATGGGCCGCGATGTGTCCGTGGTAATCCACGACGACGACCTGTCCTATCTGAAGAACGGCAGCGACATTCCGATTTTCACGGCGGCGCGCTCTGCTGTTCGCCAAGCAGGCAGGCTTTGCGCCGAAATGCTGCTGGAGATTATCGCCAACCCGGATCCGGAATACCGCCATATTTTACTGGAAAGCGAACTTATGGTCGGCATGTCTACAGGCCCTGCGCCGATACAGGATTAGAGGATGTTAACGTCTGATGACTTCCCGCCCAACTTCATTTTCGGGGCAGCCACATCTTCCTACCAGATCGAGGGGCAATCGTTTGGTGGCGCAGGCGATACACACTGGGATCAGTTCGCGCTGAAAACCGGCAACGTAGTGAACAACGAAAACGGTGCAATCGCCTGCGATCACTATCATCGTTTCGAGGATGATCTCGACTTGCTGAAAGGGCTGGATGCTTACCGTTTTTCTACTAACTGGGCCAGAGTTCTACCGGAGGGTCGAGCGGCCGTGAATCAGGAGGGGTTGGATTTCTATGACAAACTGGTTGATGCTATACTGGAGCGAGGGCTTAAGCCGTATTTAACACTTTATCACTGGGAACTTCCGGCGGCTCTGGCCGATAAAGGCGGTTGGACAAACCCTGAAATTGCAAACTGGTTTGGCGATTATACAGATGTTGTGCTTGATCGGATCGGGGATCGGGTTGAATCCGTAGCGACACTGAATGAACCATGGTGTGTGGCTTGGCTGTCACATTTTCTTGGACAACACGCGCCTGGCCTCCGTGATATTCGCGCAGCGGCGCGGACCATGCATCACGTACTGCTCGCGCACGCTGAAGCAATGGATCGAATGCGTAGTCGTGGGCAGAAAAACCTAGGGATCGTTTTGAATTTTGAACACGCCCAAAGCCTTGATGCTGCACCTGAAAACCTTGCGGCTTCAGCTACATTTGACGCCATTTTTAATCGTTGGTTCATTGAGGCGCTGTCGCGTGGTGAATACCCAAAGGAGGCTCTGAATGGCTTGGCTCCGCATTTACCGGACGGCTGGGAAAAAGACATGGAGCGGATTCAGCAACCCATAGATTGGCTGGGCGTTAATTATTACACCCGCCAGATATTGTCCCATGATTCGGATGGAGGCTGGCCAAATTACAAATCGACCCCCGGCGATTTATCGAAAACCAGCATGGGTTGGGAGGTTTATCCGAAAGGATTAGGTAAACTGCTGTACCGGTTAAAAAATGATTACATTGGCGATTTACCGATCTATGTGACGGAAAATGGAATGGCCCGAAATGATGTTTGCGAGAGTTCTGTTGTCAGCGATCCGGAACGTTGGAATTTCATTCAGCAGCACTTGATAGAAGTCAGAAGTGCGATCGGCAAAGGTGTCAACATTCAGGGCTACTTCTATTGGTCCCTTCTAGATAATTTTGAATGGGCATTTGGTTACGAAAAACGTTTTGGTTTGATTCATGTTGATTTTGCCACACAAAAACGAACTCCAAAGCAAAGCTATTATGATTTTGTTACTGCATTTGGAAAGAAACACTAAATCGCGACATCGAGTATTCGTCTTCAATTGTTTTTTGCTGGCGAATAAAGCAACGCCACGCCGGAAACTATAAGGATGACAAAAGCTGCGACTAGGAAAATGGTAGCGCCCAACGTGATATACGCAATGCCACCAACGATCAGTCCAACTATGCTAGCGGCTGCGCCAGCACTGCCTGCGAAACCTTGAACCGCCCCTTGCATTTGTTTACCGGCTGATTTCGACAAAACTGACATAAATGTCGGCCACATTAGGCCGTTACCAACCGCGATTAACACGGCTCCTAAATAGATCACCGCTGTATTTTCAGAAATTAACGCGGCGAATCCGAGGCAAAGCACAATGCTTCCGCTTATCATTAGCACCCTGTCGGACAGTATTTTGGTTGCGCGGGCAAGCAGTGGTCCTTGAACAATAACCATAATAATACTGAGAACCGCGAGATAAAGACCAAGATCAAGGGATGTCCACGAAAGGCTCTGGATCGCATGGATCGGAAACGCGGCGTAGAAAAAGCTGAAACCTAACATGACTAAAAAGTTGATCGTCAGAAGGCCGGTCAAATTGGGCAAGGCGAGCATTGCGCCAATACTATCGGGTTTCTCACAATGTAACTTGTAACTTCGCTTGTGTTCGTGGCCAAACACGTGACAAGCATTTGGCGTTTCCAGTGTATTTTCGATTTTTACTGGAGCGATCTCTTTCAACCCGAGCTGAATTATAAAAAGTGCGGCCGCCGAAATAACGAAAGCTGCAAATACTGGAATGACCTCGCCAAATAATGTTGCGCCCAGAATGCCTCCTAAAGCGGGGCCAGCGACGTATCCCAGATTCATTGAAATTGCCATTTGACCGTAGTTTTTACTGCGGTTCTCTTCGCCAGTGATATCGGCGAGATAAGCGTTGGACACGGAGACGTTCCCACCGGTCAAGCCGTCAGCTGCCCGTGCGAAGAACAAGACCAAAAGAGGCAAAGTAATAGCAAAGTCGCCAATAAAACTATCGCTGAAAGATGCAAGTACGCGCACTGGAAGTGCGAACGCGATCAGAAAAATTCCCCAAGACGCCAGTGTGCCAAGTTGGCTATAAAGCAAAACTTTACGGCGACCGATGCGGTCTGACATTTTTCCTAAAATAGGCGCGCCAAAGAGTTGGAAAAAGGGATACGAAGCCGCAATCACAGCGTATACAACAGCATTTCCGCCCCATTTAGTCACTAAAGTCACCAAAAATGGCACGACAATACCAAACCCCAGAGCGCCAACAAAATTAACCGCTAAGAGGGGCGTTATGGAAATATTTTCGCTCGGATCAGCTATCGTTTTCTCCTTCAACGGGACAACGCTGTCAGAACTTTAACGCGAAAACCGGAACAAAGGAACTGAGTTGTCTGAGTAACGTGAGTTTAGTCATTCAACTCCTGTATTTTTCCATTCGGCGACCGGACGGCCCCCGAAAGTCACAACATAAGCGCCTTGCTAACGAGGGCCTTTTTGCCTTGGTATTTCGTGACATCAACGCCGCGTTCCGCAAGTGCATCGCTTATTTCACTTTCGCTCAACGCCTCGATTGCTTCCGTAGTCATTCTCAAAAAATTAATCTTCCGCTTGAAGGACGGATTGGTTTCGCCGAAATAGCTTCGGTTTTCGAATGCAAAATCTTGCGAATATTTGGTCATAAAATGGGCTAAGAATGTATTGATGCTCCGCCGAATACGCGGGTCACCCATAAGGTTTGCCGAGTCGTTAAGGGCATCCAACATCAATTTCGACCATCGTTCCGCACCTTTGCTATTCATCAACTGAACGGCATTGTGCGTGTGATGGAAGTTCAACCGGAACTCACCCCCATGATAATAAGGCCCGCCACCCATCACATCGATCCACATCGCGGCTTGGGTGTTAATGTGGCGGTCGATTTTACCAACCCGCGAGAATACCGATGTAAACCATTCCTCGTCCGCAAAGACGCGTTCATAAAAATTCTCGACAATTTTGACAATCGGGTCCTGCCCAAGCACCGAATACAACTGCCAAAACTGAATCGGTGCGGTTAAATCATTGGACGCGGAAAGTGACACAATTTGCGCAACCCGATGTGCATCTGCTGGAAGCAAATTTTTCTGGATAGCCGACGTTATGTAATCCCGCTGTACCTTTTCAGACATGTGGCCATGGCGTGTCGGATACTTTGGGTGTTCAATTTTTGTCATGGCCTACTCTCCTAATACATACTATCAGTTTGTTTCCGATTCCGCGTGTATTCACGATAAAATTACGGTTTTGTTTCGCAATTCGGCTCACCCCGAGGCTTTCACTTAGGCGTTGGACGTGGCCGTTTCAACCGGCATCGCTGGTTAGCTCAGCGAAAAACTGGCCGTGGCGAAGTTGACCGACATCTTCAATTACGCAAAGAAAGTCAGCTTTTGCCCTAACGTTCAGAAAGCACGGCGCATGAAATCTATTCCCCAAAAACCGAATCTGCGCTAATGTCTGCCAATGTCTGAATTGACCCTTTATGATCATCGAAGCTCGATCTGCTCCCAAATGGCGCGCCTTGCGCTTGTGGAGAAGGGGTTGCGTTTTCAGCGTCGCCAAATCGATATCATGGACACAAACGAGCAGTTTGAACCTTGGTATGTGGCCCTTAACCCTCGCGCAGTCGTTCCAACACTTCAGATTGATGATGAGGTAGTGACCGATACAATTCGGATTGTGAACCGGGCGCAAACGATGGCCGGACCTGACTTGTCGGGGGATGAAACTACGCAGGGTTGGTTGAAGGATATCATGGCGCTGCACTACGGCGTTCTTTTGTACCGGAACCGTCTGGAGCCCGACGGAACCGCGCCACAGATTATTGCGCGCGGGTTATTTCTGAAGAAACTTGCGAAAGACCGCGCTGACCTAGCTGAAACGACGAAGGCAAGGCTGGATGGAAACCGCCGTTTCCAAGCGTTGCTTCAATCGCCTGACGAGATTGAGAAACACCTTGATGCGACGCGTTCACTTGTTGATCGGCTGATCGCAGCCGTGAACGATCAGCCTTTTGTTGCTGGCAAAAATTATTCGCTGGCCGATTGCTTCGCGACGGCAGCCCTCGCCCGATTTACGACTCACAAGCTTGAAGATTGGTGGGCGGGCACCCCGCTGGAAGATTATTACGCGCGGATGAAGGCGCGAACCAGTTTCGTTGTGGCGGATGTTGTCGATACTGGCACTGAACGCGATCTGTGACGGGTCGCTTGATTGAGGGCGGAGAATAGATGGTCAAAGACCTTGAAAATCTAGTGGCAGTGGCGAACGCACCGTTAATTGACCCCGAAATGAACCGGACCGTTGGTTCCGGCACGCCTCGATTTGAACTATATCACTTCGCCCTATCGCTATGCTCGCAAAAAGTGCGGGCCTGTCTTGCCGAAAAAGAGGTCACGTATATCGCGCATGATATTAATCTTCAGATGCCGCTCTTGGGGAATTACGATCCGGGGTATGTGCAGCTTAGGTTGGCAGCGGATACCGGTACAGGCTTTGCGACCGGCTACACGGGGCGATCGAGCGTTGAAACGGAAGGGTTTGATCCGGCGGTCGTGCCAACTTTGGTGGATCATGAAGCAGGCGTCGTGGTTGTCGATAGTCTCGCGATCTGTCGCTATATCGACCGTGTGACAGAACCTGAAGGTTCTCTTATTCCTGCTGATCTGGAAGAAGATATTGCTCGAGAATTGGCGATTGTCGATGNAACGCCACATGTAGCAGTTCTCTACGGGGCCCATCCCGATTTCGACTTTCGCCCCGAGCGCCTGCGCACAGGGATGCTGGGTGTTCACGACCGAAAAATCGCAAAGATCAAAACCGCCCGCGACATGGTAATGAGCGAACCAGCCCTTCTTGAGGCTTACGATGCGAAAATTGCAAAAGAGGAAGCCGCCAAAGATTTTGTTGGGTCTCCTGACCTGATGCGCGCCTCGGTTAACGAAATTATTTCCATAATGGCTGATCTCGAATCTCGGCTCGCTGACGGCCGAAACTGGATATGCGGCGATAGGTTCACCATGGCGGATGTCATCTGGGCTGTCTCTTTGTTCCGGCTTAAGTGGCTCGGCATGGCGTTTGTTTGGGAGGGTNGGCACNANNTGAACNANGNGNCNNGNCCNGCNGTTGNNTCTTANGGNNCNCGTCTNTTTGATCGTANNNCTTTNCGCAAAGCCGCCATNGANTGGCCGGGCGTTCCGCAATCGGAATATGTCTCAGATCATTACAAGAGCTGATGATTTGGATCGTTTCAGGAAAATTCCGATATAATCGGCAAAGGGTTCCGCTAACTTCGGAACCCCTGCAATTATTGTTCGCTAATTTACTCAACCTCGCTGTGAAAATATCGTGTTCATCTCAAGCTTAGTGCCGTGTTTCGGCAAATTGGCGATAAAACGCCGTATCTGCCTGCTTCCGCGTAATGCCCATGTCTTTCAGGTTACGCGCTTTCGTATTTTTCAACTGGTTTGCTTCGCGAAATGAAGCATCAAGACGGACGAACCATGTGATCAAGTTGAATTTGACCGGTGCTGCGACTGTTTTTGTTATGGTTTCTGCAAATGTCATTTTTCTCCCCATGTGTTTGAGTTGATGAATTCACTTTCGCCGCTATGCGTAAATTCAACGCAAGCACATGATGGAACTCGATCCTCGTGCGCCGAGCCTGTCCGTTTTATACGGGGACCTTTCAACATGCCTACTCCTTAGTGGTAATCCGAAAGAAGCGGTTGAATATTCCTACAAGTCTATGGAAGCAGACCCCAGTTATTCGCGCGGACGCCAACGCCTAATCGCAGCTTTGGTTGCCGCCGGCGAGTTGACCGAGGCGAAGCGGGAATATGCCGTTTTGANAAANGCAATGCCTGCGTTNGATCTGGACTATGTCAAACGAACTTATCCGTTCGTAAATGATCAACACTTGAGCGCNTATTCTAAGTATTTCACNGANGTAGGNGCNCGATGAATTGAGGGNTCGCGATTCTATCTTTTTGACGCGAAACAATAGACCCTTCTTCGAACGTCCTGCTTTTCATGGCACGGTGCGTACGAACGGCGAAAAACTCCATTTTAACTAGTAAAAATGACATAATCTCTGCTCTGACGACCCCCAAAATTTTGGATGCCCAAATAGCGTAAAACGCTGAAAACTTGATATATATCAACTTCTGATGTAGCGTAAATTTGTCTACCGGAGCCTACGTGCAATTCGGAATACATTAACAACTTTCTATTTGGGTCTCCGGTGGACCAAAAAANTGGGACGGTTGTCATATGATTATTGTAGCAATTATTATTTTGTTGGTGATCTTCAGCATCGTGTTCAGTTTTATGAGCCCGTGGCAATCTGTACCGATTGCAGCTGACTGGGGTGAAATTGATTCACTACTGAATGCCACGCTTTTTATTACTGGCGCTGTTTTCGCCGCGGTTTCTCTGTTCATGGCATATGCTTTGTACAAGTACCGAAACAGGGCAGGTCACCGTGCTGACTTTGAACCCGAAAACAAACGACTCGAATTGATACTTTCTGCGGTAACATCTCTAGGTATTATCGCAATGCTTGCACCGGGGCTGGTGGTTTGGAACAAATATATTACGGTTCCCAACAATGCAGTTATCGTCGAAGTCATCGGCCAACAATGGTCTTGGACTTATCGTCTTCCAGGCAAAGATGGCATACTTGGCGCTGTATCTACACAAGATATTTACGAAGTGCCGTTTGGTCTGTCCGCTTCTGACCCCGCCTCGGCCGACGATATTTTGATAGATGACGGCGAGATACATTTGCTTCTGGGGCAACCTGTCAAAATGCTGCTTAGATCAACCGACGTATTGCATGACTTTTACGTCCCGGAATTTCGGGCCAAAATGGATTTAGTCCCCGGCATCGTGACGTATTTCTGGTTAACCCCGACACGCACTGGAACATTCCAGACTATTTGCGCCGAGTTGTGTGGTGTTGGCCACTCTCAAATGCGTGGAACCGTGGTTGTCGAGGAAGCCGAAGCATATAACGCGTGGTTGGCGGAGCAAGAAACCTATGCCGAATTAGCCGCGGCTGAACGCAATGATGACGTGGAATTCGCAAATATTACTGAGTAGGCCGCAGAAGATTATACCGCGGTCAAAATGGAAAAATAGCGCCGGAGAACTTTAATGGTAAGTACGAACATCGATGATGGCCATCTAGCATCACACGGGCCGCAAACCTTTTTAACAAAGTATGTCTGGAGCCAAGACCATAAAGTAATCGCCATTCAATATATGGGCACTGCAACCGCAATAGGTTTGGTGGCACTGGTACTGTCATGGCTAATGCGACTGCAAATCGGGTTCCCCGGAACCTTCGATTTCATCGATACTTCGTCATATTATCAATATGTTACGCTGCACGGGATGATAATGGTTATCTACCTGCTCACCGCCTTTTTTCTCGGCGGGTTCGGGAACTATTTGATCCCGTTGATGGTGGGCGCCCGCGACATGGTGTTCCCGTACTTAAATATGTTGAGCTACTGGTTCTACCTTCTTTCAGTAGCCATTCTAGTGTCGAGTATGTTTGTTCCGGGCGGTGCTACCGGCGCGGGTTGGACGTTGTACCCGCCGCAATCAATTCTGGAAGGTACTCCGGGGTCTGATTGGGGAATAATCCTGATGCTGGTCTCGCTGATTGTGTTCATCATTGCCTTCACGATGGGTGGTTTGAACTATGTAATCACGGTGCTGCAAGCACGGACCAAAGGCATGACCATGATGCGCATGCCNCTNACGATTTGGGGAATATTTGTCGCAACAATTATGGGGCTGCTCGCNTTTCCCGCGTTGTTCGTCGGAGGGCTAATGATGCTGTTCGACAANATCCTCGGCACCAGNTTCTTTATTCCTACGATTGTATCCTTNGGCGAATCTCTGGAATANGGCGGCGGAAGCCCGCTANTATTNCAGCATCTATTCTGGTTCTTTGGTCACCCCGAAGTTTATATCGTGGCGTTNCCCGGATTTGGNATCGTCTCGGACCTCATCAGCATCCATGCCCGAAAAAATATATTCGGATACCGCCAGATGGTATGGGCCATCGTAATAATCGGCGGGCTAAGTTTCGTAGTCTGGGCGCACCACATGTACGTCAGCGGCATGAACCCCTACTTCGGATTTTTCTTTGCTATAACAACGTTGATTATTGCCCTGCCAACAGCGATCAAAGTTTATAACTGGGTGCTGACATTGTGGCGAGGGAACATTCATTTCACCCTTCCAATGCTGTTCGCCATCGCCTTTATTTTTACTTTTGTCGTCGGCGGACTGACAGGATTGTTCCTTGGAAATGTGGTCGTCGATGTGCCGCTTTCCGATACATATTTCGTTGTCGCCCACTTCCATATGGTAATGGGCGTGGCGCCGGTATTAGTGGTCTTTGGTGCGATTTATCACTGGTACCCCAAAGTCACAGGTCGGATGATGAATCAGGTTTTGGGACATATACACTTCTGGGTCACGTTCATCGGAACCTATGCGATCTTCTTCCCCATGCATTTCCTGGGGTTCGTCGGAATGCCCAGACGCTACTTTACGTTTGAGGATTTGGATTTTATTCCAGAATCCGCCGCCACGCTTNACGCCGCAATAAGTATTGCCGCTTTCATTGTTGGCGCGGCCCAAATCATATTCATGTTCAACATTTTCTGGAGCATTCGCCACGGTAAAAAATCAAATGGCAATCCTTGGAAAGCGACCTCGCTAGAATGGCAAACACCGCAAACGCCACCTGTACACGGTAATTGGGGCGACACATTACCCGTAGTCCACCGNTGGGCGTATGACTANTCNTTNCCGGGAGTCGAGGAAGATTATGTACCCCAAACCGTTCCGGTCGCCGAGGGGGAGATGGACAAACCGTGAGTATTTTGCGACACATATCAGCCAAACCCTGGGTATTGGATAATCGACCAGCGAATGAGATCCATCCGGGAATGGCGTCGCGAACTTCAGCAACCAAAAGTGGTCTTCGATTGTTTCTTGTTGTGGTCACGGCCCTATTTACACTTATGTCCGTAGCATACTTGGAAAATACTTCGCTGTCGTTTTGGACCCCCATTCGTGAACCACAGTTGTTGTGGTTGAACACTGTGTTCTTAATTTTCAGCAGTATTACGATACATCGCGCACAAAAACTGGCTGGCGAGGGTATGCATATTCAGGCCCGCCGGTGGCTGATCTTCAGTGCAGTTTTGGCCGTGGCGTTCTTGTTCGGGCAAATGCTCGCATGGATTGAGCTGTTCCAGAACGGCTACTTCGCCTCCGAAAACCCGGCATATGCGTTTTACTATCTTATGACGGCCGTACACGGGCTTCACATATTCGGCGGTGTCACCGTGTTAAGCTTCGCATTGGACAAGGTGTATCGCGAGGACAACTTGGAATCAATCAATCGAACCATCCGACTATGCGCCACCTATTGGCACTATCTACTTCTGGTTTGGATTATCCTTTTTGCGATGATGCTGATGGATAACAGCAGAATAATTGACCAATTATAATATGACTAAAAAAACTGGAGTAACCAGACCCAAGACCAAGGAATGATAAGGGGAATAAGATGTCCGATAGCGTAAAAACTGGCGAAGCTGTTGCCTCCGGTGAAGGATGGCAAGGGTTGGTCTCTGACTGGTCTTCAGATCGGGAAACATTCAAAAATGTTTCGTGGGGCAAGTCCATGATGTGGGTATTCTTGCTAAGCGATACCTTCATTTTCGGCAGCTTCCTGATCGGTTATATGAGCGCGCGAATGTCCACCGTCGTTCCTTGGCCCAATCCAAGCGAAGTTTTTGCGCTGAATATCGGTGGCACCGATTTCCCACTAATACTGATCGCGATCATGACGTTTATCCTTATTAGCAGCAGCGGCACCATGGCGATGGCGGTCAACTATGGCTATCAACGCAACCGGAAACGCACCGCGATCCTAATGTATATCACCGCAGCGTTCGGGCTATCATTCGTTGGTTTGCAAGCATTTGAGTGGACCAAACTGATCGTAGAAGAAGGTGTGCGCCCTTGGAGCAATCCTATGGGCGCCCAACAATTCGGGTCCATTTTCTTCATGATAACCGGCTTNCACGGTCTGCACGTNTCAATCGGCGTGATCTATTTAACNGTCGTNGCCACCAAGGTTTGGCGCGGNGATTTCGATANGCGCGGNAGTTANGANGGNGTNGANATNGCCGGCTTGTATTGGCACTTCGTCGACCTTGTNTGGGTCTTTATCTTTGCATTCTTCTATTTGTGGTGACGGTAAAAATGGAAACTACTACACACCAAACACATCCTGTCAGCACCTATCTCACTATCTGGATGCTGTTATTTGTCTTGAGTACATTCTCGTATCTCGTCGATTTTTTCCAATTGGAAGGCACAATGCGCTGGTTTCTGATCCTGCTGTTTATGTTTTTGAAAGCCGGATTAATCATCAGCGTTTTCATGCATATGAAGTGGGAACGCTTGGCCATTCGCAGCGCAATATTGTTCCCGCCTGTGGCACTTCTGGTATTCGTGGCTCTGATGGTAATCGAGTCAAACTACGTTGCGAACACACGCATAAGCGCTTTCGCACCAGTAGCGTTTGTGGCCCATGAGTGACAAACGGCGAAGTATTTGCTATATTAATAAGG
>JAESQH010000040.1 GCA_016765235.1 Paracoccaceae bacterium
GGTCCCCGCGCACCGTCCGCCCCCTCAAAACAAATCCCCATGTCGGTCGCGCTCCCCATTCGCCTCCACATATTTCGCCACCCGAGCGAACATATACATCCGTAACACCTCGTTCATTTTCGCCTGATACCCCGCGCCGCTGCGCTTAAAGAATTTCACCACATCTTCATCAAATCGCGCCGTAATGCGGGTGCGTTTCGGGCGGTCTGGGTATTTGTCCTCCAGCGAACACCAGTCATCGGGAAAGGTTTCGCGAAAAACCTTCCGCGTATTCAAATCGACTTCATGGCGATACATCCGAACACGTAGGAGGCTCGCCTCCAACTCGGCCTCTGCCACGCGCTCGGCTTTGGTTGGCTTGCGGTCAATGTTTTCTAGAATCAAAAATGGCCTCCTGAAAATTCAAAAGGCCATTATGCGCTTCAAAGGTTAACTTTTCGTATGCCAAAATTGTGCATACACGTTGTGTACGGGTTGTGTACGCATTGTGTACACGCGATTCCGCCAGAAAACAAATTAGTTAACGGACTGAACCATGCCCTTTTCCGCCGCCAGTTCGCGCATCTTTTTTTGCAGCTTTTCGAACGCCCGCACTTCAATTTGCCGGATGCGTTCGCGGCTGACTTCATAGACCTTGCTCAGCTGTTCCAGCGTCTTCGGCTCCTCCGACAAACGGCGCTCGGTCAGGATGTGTTGTTCCCGCTCGTTCAGCTCCGCCATCGCCGCAACCAGCAACTCGCGGCGTTGTTCCAATTCGTCCTTTTCAGCGTAATCCGCCGCCTGATCCGCGTCTTCATCTTCCAGCCAGTCTTGCCATTCAGCAGCCCCCTCGCCGTCAGATTTTACCTGCGCGTTCAGGCTCGCATCCCCGCCACCCATACGGCGGTTCATCGAGATCACTTCTTTTTCCGTCACATTCAGCTGTGTCGCGATTATCTTAACGTTTTCGGGGCGTAAGTCGCCTTCTTCCAACGCGCCGATCTTGTTTTTCGCCTTGCGAAGGTTGAAGAAAAGCTTCTTTTGCGCAGACGTCGTGCCCATCTTGACCAACGACCAGGACCGCAAAACGTATTCCTGAATACTGGCGCGAATCCACCACATGGCATAGGTCGCAAGGCGGAAACCCTTCTCCGGATCGAAGCGTTTCACAGCCTGCATAAGGCCCACATTCGCCTCCGAAACCACCTCGGCAGTTGGCAAGCCGTACCCGCGATATCCCATCGCGATTTTCGCCGCCAAGCGCAGATGCGAGGTCACCAACTGGTGCGCCGCGTCGCTGTCCTCATGGTCCACCCAGGCTTTCGCCAGCATGTATTCCTGCTCCGGCTCCAACATAGGAAACTTGCGGATTTCCCGCATATAATTCGAGAGACCCTGCTCAGGCGATGGTGTCGGTAATTTCGTATAATTGCTCATTCGCGCTCCTCCAGTGCTGTTAACGCACGTTGAGTATGTATATGATATTAACATTAAACCTTTTCAAGGTTGTATTACGAAAAGGTTAACAAAACTTTCCAACAATTGGCGCTTCTTCGAAAGTCTGCATTTTTAAGTCTTGACTCTAACCTTTGCGTTCCATTATGTAACCCGTAGGTATCAATATGAAACGCACAGGTTTGCGAATCAATTCACATAGGACAGAACACATGAGCATTTTAACTAGAATTAAGACAGACTTTTCCGACCTTTACTTGAACATCATACCGTTCGGGATGACGATGATTTCCATTTCCTATGCAGGCGAGGCTATTAACATTTACACGGACAACAGGTGGGAAGCCATTTTTGAATTCTTCCAGACTTTCTTCGCTATAACGGTCATAGTGATTGGCATTCCAGCGACGATATACAACGCCATCCTCGAAATCCGACGGCGTCGGCAAAATCCGCGCCCGACCAGTGCTATTGAGGCTGGTTTCATGCAAACGCAATACAACACCTCAGCCGTACGCACCTTCAGCTTTGTGTTCATCGCTTTGCTGGTCGTCGATCAGTTCGGACCAAGGCTATTTCCCGGCATGCCGCCGAAATTCTTCCTAGAGGCAGTGATCTCCGCCACCCTGATGTTCTTCAGTGTCTCGTTCTGGACGGATATGATAATATCCAATTCGGAAGATTCCCATGAGTAAAATTCTAGGCAACCGCATCCACGTTTACCGCGCGGAACATCGCATGTCACAAGGTGACCTGGCCGAGGCGATCGGTGTTTCACGCAAAACCATTAGCACGATCGAGGTGGGGAGGTTCATCCCCTCGACCATCATTGCACTACAAATCGCGCGGCATTTCGATGCTAAATTCGAGGATATATTCTGGTTAAAAGACTTGGAATCTAGCAAGTAATTAGCCGCGGCGAAGCACCTGCATCACAGCCTCGAAATCATCGGGCAAAGGTGCTTTAAATTCCAGCGCCTCGCTGGTTACCGGATGTTTGAATCCTAGCGTTGCGGCGTGCAGGGCTTGGCGCCCAAAACTGCGAAGTGCGTCTGCGGCATCCCCAGACACTGCCGCCTTCGGGATTGCACGGCGCGAACCATAAACTGGATCGCCAACCAGCGCGTGGCCTGCGTATGTCATATGCACACGGATCTGATGTGTGCGCCCTGTCTCCAACCAGCAATCCGTTAACGAAGCCACAGNCTTTTCCAACGGCCCGAACGCNTCCACCACGCGAGTGCGGGTGATCGCGTGCCGCCCTGCGTCCACCACAACCGTCATGCGTTTGCGGTCATGTTTATGCCGTGCGATGTTGCCCGAAATCCGGATCACACTGCCCGCTTCATAGCTCACACCTTTAACACCCGCCAGCCGAGGGTCCGCTGGCGAAGGTGCGCCCCAAACCAGTGCCATATAGTGCCGATCCATATCGTGGGCCGCAAACATCGCCGCCAGCCCTTGATGCGCCTCGTCCGTCTTCGCCACGACCAACAGGCCGGATGTATCCTTGTCGATCCGATGCACAATACCGGGCCGCTTCGCCCCACTGATTCCCGACAGACTATCACCGCAATGATGTAACAAAGCGTTAACGAGCGTGCCTGTTTCCGAACCCGGTGCCGGATGCACCACCATCCCTGAAGGTTTGTTAACCACGATCAAATATTCATCTTCGAACACGACATCGAGGGGAATATCCTCCGGCATCGCCTCGATATCCGTGGCTTCCGGCATCTCCACCAGCCACACCTGCCCGCCCGAAACCTTGGATTTCGGCTCGCCTACCACGTCACCGCCTTCCAGCCGCACCGACCCTTCCAGAATTAAATTCTGCAAACGCGAGCGCGAAAGCGTAACGCCCTCTGGCACAACTGCCGCCAACGCTTTATCAAGGCGCTTAGCAGGGGTCAGCCCCAGCTCCAGCCGCAACGGATTTTCAAAAGGGTCTGCCATGAGCGAACCAACTCCTATGAACAACGAAATACCAGAACCAACCAACCTGCGCTTCTTGCGTCGATTGGTGACGGTGCTGACGGCAACAATGATATTGGGTCTCCTAACCATTGTTGTACTGTTTGTCATCAAATTCATGGGGCCAGTTACCAAGGCACTGAATTTACCAGCCGAAATCAGCCTGCCCGCAGGCCAAACAGCCACAGCCATAACCCAAGGGCTGAGCTGGATCGGCGTGGTCACCACGGATGCCAGTGGGGTTGAACGCATCCACATCCTGAACCGCGACGGAACCCCTAGACAGATTGTAAACATAGCGCCATGAGCCTTCCAGCCGGATTCCTTGATGATTTGCGTGAACGCACCTCCCTGACCCAAGTGGTCGGGCGCAAAGTCATGTGGGACAACAAGAAATCCAATCCCGGCAAGGGCGATATGTGGGCGCCCTGCCCGTTTCACCAAGAGAAAACCGCCAGTTTCCATGTCGATGACCGTAAGGGATTCTATTACTGTTTCGGCTGCCAC
>JAESQH010000041.1 GCA_016765235.1 Paracoccaceae bacterium
GAAGCGATGATCTCGGACGAGGGTCAAGACGGCCTAGCCCGCGAACTCGCCCGCATGAATTTACCGAGCAATATCTACACCCAGTGGTACTGGAAAGTAGACCTCCACAACCTCTTCCACTTCCTGCGCCTGCGGGCTGATTCACACGCCCAATACGAAATCCGCGTCTACGCCGACGTGATTTGCAAGATCGTAGCCGACTGGGTTCCCGCAGCCTACGGAGCCTTCGAGGACTACCGTCTAGGTGGCGAGCAATTTTCTCAAAATGGCATGAAAGTATTGCGACGTATGCTTAAAGGTGAAAAGGTAACGCAGGAAACATCCGGCATGAGCAAAGGCGAATGGCGGGAGTTGATGGGGTCGTTGGAAGGATAGTATTTTGAACACACGGTATCAAATATTCATAAGTTCGACTTATGAAGACTTAAAATCCGAACGTGCATCAATTGAACGTACCATCCTTCGCGGGGGTGATATTCCCGTAGGAATGGAGGCGTTTCCAGCAGCGGACGAGGAACAATTCGAATTTATAAAAACGATTATTCTGTCGTGTGACTACTACGTTTTGATTATTGCAGGCCGATACGGATCGACGGGACCAGACGGTACTAGTTATACTGAAAAAGAATATGACTTCGCAGTATCCAAAGGCATTCCTGTATTAGTATTTGTTCACGGCGACCCGGGAAAGATTGAAAGTGGAAAGTCAGAAAAGGATACCGCTTCCATTGAAAAACTGGGCAACTTTATCGACAAAGTCAGTGAAAAACGCCTGCGAAAAGTTTGGACGACAGAGGAAGGTCTAATACTTTCCGTGAAAGAGGCGCTAGATCATGCAAAAGCCACAAAACCAAGTGCTGGTTGGGTCAAAGGAGACTCTGTTGCATCACTGGATGCATTAAAGGAGCTTGCCAAACTCAAGGAAGAGAACGATCAATTGATCAAAACTATTGGGAAAGCGTCAATTTCAATTGATCTGCCTGATATCCCAAGTTTTGATACTAGCGTGTCTGTTCACTTGGAGGCCAAAAAAACAAATATCGCCGCTACTCCTTATGTGGAGATTAGAAGTACATGGGAAGGAATGTTTGCTCTATTTAGCGCATCAGCGATAATACGCTATTCCGAAGACGGATATGGCAACGAAAATTGGTATTTTGATCAAGACGACAGCCAAGTAAAAATGGGGCAGTTGATCGCGGAAAGATTTCAAAGTAGTTCCAGCTCCAATTATGTAGTTAAAACTGAAAGTTTCAGTATTCTCAAAGCATATTATGAAGAAGTTGGCCTATTTCTCGAGCATAACGGAGATCAAATATTCACTGAATTGGCAAAAAAATTGGCTCGGCGGCTTCTAATCTCGCCGCAATCAAGTGAAATTCCATTTTCGCTAGAATCCGGAAATTTTGAGGACGTGGAAATTCCTTTTTAAATTTGACCTTCTTGGGCTCCCTCACCCTACATTCAACCAACCTCAACCTTCTAACAAAATCAAAACCACCCAAAAGGGGCGATCCCTATCCCCATTATTTTGGTTGGCATGCCTCCGGCATGACGGGCATCGCCCCTGTGCATCTGCGATGCACATTGCACTCCGCCATACCCGCTCCGCCCGCGTTAACGCCTCGTTAACCGTGTGCAAAACGTACATACGCGTTGTGCACGTGTTGTGTACGGGTTGTGTACACGACTTTTCGCACCCTGAGCGCCGATATCACCCAACCGTCCTGTCGGCGGGATTTCGCAACCTCACCTAATTTTCATTTGTGATTGCGGCCCCCTATAGCTATCAATTCACCCAAACATGACACGCCGTTTAAGGCGCATAGATCATATAAGGGAAGTTAAAATTGGCTCGAACATTTTCAATAAACCCGTGGAAAAACAAAGGCATAGGCTGGAAAACCCGCCACCTGATCGTACTACTATTGTCAGTTGCCGGCACCTACGCATTCCTTGAATCCCGCGCTGAATGGTCCGAAATGCACCGCNGGAACCGCGCTATCGGCGATATTTCATTGGTTTTAATCGCTTTTTCCATGGCCCTGGGGCCGTTCGTACGCCTATTCAACACCGGCCGCCCCATCCTCCCCTTCCGCCGCGAGTTCGGCATCTGGGGCGTCGTCCTGGCCATCATCCACCTAGCAATAATCCTTGTAGGCTGGGTAGAATGGGACCTATGGCGCCTGTTCGGTTTCGAATTCCACCCCGCCGGATTCTACGTAATGACCAAGCATGGCTTCGGTTTAGCCAACGCAATCGGCATTCTGGCATTGGTCTACGGCCTAGTCCTCGCCCTCTCCTCCAGCGATTGGAGCCAGCGCATTCTAGGCGGCCCCACATGGAAATTCCTACAACAATCCGCCTACGTCCTATGGATGCTGATCGTCTTACACACAGCCTATTTCCTGTATCTCAACTTCCTAGACTATCACCGCTCAGTACCAGACCCGAACTGGGCACAATGGCCGTTTGCCTTGCTGGTCCTCGGCGTGTCANTNCTACAATTCGCAGCGTTCATAAAAACATGGCGACTGCGGCGTATGAACGCCTCAGAAGGAAAAATGCGCGGTGCCACGAGCAGTTCCTGACAGCCCAATTTTACAAGGCTAACTTCAGCGTCACCACACCTTCGTTGCCAANTNCNGAGGCCGCAACNTCCGGCNCAAAACCNATTTTTGCGTATAACCCCAAGGCTTCGNTGTGGCGGTCCAGCGCGCTCAGATGCATGGTTTGGTATCCCATCTCCCGCGCGCGCTCGATCAGTTTCTCACACATTTTNANTCCCAACCCTATGCCTCGCGCCCGTTCNNTNACAAACATGCGNTTCATCTCGCANTCCGTGTCNGATANNCGCTTCATCATCAATACACCAAGCGGCACGCCTTTCGAGAAACCCAAAATGCACTCCCCGTTCGGNGGATTGAAATAGGNCAGAAGGTTGGCCAGTTGATGTTCNAATTTCTGNGCTTTCAGATANGCGNCAATCTCNTCCGTTCGNTCGGGGTANCGCCCCTTCAACCAAACAATAAATTCCCGCACCAGCAGCCGCGCAGCAGCNGCGTCNCGCGNNTCCCGAACACAATAAACTTTCATGGCCTTTCCAATCTATATTGAAATAAGTCCCATTCAACCGGTCGTAATCGAACATTTATAGTAACAATCAGCCCATCATTAGCACATTGCGCACATAACGCCTTCGGGTCAAGATACCGATCAGGTCGGCTATATCCAACACATCAGGCGCCTCAGTATTCAGGTTAGCAATGAATGTTTACCGTTCTTAGATGCCAATATTCGCGACCTCCGCGCCCGAATCTGCCATTGAATTTCCCGCCCTGTCCGCTATGACTATTGCAGCGCAGCAATCAGGAGCATCCCGATGACAAACACCCGCACCGAAACCGACAGCTTTGGCCCTTTGGAGGTCCCCTCTGACAAATACTGGGGCGCGCAAACACAACGTTCGCTGATGAACTTCCCGATCGGGTGGGAAAAGCAACCAATCGCGATTGTTCGCGCCCTNGGTGTCATCAAAAAAGGCTGCGCACAGGCNAATATGTCATTGGGCAAACTCGACGCNAGCATCGGNGANAAAATCATTGAGGCNGCCACCGAAGTAATCGATGGTAAACTGGACGATAACTTCCCATTAGTGGTGTGGCAAACCGGTTCCGGTACGCAATCCAACATGAATGCCAACGAGGTAATCGCCAACCGTGCGATTGAACTTTCCGGCGGCGTTATCGGCTCCAAATCCCCCGTTCNTCCCAACGACCATTGCAACATGGGCCAATCCTCAAACGACACATTCCCCACCGCCATGCACATCGCAATTGCCACTACCGCGCACGATGTTCTGCTGCCAGGAATGGAGAAACTGCACGCGTCCCTCGCCGCAAAATCCAATGAATTCAAAGACATTATCAAGATCGGCCGCACACACACCCAAGACGCGACCCCGTTAACCTTGGGTCAAGAGTTCGGCGGATACGCCTTTCAAGTCGAACAAAGTATCAAACGTGTGCGCCATGCGCTGCTAAACATCTATCCCCTCGCCCAAGGCGGCACAGCCGTGGGCACAGGCCTGAATACGACCGTTGGTTGGGGTGAACTGGTCGCAAAAAACATGGCCAAAATCACGGGCCTGCCCTTCATCACCGCCCCGAACAAATTCGAGGCATTGGCCGCCCATGACGCCCTCGTCGAGATGTCCGGCGCCCTAAAAACCGTTGCAGCATCCGTCTTCAAAATCGCCAACGACATCCGCTTTCTCGGCTCCGGACCTCGCTGCGGTCTGGGCGAACTGATGTTGCCCGAAAATGAACCGGGATCGTCCATCATGCCCGGCAAAGTTAACCCAACTCAGGTTGAGGCGATCACACAGGTTTGCGCTCAGGTCATGGGGAACGACGCGGCCGTCGGTTTCGCCGGATCTCAAGGGCATTTCGAGTTAAACGTTTATAAACCTATGATGGCGTATAACGTACTTCAGTCCATGCAATTGCTGGGCGATTCTTCAGTAGCATTCACAGATAAATGCGTCGTCGGGATCGAGGCGGACGAAGATCGTATCAGTCAACTGATGTGGGAAAGTTTGATGCTGGTTACGGCTCTGGCCCCAGAAATAGGTTATGACAACGCCACCAAGGTGGCTAAAACCGCTCACAAGAATCGCACGACACTGCGTGAAGAAGCAATCAAACTTGGCCTCGTCGACGGTGAAACTTTCGACCGCGTGGTGCAGCCAAAAGATATGATCGGCCCTAAGTAACTTGAAACCCGCCGCCCCGCGTGGCAGGTTTCCACCATGGGAAACGTCGTAAACCTTCGAACAGCAAGAAAACAGAAAAACCGTGAATCTATACGCGAAAAGAAAGCGAGCATGGCCAAAAGCGCTGGTGTGAAAGCGCGCGAGCGTGATCGGGTTGCAAAGCAAAACGCCCTATCCGAGCGCGCCTTTGAAGGCCACAAACGTGAAAAAGATACATAAATGCGCCCGGAAAAACACTCCCTAACACTGCGCGGCCATCGCACTAGCGTATCGCTGGAAACCCAGTTCTGGAAGGCGTTTCTTGAAATCGCGGCACGCGAAGGCAAAACCATTAACGGCCTTGCCGCTCAGATTGACGAAGCTCGCCTGCCTAAAACTGGTCTTGCGACTGCTATTCGCGGATTTGTTTTGAAATGGTATCAAGACCGTCACGAAGCGTAACCCGCAGATATATCCCGTCCTTCGCGCGAACGGTTAAATGCGCCACGGGAACCGGCACTTCCTCTGTCGTTTCAAACCGGAAAACTTTCAAGAACATTGCCATCATCAGGACCCCTTCGATCCGCCCGAAACCGGCCCCGGGGCACACGCGTGGCCCTGCCGAAAACGGTATAAATGCATCCCTTTTACGCGTTTTGCCGTTGTCCGTTTGCCACCGGTAAGGATCAAATTCATCCGGTCGATCCCACAACCGTTCATGCCGTTGCAAATGCCACGGCGAGACGATTACCATCGATCCGGCGGGCACAGGACACCCCCGAAATTCGGTGGCTTCATCCGCGTCACGAAGGAACATCGGAACCGGCGGATACAGTCTCAAGGTTTCGTTGAAGACATCCTTGGTGAAGCGCATTTTTTGCAATTCAGCAGGCAACGGCGGATCACTAAGCAACTGCGCTTCCGCTGCAACTTCATCCTGAACGCCCTCGTCCATCGCTAACAAATAGAATGCCCAAGACAATGCGCTGGCCGACGTTTCATGCCCTGCTAAAAAGAAAATCGCGACCTGATCCACCATCTCGACCTTCGAAAACCGATGTCCCGATTTTGGGTCCACGGTGGTCATCAAACTGGTCGCTAAATCGTCCGGCGCGGTTCCTGCATCTATTTCAATTTGCCTTGCATCTACCATTTCTGTCAGCAATTTGCGGATAACTTTGGCATGCCGCCCTGCAATTTTCGACCGAAATCTCGGAACCCATTTGGGCAGTCTCAGCAACGCCGGAATGCTCCATAGTGGTTGAGTTTTTTGGTATTCCCGAAAGGAGGTAAACACGATCGCCGCCGTCTCCGCTGATAGCGGAACCGAAAAAAGCGTGCGGAAGATAATGTCGGCAGCCAGAAACGAAGTCACGAATTCCATTTCGACAGGTTGTCCATCTGAGTCTTCGATCAGCCGCTTCACGGCGGCATCTCCGGCTGCGCTCATGCAAGAGAACGCCTGTTGCGGGCAGCCCTTAAACGCCGGATTGATTATATCGCGTTGCGCCCGCCACTGCGCCGCATTCGTGGCGAAAATGGATTCCCCCAACAAAGGACG
The DNA here is from genome assembly GCA_016765235.1 of Paracoccaceae bacterium. Taxonomy (GTDB): domain Bacteria; phylum Pseudomonadota; class Alphaproteobacteria; order Rhodobacterales; family Rhodobacteraceae; genus NORP23. The sequence continues at coordinate 6,315 of JAESQH010000041.1, forward strand.
TAAAGTATCAGACAACACCGCTGATTTAGGGAAAGCGCCTGCCTCGTCATTCAAAACGCGGCGCACCAACGCGGGTTCGTTCACAAGAAACGAACGGTAAAATGGCACCCGAATTTGCGCCATCCACGCCCGATAAAGCCGCGCCGGTTGCGAGGAAAACATATCGCTCCGAAATAAGGCAATGCGCGCGATCACTCCGATCCCCTCGAGGCGGGAGGCGGGTTTGGGGGCCAACTTAGCCATCGGCAGCCTCGACAGAAGTGTGCGGCGAGTGAACTTTTTCGATAACGGACGCTGTTGACGAACGATGCGCGAACCGCGTTTTCAGGCTGATAGGGCCAGCAGTGATTTTAAAATAGTCGTATTCCACAGGATAATCGAACGCACATAAGTACTGTATATGACGGCGAAAAAATTTCCACCTTGTCCTGCGTTGTGTATCGGGCGACAACGTCTGGCTAAAAGCCGCAGAAATAACCGTTGGCCCGAATTTTTGCGTAAGCGGTGCGACACCGCTGACCAAAACCGGATCCGAAAGCGCAAAACAGGCCCCGTCACCGGGGGCCGATACATCAAGCCATTTAACGTCTCCACGTGTCGATATCTGCAGCAGGTCACGGCGTAAATCCCACGCGCCGGGCAAGAAAGATGTAACCGGAATCGCCTGCCCCAATGTCAGCAGCGCAAGTTTCGGGGCATCGGCGCGACGGCGTAAAACCTCAGCCGTCAGTACTACCGCCAGATGCGCGCCAGATGAATGGCCGACGATCAGCACCTCGTCGACGTTGGAATCAAGCGCCTCACATATCCGGTCACAAAACTTGTTCACCCGCTGCCCGAGAACCTCTGGCATCGCCCCGCCATCTTGCGCCCAAAATGCAAAATCATGCAGCAGGTAGTATGCGAAAAAATGTTTGTCCAAGCGCCGAAACAGTATCAACATCAGGTAGAACAGGCCCACGCCGAGTGTTGTTCCAGCGACTCCCCCGACAAATCCGCCCAGAGTTTTCCCAACCACTGCTGAAACCGCGATTTGCCCAACCAACACGACAACCGGATACATCGCTGCCAAGATCGGCGCACGCCGCAATCGCCGCAACGCCCCTAGTGCGCCGCTTGAAACGTACAGCCATAGCGTTCGTAACAACAACCAATATGTCTGGGGAATTGAATTCCGCATGGAATCAAACACGATGTCGTTCCACAACAAAAACTCGATGCGCGTATCCGTTTCAGACCCGTCGATCAGCGTGTTAACCATCCAGTGATAACGCTCTTTCTGGCCTGTAGAACCTTTAATCGAAAGTTCGTACCCCGAGATTCCCGCCTGTTTCTTCCCCTCGACTCGGTAAAGCTCCCGATAGCGGCGTGGCGGCATCGGGTCATAGCCGGGGACATAAAAAACATGCCTGCGGCGAACATTGGGGTTAAGAACTTCGGTCACAATTTTCTAAAATACCAGATAACTTTGAGATATTCTACGCCACGACTATGGCTTATTCTAGCCGATAGCGCCAAGGGCCGGAAGATTTTCAAGCAGCCAGTAGGACATTTCGGAAAACAGGCCTGTTACCAACATCAATCCAACAACCACCAGCATCACCCCCATGATTTTTTCGATCAACCCCATGTGCTTNTTGAACTTGTTCATNGCNTTCACAAAACGCTTCATGAACATGGCTGCCANAATAAACGGNATGCCCAAGCCNCCCGCGTAAAACGCCATCANCACAACGCCGCGNTGGACNGANCCNTCTTGCGCGGCCAGTGACAGGATNGTGCCCANAATCGGNCCNATNCAAGGTGTCCANCCNAACGCNAANGCGAGGCCGAGGATGTACGCTCCNAACATGCTGCCNCCGCGATTACCCGCATCAAANCGGGCTTCACGATAAAGGAACGGGATTTTCAATATNCCAAGGAAGTGCATNCCGAACAGGATGATAACNACCCCNGCAACAATTCCCATNTCCGCCTGATATCGCAGGAANATNTGCCCNAANGCCGAGACNGCAAGGCCAAGNAAAATGAACACTGTCGACAATCCCATGACGAAGAAAAGCGCCTTGATAACCACACNATTGTCGCGNCCNTCNGACATGTCATCAATCGACGTTCCACCGATAAACGCCAGATATGGCGGTACAATTGGCAGCACACAGGGAGACAGGAACGACAATATTCCGGCGAATGTGGCGATCATCAAGGACAACCCCATCGATGCGTCTATGATATCAATTCCGAACATGGCGAACCTCTCTGTTTCTATCTACTTAAGGGTTTTGTTTGTAAACGTCATGCCCCAATTTGTCACAATCGCGTGGACAATCGTTACAGGCGGCGTTACGCCTGTGATCATGGATTGGGATCATGAACTGGACGCTGTCGGCTTGCTTTGCCCGCTGCCGATATTGAAAGCNCGCAAACGGTTGCAAGGATTGCAATCCGGACAGGTTTTGCGCCTTATTGCCGATGACCCCGCCGCCGTTATTGATGTACCGCATTTTTGCAACGAACAAGGGCACCAGTTGGTTTCAACCGATTCTAATGCCCCTGAACACGTTTATCTGATCCGTAAAGGTTAACTATTCCGCCGCCTGTGTTTGCAGCGTTCCACCTGCNCGAAATGCNGCNAACAACTCTTNNCGTTTCTTCGCCGCTGTCGTCGCNNTCGCCGCTTTCACATGCCCAAATCCGCGAATATCCAGCGGCAGTTCCGCCAACGCTATCGCCAAATCGCGGGTATCGTCGTTGAACCCTTTGGCGANTTCGGTCATCGTTGTTTGATATTCCTTGATCAACGCGCGTTCCATTTTCCGCTCAACTGAGTAGCCAAAGATATCGAGCGGCGTGCCGCGCAACGACTTCATCGCCGCAAGAACACCAAATGCTTTCATCATCCATGGCCCAAACTCGGNTTTCACAGCTCTGCCCTGTTTGTCTTTCTTACCAAATATCGGTGGGGCCAAGTGGAAGCGGATCGCTGAAACATCGGTGAAATGTTCTGCAACGGCTGCCTCCAATGTTTCGCGGTGCAGACGGGCTACTTCGTATTCGTCTTTGTAGGACAACAGCTTATGGTAGCCCTTCGACAACGCCTCGCCAAATTCTTCGTCCACAGATTTAGCCGCCGCGACCCGTTTCAAGTACCGCTTGGCCAAGCGCCCATTCTGATATTTACGCAAATGTGCCGCGCGGAATTCTATGCCGTCGACGGTCTCAGCCGATTTGGGACCAGCCAGCGCAGCTGCAGCTTCAGCCGGAAACGCAACCGCCCACCGACCGAACTTTAAGGCCAGAAGATTGCCCTCGACGCCTGCGCCGTTCAACTCGATCGCGCGTTCCAACGCATCCATCGAC
>JAESQH010000042.1 GCA_016765235.1 Paracoccaceae bacterium
GTTTTCGCGCGATGCAAAGACCATATAGGCGGCAGCGTTCACCGCATCCGCTGTGCGCCCACCGTCAAAAATAACCAGCCGTGCATCCAGCGACGCGCGCAAAGTGTTAGTCGAGTCATTAAGTGCGTCAGTATCCGCAGTGTAAGCAGTGACACCGGACACTGAAACGGACGGCCGTTTTCCAGCACCGGCCTGAACCACAGATTCATCTTGCGAACGAAGACTCGCGCGGCTGATTTCAAGCGACGGGTTGGTTTGGTACGCTTCTATCAACGCTTCTTGCAAAGTTACAGCCGAAGCGCCAAGCGGCATGAAAGGAATACCTGCAATCGTGGCAACCAAATACCATGTTTTTAACTTGCGCTGCATTGTCGACTCTCCGTTAAGTTATTCGTTGCTCACTATGTGTCGTTTTAGTATGCGAGTGCAAGGTGTGGTTAGAAAGAAAACGTCTTTTCCGCGGCAAAGCCCGGCAATACCGGCGCAGTAGCGTCAAATACTGCATCCCAACTGATACCGGCAGATGTACGTACGCCGATGCGGCACTGCCCGTTTGGACCATCCACAAAGATTGCAGCAATGCGGCCACCAACCTTTAACTGTGACGTCAGGGAATCAGGAAGAACTTGAACGCCCCCTTCCACAACGATCGCGTCGTATGGCCCATGCTCGGCAGCGCCATCGACAAGTGGCCCGACATGCACAACGGCATTATCCGCCGACTGCTCGCTTAACGTTACTTCAGCGATGGCTGCTTGTGCTGTGTTTTCTTCAACCGCAATCACAGCCTCGGCCAGACGTGCTATCACGGCCGCCGAATACCCAAGCCCGACACCGATATCGAGAACCAGCTCGTCCGGCTTAATATCCAATGATTCAAGCATCTTGGCAAGAGTACGCGGGGCTAAAACCACACCTCCATCGTCAAGGTTAATGTGTTGAGCTACATAGGCGAGCGGCCGCATTTCATCCGGTACATATACCTCGCGCGGGACAGAGAGCATCGCATCGATAATAGTATACTGCGTCACATCCGAGGGGCGGACTTGTCCGTCAACCATCGCGATCCGGGCGGCTTGGTAATCAATCATGAGAGTGGCCTTTTAAGTTGGGCTAATAGCCATCTTTTGGCACATATCGCAGGAGGGGGCAACTTGATCTGACAATTTGCGTTTGACGCTTGCGCGCTGCATTAGCGATTGTTATAGCAACCCTCGACCCGAAGGTGTCAGGCGAGTTGGCGGAGCGGTTACGCAGCGGATTGCAAATTCGTCCAGACCAGTTCGACTCTGGTACTCGCCTCCATTAAGCCTTTGGGTTCATTACACTTTTTTCACACACCCCCGCAAAATACCGCAAAAAGTGCGTAGCACACCTGTAGCACACTTTTGCTGTCGCAAGTGCCGTTCAAAAAGTGCAGGTTCAACATAGTGTTTTAAAACAATAGGTTGAAGCATGATTAATGATGCAGAAACAATAAATGTAAATGAGAAGCTAACGCTTTATAGACGGGCAAACAGCAAACGTCGGCAAGCGCGACTACGTTTAGAGACTGGTGAGTGGCACCGTTTATCTACGAAAAATACTGATTTGGACGCNGCAAAGGATATTGCGCTTTAACAATATTACACCGCAGACTTCCGCAAACAGAACAATTCACCTAAAAGCACCCGCAAGCTGCGCCGCTTTGTAAAGTTTACAAAAAACCGATCGCAAGAAGAATTGGATGCTGTTGGCGGACGCGTTGTATACAGAGACTACATTTCAGCAATCGACCGCTATCTAATTCCGTTTCTTTGCAACATGGATGTTGCAGCAATTTCAGTTAATGATTTTAAGGGCTTTGATAAGTTTCGCACAAAAAGATGGGGCGGAAAGCATCACACAGCACGGCCAATATGCACAGGCTCCATCATATCCATGTTAATCGCGCAACGTTCAAAAATACGCTTTGCTGTGTGCTGCTGTTTTTTGCTCAGGGCTTTATCTGCCCGCAAAATCTCGTCAACAATACCGACATAAGCGTCGAGGGGCGGGCGACGTGGTGCTCTCGAGCATTGATAGTCCGGAGGTAACGCGTGCTTCAACATCTTTGCTATCCTCTTGCGGTCCTTGTTGAAATAACGCGCAGCTTCTCGAGCTGACATGCCGTCCTTTAAACAAGCACGGCGCACACGACTATAAATATCCATAGAATACATTTCCCGCCCGCCGCATAAACGAAGAACACAAACTGGCGGATTTTTATTCCGTTACAACTGCAATATGCAGCCGCTTCTGTGGTCCATTATTGCTCCGCGTTTTACACCGCCAGCTTACCCAGATGGATTGTGTGATCATTGATGAGCTGGGATAGATCCCGTTCCTTAAATCTGGCGGGGCGCTGTTGTTCCACCTCATCAGCAAACTCTATGAGCAAACCGGCGTCATCATCACATCCAATCTAGAGTTCGGGGCGTGGGAGTCGGTCTTTGGCGACGCCAAAATGACAACGGAGCTTCTGGACAGGGTGACGCATCACGGTTCAATCATCGAGATCGACGACAACTCGTTCCGCTTCGCACAGAGCAAAAACAGCCGCGTTCAATAAAATCGCAGCGCAAGCAAAGATGGGTCACTTTTAAATGCCAAAACAGGGTCAGTTTTAAACGCACATTGACAGAACAAGGGCAACGGAAGCTAAATACTCTCCCTTAGCCCGCCAGCAAACTGCTTTCTAGAAGATGCTTGGTGTAGGGGTGTTTTGTATTCATGGTGCGCATGTCGTCGACCGTCAGCGTTTCGACGATTTCGCCCAATTGCATCACTGCGATGTCTGAACAAATGTGCCCGACAACAGCCAGATCGTGACTAACCATCAGGTAAGTCAAACTGTGCTCGGCCCGCAGATCGGTCAGTAGGTTCAGGATTTCGGCTTGCACTGACACATCGAGCGCGGAGGTCGGTTCATCCAGCAATAGAACTTCGGGTTCAGGCGCTAGCGCACGCGCGATTGCCACCCTTTGGCGTTGCCCACCAGACAGTTGGTGCGGATAGCGGAAGCGGAGCGATGGGCCAAGGCCAACATCATCCAGCAGTTTGGCAATGCGGGTTTCGATATCATCAAAGCCGTGCAACGATAGAGTTTCGCTTAGCACTTGATCCACAGAGTGGCGGGGATGAAGCGAGGCGTACGGGTCCTGAAAGACCATTTGGACCCTACCATAAAAAGTGCGGGTTCGTTTGTCGCCGAGGGTCTCGCCGCCAACTTCCATCCGGCCGTTCCATGTGGGGGCAAGCCCCATAATCGCGCGCAGGTTTGTTGATTTACCTGACCCGCTTTCGCCGACAAGCCCGAAACTGCCGCCCTTTGGGACAGACAGGTTTGCGCCTTTGACGGCGTCGACACGCTCGTCATGTTCGCCGAACCAAACGTTCAGGTTTTCGATTAGAATTTCATTCATGCGCTTACACTCGGTTCATCGGCCCATGCAGGGTCGCGCTGCAAAACTTGAAGGCGATCCGTCGGCGCATCAAGGCGCGGCAAGGAATTCAACAGGCCTTGGGTATAGGGATGCTGAGCCTCGTGCAGTTTGTCTGCGGCTAGCGTTTCGACCACCCGTCCGGCATACATAATCAACACGCGGTCACAGAAACTGGAAACTAGATTAAGGTCGTGGCTGATGAAAATCAGCCCCATCCCGCGTTCCTTCACCAGCTTGTCCATGATCTCCAACACCTGCATCTGCAAGGACACATCAAGTGCAGAGGTGGGTTCGTCTGCGATCATGATTTTGGGGTTTGGGATCAGCATCATGGCGATCATGATGCGCTGGCCCATACCGCCGGAAACCTCGTGCGGGTACATGTTGTATACACGTTCGGGGTCGCGGATGGCGACGGCCTCAAGCATTTCGATGGACTTGCGTTTGGCCTCGGATCTGGAAACTTTGGCGTGCAGACGATAGGCCTCGGAAATTTGCTGGCCCACTCGCATAACAGGATTCAGCGAGAATTTCGGATCCTGCATAATCAGGGATATTTCCTTGCCGCGAACGTCGCGCATCTCCTTTTCAGTGCGGCCCATCAGGTCCACGCCTTCAAGGTCCATCCTATCGGCAGTCACCATTCCGGGAGAACGGATCAAGCGCAGGATCGCGCGGCCAGTCATGGATTTACCGGAGCCACTTTCGCCCACGATACCCAGTCGTTCTTGACCAAGCTTAAAGTTTATCCCGCGCACGGCATCAAACACGCCGCTGCGAGTTGGGAATCTTACCCAGAGGTTTTCAACATCGAGAAGGTTGCTCATGATGTGCCATCCTTAGGGTCCAGCACATCGCGCAACCCGTCGCCTAATAGGTTAAATGCCAATGAGACCGTGAAAATCGCAAGGCCGGGCATGGTGGCAATCCACCAGTGATCCAGGATAAACCGTCGTCCTTCGGAAATCATCGCGCCCCATTCGGGTGAAGGTGGCTGTGCGCCAAGGCCAAGGAAACCAAGGCCGGCGGCGGCCAGAGTAATGCCTGCCATATCCAGCGTAACACGGACAACGAGGGAAGAAATGCACAGCGGCCAGATATGTTTAATGATAATCCGCAGCGGCCCTGCCCCTTGCAGTTTAACCGCGTGGATATAGTCCGTATTGCGGATCGTCAGGGTTTCGGCCCGTGCAATCCGTGCGTAGGCCGGCCAAGCGGTCAGCGAGATCGCCAGCACCGCGTTTTCGATACCTGCACCCAACGCCGCCACGAAAGCCAGCGCCAAAACGAGGCGTGGGAAGGCGAGGAAGATGTCGGTGATCCGCATCAGAACCGCATCGGTCCAGCCGCCTGCATATCCGGCGATCGTACCGACAAACAAGCCAACAACCGGCGCGAGAATGGTGACCAGTGTCACGATATAAAGCGTGATCCTTGAACCATAAATCAAACGGCTGAGGATGTCGCGCCCCAAGCTGTCGGAGCCGAGGATATATCCCTCGGAAAACGGTGGTTGCAGGCGTGCGGCGAGGTCTTGGACAAACGGATCATGCGGGGAAATAATCGACGCAAAAGCGGCAATCAGCACCAGAAAAATCAGAATTCCAAGGCCGATCATCGCCATAGGATTGCGCTTGAAGGACAGCCACGCCTGATAAATCACCGTCGCTTTGGCATGCCTGCGTGAGGTTGGCGTATCAGTCAGCAACCATTCGCGGAGGCTTGGTTTTGAAGTATCAGTCAGGCTCATTTTGCCCTCGGGTCAAAGAATTTATAGAGAAGGTCGGAGAAGATGTTCAGCAGCACAAACACCAGCCCCACTACTACCGTGCCGCCCATGACAGCGTTCATGTCAGCGGACAAAAGCGAGGTGGTGATGTAGGAGCCAATACCGGGCCACGCGAAAATAATCTCGGTCAGGACCGAGCCTTCCAGAAGGCCTGCATAGCTGAGCGCGATCACGGTGATTAGCTGGACTTTGATGTTGCCAAACGCATGCTTCCAGATCACGGCGGCCTCGGACATGCCTTTGACGCGCGCGGTGATGATGTATTCGGAGTTCAACTGTTCCAGCATGAAGCTGCGGGTCATACGGCTGATATAGGCCAGCGAGTAGTAACCCAGAAGTCCTGCTGGCAGGATTATATGCGATATGGCATTGCGGAATATAGTCCAGTCCCCCGCCAATGCGGAATCGATAAGGATCATACCGGTTACGGAGGGGATAATGTCCTCGTAGAAAATATCCAGTCGCCCCGGACCACCGACCCAGCCGAGCTTACCATATAGAACCATCAGCGCGATTAGGCCGATCCAGAACACTGGCATGGAATAACCGATCAGAGCCACAACACGAGCAATCTGGTCAATCCACGAGCCGCGCTTTACCGCCGCAAGCACGCCCAGTGGAACACCGAGGGAGACGCCGATGATGGTGCCAAGGGTTGCCAGCTCCATCGTCGCGGGGAAAACACGTTTGATGTCGTCGGCTACCGGAAAACCGGTGCGTAACGATTTGCCGAAATCGCCTTGGACGATATCCGTGATGTAATAGAAAAACTGAACGAGCATCGGCTTGTCCAAGCCAAGGGCGACATAAGCAGCGTCGCGCATCTCTTGGCTGGCACGTTCGCCAACGATCGACAGCACCGGATCGATGGGCATAACCCGTCCGATGAAAAAAGTAACGAACAAAAGGCCGAGCATAGTGACCGCAATCGCAGTAACAGTTTTCGCGAATTTAACGGCGACTCGGTAAAAGGGCGACTTGCGCCGCCCTTTTATTATATCAGAGGCGAATGCCATTTATTTTGTCACAGTCCAATAAGAGACAGCTGTGATCGCGCCGCCAAGGCTTAGGCCCTGAACGTTTGCGCCACGACCNGTCTGTTCGATTTTCTGGAACATAACTGCGAATGGGGAAGTCTGCTGATGCTCGCGCTGCAAGGNTTCGTACATCGCTGCACGGGTGTCGCGGTCATTTTCAACNACAGCAGCCAGTGTTGCTTTGCTCATTTCAGGGATGCTCCACGAGTTACGCCAAGCCAGAAGGCCAGTTGCGCCTGCCGCGTCTGAGTTATCAGGGTTAAAGGCGAATGTACCGGCATTGGTGTTTGGATCCGGATAATCCGGGCCCCATGCACCAACATAAATGTCATGTTCACGCGCACGGTAAACACCAAGGATCTGTTTACCAGTACCAACGGTGATGTTCACTTTGATGCCAGCTTGACCAAACGTGTTCTGGNGGGATTGAGCAATCTCGATGCGTTCTTGTGCTTCACGAACAGCCATGTTGATTTCAAAACCGTCTGCATAACCAGCTTCGGCTAGTAGTGCTTTGGCTTTTTCTATGTCTAGCGAGAACGGTGTATCCGAAATTTCGCCCAGATATGTACGTGGCAAGAAGGCCTGATGCACAGTATACTGACCGTTAAGGAAGCNGTTCTGCATCCCCTCATAGTCGATCAGATACTTAAGAGCTTCGACAACTTTCGGGTTGGCGAGTATCTCGTTCTTCTGGTTCATCGAGATATACATAAGACGACCGCGAAGCTCGCTGTCCACGGCAATACCGTCAACACCGGTGATACCAGCGATATCTTCAGGGTTCAGGTTGCGGGCTACATCAATGTCGCCACGTTCCAACAACAACCGCTGTGTGGAGCTTTCCTGAATGTTGCGAACCACAACACGTTCCATCGCAGGGGCGCCACGGAAGAAGTCGGGATTGGAGATCAGCGTGATCGACTCGTTTGGCTTCCAGCTGCTAAGGGTGTAAGCGCCCGAACCAGCTGTGTTTGTCCGCAGCCATTCGTTGCCCATGTCGCCATCAACTTCGTTGGCCATAACAACTTTGGAATCGACGATACTGCCGATTGTCGAAGTCAAACAGTTCAGCACGAACGATGTCGCGTAGCGTTGGTCTGTTGTGATCGACAGCGTGTTGCCATTTGCCACAATCGTTTCGCCAACATTTTCAGCGGTAAAGCCGAATTGTGTCAGAATGAACGATGGTGTTTTGTTCAGAATAACCGCACGGCGAAGGCTGTATTCAGCGTCTTGTGCCGTTACAGGATTGCCCGACTCAAACGTAACACCTTCGCGCATTGTGAAGGTGATGGTTTTCCCATCTTCGGATACTGTCCAGCTTTCCGCCAACGCAGGGATATACCCGCCAGTCAGATCGGCAGGGTCAAAGCCAACCAGTTTGCTATAAATATTGCGGTTCACATCGGAACCGGCAAACTCAAACGATTGCGCTGGATCGAGTGTCGTAATGTCATCAATCCGGTTCGCGATAACCAGCATATTATCTGGTGTTGCNGCCACCACGGGCAGCCCCGTCAGGCCTACGACCAGGCCCAGCGCAGCGCTGGTAGCAAAGTTTCTTACAGTTTTCATTTTATCTTCCTCTCATCTGTTGAAATATTGGTAGTTTCTTATTTTTTGCTCTCGCCCCAAGTAATTGCCNAAACGCGAAGCCAGTTTTCACTGCACAGTTTCGCCATCAGCGTATCCGAATATCCGTGTGCGCGCATTGCGTCTCTAAGTTTATTCAACCCTGCGACATCACCGATATCTTTCGGTATCATGGCACCATCAAAATCGGACCCCAAACCAACCCTGTCTTCACCAAGGATTTCGATCAGGTGATCCAGATGCCGCAGCATGGTATCGAGCGGAACATCCTCATTCATTTGGCCGTCTTCACGCAGGAAAGCCGCGGCGAAATTAAGACCGACCATACCATCACTTTGTGCAATGGCCACCAACTGCTTGTCGGTTAGGTTGCGTGCGTGTGGGCAAATTGCGTGCGCGTTGGAATGCGTAGCGACCAGCGGCGCATCGCTTAAATTGGCCACATCCCAAAATCCGGCTTCGTTCAAATGCGACAGGTCGATCAGTATTCCCATCTCGTTGCATCGCTTAACCAGCGCTTTGCCCGCGTCGGTCAAACCTTCGCCAGTATCGCCAGTCGATGGAAAGCGAAATGGAACGCCGTGGCCAAAAATCGTAGGGCGGCTCCAAACCGGCCCAAGCGAGCGCAAGCCCGCCGCATAAAGCACATCGAGCGCGCAAAAATCCGCATCAATCGCCTCCGCACCCTCCATATGCATGATAGCAGCCATGCGACCTTGATCGAACGCCGAACGAATATCCGCAGTGGTTCGGCAAATCTTGAGCGCGTCGGTTTCTTCCATCTGCATTAACAAAGCGGCCTGCTCCAGCACGACAGGCAAAGCCTTTTCCTGCAAAATCAGCTCAGGCAACGGAAGGTCGTATTCTGTCTGTGACATCTGTTTCAACTTGTCGTCAAGATCGATGTCAGAACTCACGTATATCGCGAAGAACCCGCCGCCAAAACCGCTTACTTTTGAACGGGGTATATCTATATGGCCGTCCCGCCCTGTTACAAATCCCGAAACGGCAGACCGCCCGCCACCTTGTGACAATCTCAAGAGAACGTCATTGTGACCATCAAAGATTATTGGATTTCTACTTTCTATCACCCGGATCTCCACAAAGTCGGTCATAAAAGACCTCGAATATTCGAAAATATTGCCTATTCCGAACTCCAAAGAAGCCTAACAATAAAAAATGTATATCACCTATAGCTATGTATGTGCTAAAAGCTCATCGAGCTATGATAAAATGTAATAGAGAAAATGTCCCGAAAATCGCTTCACTCCCTACCCGAATACCAGGCCCTTCGGGCGATGATGGAAAGTGACACCACGACGGCCGCGGCCCATCGGCTCGGCCTGTCACAATCCGCAATCAGCCGCTCGCTATCCAGTCTGGAAAACCGGATTGGCAAGATGTTGTTCGTGCGTTCTGCCGGTCGGTTGAAGCCAACCACCGCGGCTGTTGAGCTAAACGCAAGACTCGACACGCTATTTGAAGCTCTGGACCTGATCGATGGGCCTGCCGAATCTGGCCGTGAACACCTACGCATTATTGCGCCACCGACGTTCGCCAACCGATTTCTCGCGGAGCATATCTCGGCCTTCTTGAATATCCACCCGGACTACTATCTTAGCTTTGAATTCGGCACCTCTGAAGATGTGGTAGAAGGTGTGTTCAGTGACCGTTTCGATCTCGGTGTTATTGGCGTTGAGCCAACACGGGCTGGCACGAAGCTAGTCCCGTTTCGCCGCTCCACTGCTGTTGTCGCCATGCTGCCGGATCACCCGCTGGCCGCATTCGACGAAATCGAACCAACTGCGTTGCACGGCTTCGACTTGATCGCACAATCCTACCGGCAAGCACGTCGCGCCCAGCTTGAAAAGCTGTTCCACGA
>JAESQH010000043.1 GCA_016765235.1 Paracoccaceae bacterium
TAGAGTTTTTTTGGCATTATTCTGACTTCAAAAGGCTCTCTTCCGAAGTCAGGATTGCCCAAACCGGTAGCTAAATTTACTTAATCCTGCGGAATAATCCGTAATCCCAACTCGCGAAGCTGCTCGTTCGTAGCTTCGCCCGGGGCTTCCATCATCAAATCTTCGGCGCGTTGGTTCATCGGGAACATGATGACCTCGCGGATGTTTTCCTCATCCGCCAGCAGCATCACCATACGGTCGATACCGGCAGCACAGCCACCATGCGGAGGCGCGCCATATTTGAACGCTTTAACCATGCCACCGAACCGTTTTTCGACTTCGCTCTCGTCATAACCGGCAATCCCGAAGGCTTTATACATCATGTCCAGCTTGTGGTTGCGGATCGCTCCGGAAATCAGTTCGTAGCCGTTACAGGCCAGATCATACTGGTAGCCGAGCACTTTCAACGGATCGCCATTCAGCGCCTCCATCCCGCCTTGGGGCATGGAGAAAGGGTCGTGTTCGAAATCAATCTTGCCGGTTTCCTCGTCTTTCTCGAAAATCGGGAAATCGACAATCCAGCAGAATTCAAATTTGCTTTCGTCAGTCAGGCCAAGTTCCTTGCCGATCACATTACGGGCACGCCCCGCGACGGATTCAAAGGACTTCGGCTTACCACCAAGGAAGAACGCCGCATCGCCGATACCAAGTCCAAGCTGTTGGCGAATCGCCTCGGTACGTTCAGGGCCAATATTTTTAGCCAGCGGTCCAGCCGCTTCAAATTCTTTGGGGAATTCTTTCTCAAATTCTGCGTCGAGAATAGCTGCGAAAAGAGCTTTCCCGATCGTGGAAAACTTTCCATTCTCTACGAATTCAAACTCTCGATTCTTGGCCTCTTCGTTACCCAGAACTTTTGCTAAAATTAACTTTCCTTCTTTTGTACGAGCAAATTCAGCAATGGTTTCGACGCTATTATTGTCGGCTTTGCCATTTAGTCGCTGATCTTGTTCAACAATTAAAGCGTGCCTAGCGATCGAATATTCTTCATCTTCTGCACTTTTAAGTTTTTCGCGCCAGAAAATATACCCCATCCCCGGCAGACCTTCCTGCTGGGCGAACTTGTTCATCCGGTCACAGAACTTGCGCGAGCCACCCTTGGGGGCCGGAATTGCACGGATTTCAGTGCCATCCTGCTCCAAAATCGAAGCGAAAATCTTGAAGCCGGAACCGGCGAAATGCTCGCTCACAACCTGCATCTTGATCGGGTTACGAAGGTCCGGTTTGTCCGAACCATACCAAAGCGCCGCGTCTTTATACGAAATCTGCGGGATATCGTGGTTGACGGTTTTGTCGCCGAATTCCTCGAAAATTCCGGTCATAATCGGTTCAATCGTATCGAAAATATCTTGCTGAGTGACGAACGACATTTCCATGTCCAACTGATAAAAATCCGTTGGAGAACGGTCAGCCCGCGGGTCTTCATCCCTGAAACACGGCGCGATCTGGAAATATTTGTCGAACCCAGAAACCATCATCATCTGCTTGAACTGCTGTGGCGCTTGGGGCAACGCATAAAACTTACCGGGATGCATACGTGACGGAACCAAGAAATCCCGCGCGCCTTCAGGGGAAGATGCTGTAATGATCGGCGTCTGGAATTCGTTAAACCCGATCCCTTCCATGCGCTTGCGAATGCTGGAGACAACGTTGGAACGCAACATCATGCGGTTGTGCATACCTTCACGGCGCAGATCAAGGAACCGATACTTAAGCCGCGTTTCCTCAGGATATTCCTGTTCACCAAACACAGGCAACGGCAGTTCTTCGGATGCACCAAGGACTTCCATGTCGCGAATGAAAATCTCCACCTCACCAGTTGGCAAATTTGGGTTAACCAGTTCAGGATCACGCGCTTTGACTTCGCCGTCGATACGGATCACCCACTCGGAACGAACTTTTTCCAACTCTTTGAAAGCCGGCGAATCCTCATCAGCCTAAATCTGTGTAATGCCATAATGGTCGCGAAGGTCGATAAACAAAATGCCACCGTGATCGCGCACACGATGCACCCAACCGGAAAGGCGAACCGTATCCCCAACGTTCGATGCGTTGAGTTCATTACATTTATGAGAGCGAAAAGCGTGCATGTCTATGTCCTAACAAACGTCTAAAGGCGCACCCGAACGTACGCCAAATTGATCGAGGTTGGATACACAGGTTTAGGACGCAAATGTCAAGGGTTGCGGGGACGGACGCAATCACCACAGCATCTCACGCTATTTTGTTGCAGGTTTCCCCTTATTGGTGATCATGGCATTCGCAAGATCGTCAATCCGCTTATCGCCCTTACCATAAATCAACTCAATCGCTTTCTCTAGAACTTCAAACCCATCCAGCAACTCTGCTTTTGAAAACTTATCTGATGTTGTATGGCTACCAATATTCCCCAACCATTTAACTGCCAACAAATACTTTCCTGCATCTATATGTTTTTTTTGAAATCGTTTAATCCTAGCATCAAGCTTAAGTGAGTATTCTTTGGACCTGTCGCGGAATTGTGCCGCTCCTTTAACCGCGTATTATACGCAAAAGGAGAAACGACATGGCATCACAACACACAGCCGAATTCAGACAGGAAGCGGTGCGCGTAGCACTGACGAGTGGGTTAAGTCGCAAACAAGTAGCCGCTGACTTTGGCGTTGGGTTTTCGACGTTGAGCCGCTGGATACAATTGGAGCGTCAAACGCTGCCGGAGCCAACCGCCCAGAGCGACCTTGAGGCCGAAGTCACCCGGCTTCGCAAAGAAAACCGTCTTCTGCGTGAGGAGAGGGAAGTGCTAAAGAAGGCAACCATATTCTTCGCGGGCCAAAAGCCATGAGATTTAAGTTTGTTGAAGAAAACCGAGCTGCGGTTCCAACCGAACGACTGTGCCGGATCATGAATGTTAGTTCGCGCGGCTACCGCGCTTTTCGATCCCGCCCGATCAGCCAGAGCCAGCGTAAGGATATGGTATTACTGGCCCATATCAGAGAACAACATCGCCTGTCCTTGGGTAGTTATGGTCGCCCAAGAATGACGGAGGAATTGAAAGAGCTGGGCTTTGACGTTGGTCACCGCCGTGTTGGTCGTTTGATGCGCCAGAACAGCATATCGGTGATCAGAACCCGTAAACATAAGGTAACGACGGACAGCAACCACAAGTTCAACATTGCACCCAACCTGCTGAATCGTGATTTTTATGCGAACCGGCCCAACCAGAAATGGGTTGTTGATATTAGCTATATCTGGACCCAGGAGGGTTGGTTGTATCTAGCCGTGGTTCTGGACTTGTATTCGAGGCGAGTCATCGGCTGGGCCGTCAGTAACCGCATGAAACGCGATCTTGCGATCCGTGCGTTGGATATGGCCGTGGCATTACGAAAACCACCCAAAGGCTGCATTCATCATTCGGATCGCGGTTCCCAGTATTGCTCGCATGACTATCAGAAACGTCTGCGTCAACACGGCTTCAAAGTGTCCATGAGTAGGAAAGGGAATTGCTATGACAATGCAGTTGTCGAAGCTTTCTTCAAAACCATTAAGGCCGAACTGATCTGGCGGCATCCGTGGCGTACACGTCGCGCTGCTGAACTGGCTATCTTCCCTTATCGGTGATTGCTAAGCATTCACCTGTCAGGCAGCGGAATACATTAACGGCTTCTACAATCCACGCCGCAGACACTCGGCATTAGGTTGGAAAAGTCCCTTGGCTTTCGAAAGGATTGCCGCTTAAATGAGTTCATGGGGCGGCACTAAAGCGTGACAGGTCCAGTTTGATCTGGTCCGCTTTGAGTAGAGCTACTTCGTCCAGTCGCATCCCAGTCGCAAGTAGGATCGACAAGGCTAGCCTATCTGTGTCTGGCATTTTTAGACTGAAAAGTGCGTGTAACTCACTCTTGGTGAATGGCCTGTAGCTCTCGACCTTCTTACCATAGGTGGCTAGCTTTAGGTCGGTGAACGGTGATGCCTCAATCAACTCGTCCCTTTCGCAATATGTAAGGAAGACTGAAACAGCCGAAACAGCACTTTTGATTGTCTTGTTAGCCTTGCCTTCATCGTCTAGAGCTTTAGCGTATCTGTAGGCGTGTACCTTGGTTATATCTCGGAGATCTTTGACACCTACCTTATTTATGAATCCGTTGATGTATCTTTGAGCTTGGTCACGAGTTTTAGCTCGATTCCACTCTCTGCGCTCAATATAATTGCTTACAAGCGTTTTAAGATCTGCTGAGGGCTTATGCTTAGTTGGTTCAGCCTTCTCCACAACAAGCTCCTGAATGGACTCTACCGGCTCTTGTTGGGCTGCATACGGATCCGCATCAGGCGTCACCCAATTGCGGAAGAACAGGGCATGTTTGTAGTCCAAGTGTTTGATCACTCTTTCAGCAAAATCAGGGTCCTCGCCGGAATCCGTCCATGCAGTAATACAAGCAGCTACATTGCTAGTTTCGCTACTTTGCAAACGCTCCATGAATTCTTTAATTCGCGCTGCAGGTAGCTTCTGAGACTCCCAGTGTTCACGGAGTATATCCGCAAGCGACTCAGGCGGCGGCGTAAGAGCCTCTCTAAACGATGTGTAAATAGCGGCGGTGATTTCATGTTGCTTTGTTGCCGCAACTCTTTTGTCAGTAGTTCCAGTAGACCGACGCACTTGCTTACTAGCTCCATCCACCAGAGCACTGGGCTTCGTTACAACAACGTACCATTTACCCTTCACCAAAGATAAGGAACTTGGGTGAAAATCATCGCCTGTTGTAGTGTCCATTTTAATGCCCATTCTAGTGTCGTACGTGAAGTTAAGCCTATGTTTATATAGGCATACTAGCGATAACAGTGCAATAGGGCATTCTGGCGGAGAGACAGGGATTCGAACCCTGGGAACCCGCAAAGGCTCAACGGTTTTCGAGACCGCCCCATTCGACCACTCTGGCACCTCTCCGCAGGGGTGTTACAGGTCTTTTCAGTGGCGCGATAATTAAGGTGGCGCGGCAGGTAGTGCAAGGGAAAATTTACCTTTTTGCAAGCAGCGGATAAAAGGCCAAATCGTGGCAATAGAAATTATCAATTATCTCAATATCCAAGGGTCGTAAGGGCCATCTGGATTATTGTTCCGATCGTAAGTTCGATCTTTGACACTAGGATGAATATTGGGAGCGCCTCGGTCTACGCCATCGTTGTCATATTTGGGCCAAAATCGATCAACTTTGTTTCTGTATATGATTTTTGCCCATAGTTTTTCTCTGGTGTCATGCATCGGTCCGTTAGGGTTTCCCTCAAACTTCACTACATCATCAATCTTTCCGTCTTCGTCTTTATACATCAACAACCCTTTTGCAATCGCATGATCTAGCAGCCAATGAAGAGCGAGGTCAGAAAGTCCGGTGTCAGGGTATCCGCCCCCAACGTCGGTGTGAACGCCGCTAAACCACATTTGTTCCATGAATTGTCGTTTTTTCTCAGTTCCATCAATATGATATTTCGTCACAGCTTCATCCCATAAGACCGGATGAAAAGCTTTGCGGTCATCGTCGATTGAAAGCGCGTGATACGCACTATTGACACATGGGCTTAACGAAAAATCGTGAAAATCCCCTCGGCTAAACAGTGCGGCAACGGTATCCCATACACCGATAAACTCCACGTCTGTCCACATTGTATGATGTTTCATACAAAACGCGTCTGCTATATCGTGCCGGTCATCACCATTTTCGTTTTTGTAGATTTTGTAGGCTTCTTTTATTAGTTCGGGGCGAGATTTTGGCAGAATGCCGAACAAATGTATGAAGCCCGCGACGCTGCGTACTGTGGCGGCCCCTCGGCTGAAGCCGAATAAATATATTCTGTCCCCTGCCTCGTAATTGTCAAAAATGAAGCGGTAGCAATCGTTAACGTTTTTGCTGAATCCCCAACCTGTTGCCTGTCGTGCGGTGCGCCGTACCCAGGTGGTCATTTTTCCAAATCCACGCGCCTCGGCACCAATCCCACGATCGTAGAATGAAATCTGGTCTTGAGTCCGGTTTTCAATAGCTTTGAAAATTCTGTAAATGTTCGTGTCGACTGTTGTGCCACCCTCTTGTCCAGTGCCATCGGAAAATACTACAATGTTTTTTGACATGTTGGTCCCCTAGAAATATTAGATAGTTTCAAACAGAATACATCTCAAAGGGGAATCTATCAACTCTGCTCGCCCGCAGGTGTGTCGGGCTTTTTATCATACCGAATAACGTTGACAACCCTCCCGATGTAACCGATAACGCGCGCTTGTTGCAGGGAGGGATTCCTGTGGCTTTTATATGCAATTGTCCCGAACGGGGCACGCAGTCCGAGGTGCGGGTGATCCGCGAAACGCCGCTATGCGGGACCACACGACGCGAATGATAAAGGAATGCGCGTATGTTCGCGGTTATAAAAACTGGTGGCAAGCAGTATAAAGTTGCTACAGGCGATATTTTTAAAGTTGAAAAATTGGCTGCCGATGCTGGCGAGACAATTCAGTTCAACGAAGTCCTTATGCTGGGCGGCGACACGATAACAGTTGGCTCGCCAATGGTTGCAGGCGCTGGTGTTCAGGCTGAAGTTCTGGACCAGATGAAAGGCAAGAAGACAATTCACTTTGTGAAGCGTCGCCGGAAACACTCGTCCCAACGCAAAAAAGGCCACCGTCAGCAACTGACAGTGATCAAAATCACAGACATTCTGGCTAAAGGCGCTGAAAAATCCGGTATCAAAGCTGCGATCGGCGCTGGTTCGGTTAGCGCGGCTGTTGCAGCGGTTGCAAAGCCTGCTGCTAAAGCGGCGCCAAAGCCAAAGGCGGCTCCGAAAGCTGCTGCCAAGCCTAAAGCTGCCCCAGTGGCCGCTGCCGGTTCGGATGATCTGAATAAGCTGACTGGTGTTGGCCCCGCGCTCGAAAAGAAACTGATCGCCGGTGGCGTTACTAGTTTTGCACAGATCGCTGGCTGGTCCGATGCCGATGTTGCCAAATTTGACGAAGCTGTTTCGCTCAAAGGCAAGATCGAAAAAGAAGGCTGGATCGAACAGGCGAAAACACTCGCCGCAGACGCTTAAGTTAAGGAGAAAACGACATGGCACATAAAAAAGCAGGCGGCTCAACCCGCAACGGTCGCGACTCTGCAGGACGTCGCTTAGGCATCAAAAAATACGGTGGAGAGCTGGTTATTTCGGGTAACATCATTTGTCGCCAACGCGGCACAAAATGGTATCCGGGCACTGGCGTTGGAATGGGCAAAGATCATACGATCTTCGCAGTGGTTGAGGGCAACGTGACCTTCAANAAAGGCTTCAAGGGCCGCACATTCATTTCCGTTCTGCCAGTAGCAGAGGCCGCAGAATAAGCCGAACCCTCGGCATGATATAATTTATGAGGGGCTCGGTGGAAACACCGGGCCCTTTTTCTATGTTACGGAGGCAACAATGGGTGTCGAAGTATTAGGTTTCCTGATTTTCGCAAGCGCGATGGTTGGAACGCCCGGACCGGCGAACATGGTCTTGCTGTCGGCAGGGGCACGTTTTGGCCTGCGCCGTGCGTTACCATTTGTGGCTGGCGTTCTGCTGGGTAAACAGTTGATCATCTGGCCCATTGGTTTTGGNTTGATGGAAGTAGCAGACCGCGCNCCGCTTGTGTTCGAGGCACTTAAGTGGGCCTCAGTCGCTTATATCTTCTGGCTGGCGTGGCGCATCGCGGGCAGCCGCATCAGCACAACAGCGCAAACCAAAGTGCCGGGATTTCTAGCGGGGCTAATAGTGCACCCGCTAAACCCGAAAGCTTGGGCGATGGTGATGGTCGGGTTCACCAGTTTCGTGTCCGAGGGCACACCAACATTTACCGCAACGACAACAATCGCACTGACGTTGATGTCGGTTCAACTGGTGTTTCATCCATTGTGGACACTTGGAGGGCAGGCGATCGCCACGCGAATGGCTGGTCAGAAATCCGAGAAATATTTGATGTGGGTTCTGGCGGGTTTGACCGTTGCCAGCGTGCTACTCGTTTTGATGAAGGAAGGTTGAAATGGATATTCAGCGCACTTCGACAATAATTGAAACCGAACGCCTGACCCTGCGCCCATTGCAAGATAGCGACGCGGGGCTAATTGCGCTTTATGTCGGCGACGAGAGGGTTGCGATGAACCTCGCGGTTGTGCCACACCCTTATCCCGCAGGTGCTGCGGAGGCGTATATCGATCACTCGCGTAAAGATGACACCGATGAAATTGTCTGGGTGATGGCCCTGAACGGCGAACTGATCGGCGTAATCTCCATTTCCCCCAAAGAAACGGGTCGCGGGAACATCGGTTATTGGCTTGCGCCGCAGTTCTGGGGGGCAGGCTTCACGCCCGAGGCGCTTGGGGCAGTGATCAAACATGCCCGCTCGGCTGGATTCAAAGGGTTGGATGCAGCAGTACATCAGGGCAACCAAGGGTCAGCTCGCGTGTTGATCAAGGAAGGGTTCGAGTATTGCGGAGATAGTGAAACCCACTCGATTCCACGCGGAGGCATGGTTCAATCATGGAACTATGCGTTGGATTTCGGCGATGGTTGAACTTCGCCACCAATTTGAAATTGGCTTGGGCGCGCAGCTTGGGTTGAGGATATTCCTCTTATGATATACGCCATGAATAACGCCAAATTAGGCAACAGTTAGGACAGAACTATGAAATTCCTTGATCTCACGAAGGTCCAAATCCGATCCGGCACGGGTGGCAACGGTTGCGCCAGTTTCCGGCGTGAGGCTTATGTTGAATTCGGTGGCCCTGACGGCGGCGACGGCGGCAAAGGTGGTGACGTTTGGGTGGAGGCCGTGACTGGCCTGAACACTCTGATCGATTTTCGTTATCAGCAGCATT
This sequence comes from Paracoccaceae bacterium, assembly GCA_016765235.1. Taxonomy (GTDB): domain Bacteria; phylum Pseudomonadota; class Alphaproteobacteria; order Rhodobacterales; family Rhodobacteraceae; genus NORP23. The sequence continues at coordinate 8,883 of JAESQH010000043.1, forward strand.
ACTTCGCCCAGAATGGGCGCGGTGGGCAGGGGCGTCAGATGACGGGGGCGGATGGTAATGATATCATCTTGAAGGTTCCCGTCGGCACTGAAATACTGGATGAAGAACAAGAATTTGTGCTGGCAGACTTGACAGTTGTCGGCCAACGCGTGCGCCTTGCTGCTGGCGGGAACGGAGGGTGGGGTAACCTGCGCTTCAAGACCTCGACCAACCGCGCACCACGCAAGGCTAACCCGGGGCAGGACGGGATTGTTCGCGATGTCTGGCTCCAACTTAAGCTGATTGCCGACGTTGGTTTGCTGGGCATGCCAAACGCTGGAAAATCGACGTTTCTGGCGGCGACATCGAATGCGCGGCCCAAGATTGCCGATTATCCGTTTACGACCCTCCACCCGAATTTGGGTGTGGTGGGCATTGATGAAACCGAATTTGTAGTCGCGGATATTCCCGGCTTGATCGCCGGTGCGCACGAGGGCACGGGGCTGGGCGATCGCTTTCTTGGTCATGTTGAACGGTGTGCGGTGTTGCTGCATTTGGTCGACGCGACCAGCGAAAACCCTGTCGACGATTACAAAGTTATCATTAACGAATTGGTAATGTATGGCGGTGATCTGGCGGATAAACAGCGCATCACAGCGTTGAATAAAATTGATGCGTTAACGGATGATGAACGCGATGACATCGCCAAAGCATTAGAGGATGCAACAGGCGGCCCGGTACTACGCCAATCCGGCGTAAGCCGCGAAGGTTTGGATAATACATTACGTGTGTTGCGAAAAATAATTGACGCCAACGCCGCCGCCGAGATCGATGCAGATAAGGAACCCGAGGCATGGAGACCGTAACTTCCGCCTCGCTAATAGGCGCGGCAAAACGGATCGTAATCAAGATCGGCTCGTCGTTGTTGGTGGATAGCGCAACGGGGTTGCTGCGGCGTGACTGGCTGGCTGATTTGGCCGACGATGTCGCGATGCTGAAGAAGGGCGGAAAGGAAGTCATGATCGTGTCTTCCGGCTCGATCGCTTTGGGGCGGCGGGTGCTTGGATTCCCTGAAGGCGCGCTTAGTCTGGAACGCGCTCAGGCCGCGGCTGCAGTTGGGCAAATCCGCTTGGCGCAGGCCTATCAGGAGGTTCTGCAACCGCACAGTATTGAAGCGGCACAGGTTTTGTTAACGCTTGAGGACACCGAGAACCGCCGCCGGTATCTGAATTCCCGCGCAACGATTGGCACGTTGCTGGAGCTGGGAACCGTTCCAATCGTTAACGAAAACGATACAGTTGCAACGGATGAAATCCGCTACGGTGACAATGACCGGTTGGCGGCGCAAGTGGCCTCGATGGTCGGGGCAGATGTATTAGTTTTGCTGTCGGATGTTGGCGGGCTGTATACCGCTGACCCACGGATCGACTGCGACGCAAAAATCTTGTCGCATGTGGATGCGATCACGCCCGAGATTGAAGCGATGGCAGGCGAAGCCGGCACCGAGGGCGCTAGCGGTGGCATGAAAACCAAAGTTATGGCCGCCAAGGTCGCAATGCACGCGGGGTGCGCGATGGCGATCACGAAGGGCGAGGTTTCACGACCAATCAAGGCACTTCTCGATGGCGCGACCGTTACGTGGTTCGCAGCCGCAGCCTTGCCCGGGGTCGCGCGGAAACGTTGGATATCGGGCATGAAGACGAAGGGGCGGATTATTCTGGACGCAGGCGCGGTTGCCGCATTAGGGCGCGGAAAATCCTTGTTACCCGCTGGTGTTAAAGGCGTGGAAGGCGAATTTGGTCGTGGAGAACCGATTGAAATAGTCGGGCCGGACGGGGTTGGCGTTGCCAAAGCATTGGCCGGATATGACGCGGCCGAGGCGCGGTTGATTATGGGGTGCCAGTCAAACGAAATCGAGGCCAGATTGGGCCACACTGGGCGGGCCGCGATGGTTCACCGTGATGATATGGCGATGTGAGGGATTATGGACGTTAAAGAAATCATGGCCGAAATCGGCGCGAACGCGAAAACGGCGAGCGCGCAGTTGGCGTTTGCTACGTCGGATAGCAAAAGTGCTGCGTTGCAAGCTGCCGCTGATGCAGTCTGGGCTCGTCGTGCGGAGATTATTGCCGTGAACGTTAAGGACATGGATTATGGCCGCGACAAGGGGCTGTCCGACGCGATGATGGACCGGTTATGCTGGATGAGGATCGCATTCAGGGGATTGTTGATGGCCTGCGATCCGTCGCAGAACTGCCCGATCCTGTGGGAGTTGTGACAGCCGATTGGGATATGCCTTCCGGCCTGAATATCCGCCGTGTCCGCACGCCATTGGGCGTTATTGGCGTGATTTACGAGAGCCGCCCGAACGTTACTTCGGACGCTGGCGGATTGTGTTTGAAGGCGGGTAACGCCTCGATTTTACGTGGGGGATCCGAGAGCTTTCACAGCTCAACTGTGATTCATTCGTGTTTGGTTGACGGCTTGAAAATGGCTGGCTTGCCTGCGAATTCCATTCAACTAGTTCCCACGCGTGACCGTGCCGCCGTTAGTGAAATGTTAACAATGACGGACTATATTGATGTGATCGTGCCGCGTGGCGGCAAAGGCTTGGTTGGGCTTGTGCAACGGGAGGCACGAGTGCCTGTCTTCGCCCATCTGGAAGGTATCGTGCATGTCTACGTCGATGTTGATGCCGACGTTGAAAAGGCACGTGAAGTAATACTGAACGCCAAAACACGGCGCACAGGGATTTGTGGCTCGGCGGAATGTTTGCTCATTGACCGAGCGTTTTATGCCGCACACGGCGCGCCCTTTGTTGAAGATTTGGTTAACGCTGGCGTTGAAGTGCGCGTCGGTGAAGGCTTGCAGGACCTTGCGGGCACCATTCCGGCAACGTCAAATGACTGGGGGAATGAATACCTCGACATGATCATCGCTGTGAAGTTGGTGGATGGTGTTGACGGGGCGATTGCGCATATAGGTGAATTCAGCTCCAATCACACGGATGCCATCTTGACGAAAAACGATGTAACGGCTGAGCGGTTTTTTCAACGCGTTGACAGCGCGATCTTGATGCGCAATGCGTCGACCCAATTCGCCGATGGTGGTGAATTTGGTATGGGGGCGGAGATTGGCATCGCCACTGGAAAAATGCACGCGCGCGGTCCGGTAGGGGCCGAACAATTAACCAGTTTTAAATATCTTGTTGTTGGGAATGGAACGACGCGCCCCTAAAATGACAAAGCCCGCCGGAAGGCGGGCCGTCATTCTCGGAGTTAGTTATTGTTAACCGCGCCAAGTGCGGATCGGTCCACTATCCATGTGGACAAAATTCGAACCGTTGTATCTGCCAATGCCGCCTGATCTAATGGACTTACCGGCTGCCGTAATCTGCGAAACACTGCGGGATTTGAGCCGAATATCAGCGGCCATGCCCTTGATGTGATACGAATTTGACGCAACACCGCGATTATTTGCGCGCAGCATCGCATTCGTTTTCGCGCTGCGATAGCCGGACAGCAACGTGTAAGGCTCGGTTGTTTCCATTAGACGATGGGCAGCTGCCAGGATGTCGATGTTGCGACGATCATAATTGATAACTTCTTCGCGCCGCCAATCGCGCATGAAATAGCTGATTTCTTTGAGGGCGGGATTGATATATTCGCCTTCGATCCAGTANATAGTATCGATAGTTTCNCCGGTTCGCTGGTTGCGCATGCTGATCCGCCGTACATCACCTGCGCTGTGCAAAAAGCCCGATGCGTTAGCATAAACCGGAGCTGCTGAAATGACTGCAACACCTGCAAACGCGCCCAAAAGCCGCCGTCGCGATGTGCTTACATCAAGAGATTTCATATTAGACTGCCTCGTCTCATTTTTTCGTTGACCGTTTATCGATCTTATTTATATCTGCTTAACTGTATACGCTTATGGCACAAAACGACTCACCGGCCAAGTGGCAGTTTTGCCCCACGTTTTATGACGGGCAACAATCCGCCCTTTTTGCGGATTCGCAGAGGATTTTCGATTGATCTCGTTCTGTTCTTCTCATATGTAACTATTACCCGACGATGGGCGAAATTCCGCCGAGAAAGCAGGATTTTTCTAGANACCATCATGAAGTCNATATAAATTCCACANACCNATTTTTANTGTGTTTTAGAGGCAACAATGTATCATTTTAGCAACTATCCCATTTTGCGGAATCTTTTTCTCGCCATTTCTATTTCTGCACTTGGAGCAACGACAACTTCAATTGCGCAGGAAGCAGCCACAGGCACGGTTGTTGAAGCAACCTACCAAGAGCGCTTTGCCTCGACCTTGCAAAGTATATTTGTTCAAGGCGGCAAGAGCTTGGCGGATTTTGCGAGCTTCTACGCTACGCGTAACAATGAACCGATCTGGGCAGACGGAAATTCAGCTTCGATGTTGGCTTTGATCACGGCCATAGAACAGGCTCCAAAACATGGCATGGCCTTGGGGCGTTACAAACTGGATGAACTTGAAACACTTTGGATGACGGCAATTTCCCCCGAGGATATGGCCTTGTTAGAGGTCGCCGCAGCGCAAAGCTTTGTGTTGTTTGCCAAAGATATCTCGTCAGGTATTCTGGACCCGAGGTCAATTGATCGAGAAATGAATGCGACGCGATTTGTGCCGGAAACTGCCGATGTACTGGCTGATATTGCGGGTGCTGAAAACAGGCCCGCACATTATAATACGCTGGCCCCGTCGAGCAGTGAGTACGCGGAACTTCTGAATCTGAAAATAGAACTGGAAGCGTTGATTTCGTCAAAAGGTTGGGGGNCGCTTGTGCCAACAGGGCAGACTTTGCGCCCAGGCAATAGCAGTGATCGTGTCGAGGCATTGCGCGTGCGTCTTAACCAACGTGGGTATGCTTTGGACGACCTGACTTCGCGTGATTACGATGATGTATTNGCTGGTACTGTAAAACTGTTCCAANCCGATTTTGGGCTTAACGCCGATGGCCTTGTCGGCCCGCAAACTTTATCAGCAATCAATGCGCAACCGGATGGTCGCCTGAAACAGATTATCGTTAATCTGGAGCGCATCCGTTGGATGAACTACGATCTGGGTGATCGGCATATCTACGTGAACATTCCGGACTTCACGGCTTCGGTCATGGATTACGGTGTACCAACCCTTAGCTTCCGTGTGGTCGTTGGAACTGGTAAAAACCAGACGGCCGAGTTTTCGGATACGATGACCCACATGATTGCCAACCCGAAGTGGAATGTTCCGTACAGCATTGCTTCGCAAGAGTATCTGCCGAAACTTCGTGCGGACCCGTCGATATTGGCGCGCGAAAACATTCAGATGTCAGTTCGCGGGTCTGGCCAAATTGTGGACCCGTCGGTGATTGATTTTTCGTATTTTGACGAAAGCAACTTCCCGTTTTTTCTGCAACAGCAATCGGGTCGTGGCAATGCGCTGGGACGTGTGAAATTTATGTTCCCGAACCGCTTTAACATCTATTTGCATGACACGCCTTCCAAAAGCTTGTTCTCTCAGGATGCCCGCGCATTTAGCCACGGTTGCGTAAGAGTGCAAAAGCCAATGGAGTTTGCATACACGCTTTTGTCTTTGCAAGAGGATGATCCAAAGGCGGCCTTCAAGCGCGCGCTTGATTCAGGCAGGGAAACGCAGATTAATCTGGTAACACCTGTTCCCGTTCACATCGTTTATCGCACTGTTTGGATCGATCAAGCCGGCGAGGTGCAATATCGTCACGATGTCTACAATCGCGATAGCATGGTGTTTGATGCCTTGGTGAATGCCGGGGTTACATTGACTGCGCTTCGCAGTTAAAAGTGGGGAAGGCGGCCTGTTTGGTCAATAAACTCGCGCGGAGAATATATGCAAATTTCCATAGCAGAACTGGCGCGAGCATTGGGGGCGAAGGCCGTCGGTGATGTGGATCAGTTGATCTCCGGCCCTTGCGAACCGAGCGTCGCTACCGCTGATCAAATAGCATTGGCAATGGATCCGTCTTACGGCGAAGCGTTGCAGTTGAGCAGTGCGACAACCGCGATCTTGTGGCAAGGAGCCGATTGGGAGGCTTTGGGGCTTAAATCAGCCATCTTCGTGCCAAGACCACGCTACGCCCTTTCAGGGATCACAACGCTGTTCGCAATCGAGCCAGAAATTGCTAACGGCATTCACCCAACCGCGATTATTGACCCATCTGCCGCAATAGGTAACAACCCCTCCATCGGCCCGTTTGTCGTTATTGGCAAGGGCGCGAAAATTGGTGCGAATGCGCGAATTTTGTCTCACACCAGCATCGCAGAGAACGCCCGTATCGGGGACAATACGCTAATATTTGAAGGCGTCCGTATCCGTGCTCGTGTTGTGATCGGCGACGATTTCATCTGCCAGTCAAATGCGGTTATTGGTGGGGACGGGTTCTCTTTCGTGACACCAGATGCAGGGGCGATTGAACAAGCACGCAGCATGTCGCAGACAATTACCGGTGGTACGGATGAATATGAGCGGATAAATTCACTTGGTTCCGTGGTTATCGGAGATCGGGTGGAAATAGGGGCTAACACCACTATTGATCGCGGAACGATATCAAATACGGTGATTGGAACAGGCACGAAGATCGATAATCTTGTGCAAATTGGGCATAACGTAAAAATAGGTAAGCATTGTTTGTTGTGTGGCATGGCGGGACTTGCAGGCAGTGCGGTGCTACATGACCGCGTTATTCTGGGCGGGAACGCTGGAGTTGCGGATCATGTGATTGTCGGCGCCAATTCTATTGCGACAGGCAAGGCAGCGATATTATCTCACGTGCCAC
>JAESQH010000044.1 GCA_016765235.1 Paracoccaceae bacterium
AGACCTATCAGCGCGAACTGGCTGAGGATCTTGGATTGCGCGATGTTCGTCGCATAACCCCCTCGCGGGTGGCGGTGTTTCAGCGGGACCCCGATAACTTGATGCATTTAGCTGATCGAGATTCTTGCTGTGCTTTACGGAAATCCGAACCTCTAGAAGGCGCGCTGTCGGGATTTGATGCTTGGATTAGTGGCCGGAAACGGTTTCAGGGCGGTGTGCGCGCTGAATTGGAGCTGTTCGAAAACGAGGATGACAAGCGTATCAAAGTTAATCCACTGGCCCATTGGAGCAGCAAAGACGTGGCTGATTATATCGCCGCCCATAACTTGCCGCGCCACCCGCTGGTTGCAAAAGGCTATCCGTCAATTGGTTGTGCCCCATGCACCACACCAGTCAGTTTCGGCGAAGACGATCGTGCAGGACGTTGGAGAGGAGAAGAGAAAATGGAATGTGGTATCCACTTTGCAAACGACATAAAGCAAGTACCCGACGCGAGCGTTATTGTTAGCGACAACGGGTTTGCTTCGGATGACTGGAACCGCGGATTCTTAGCGATCGAAGAATTAGAGGCCGCATCAAATGTACAGAAATCCGCGCTGGCAATTGATTTGCCAAACGATTTTGAAGCGACTGATGTGTTACCTTTGCTTGATCAAATTGATCTGATCCGAATTGATTTTCCAGTCTTTTCCGATGGCCGCGGGTTTTCGCTAGCACAGCGCCTGCGCTTGCTTGCATATCGCGGACGCCTGCGTGCCAAGGGGCATGTCCTCGCGGATCAATACGCGATGGCACGCCGATCCGGTTTTGACGAGGTCGAAATCGACAAGGCCCTCGCAGCAAGGCAACCAGAATCGCAATGGTTGGCCCGGGCAGACTGGCAGGCCCGCAACTATCAACACCGCTTTCAGCAATCCGCCTGACACCTATATTTTGAGAGAATACCACGATGAATGACCAAAGCCCGATCCAGACAGCCGAGGCGATTAAAGCCTCGCGTTTACCAGATGCACAGATGGTTACTTCCGTTACACACTGGTCTGACCGCTTGTTTTCGTTTCGCGTCACAAGGCCGCGTTCCTTGCGATTTAGATCAGGCGAATTCGTAATGATTGGCCTGATGGGGGACAACGGCAAACCGTTGCTGCGAGCATATTCGATCGCATCACCCGCCTGGGACGATGAGCTGGAATTCTATTCGATTAAGGTCCAAAACGGCCCGTTGACTTCGCGTTTGCAGAATATTCAGGCCGGCGACGAGCTAATAATTCGCCCAAAACCAGTTGGCACATTAGTGCTGGATGCGTTGTTGCCGGGCAAGCGACTTTACCTGATATCAACCGGAACAGGCATAGCTCCGTTTGCATCGCTAACTAGGGATCCGGACATTTATGAACGGTTTGAGCAGATCATCTTGATCCATACTACTCGTGAAGTATCAGGCCTTGAATACGGTGCGCGGTTGGTGAAAAGCATCCTTTCCGANCCGTTAGTCGGGGAAGATGCGAAGGCGACGCTGCTATATTACCCGACTACTACTGGCGAAATCTCTGCAACGATGGGCCGCCCAACCGATCTACTTAGCTCGGGAAAACTGGCCGCTGATCTGAGCCTTCCAAGCCTGAATGCAGCTACGGACCGGATCATGATTTGTGGTTCGATTGAGCTTAATAAAGACATGAAAATCATTGCCGAAAACGCAGGTCTAGGCGAAGGCTCCAACAGCCAACCCGGTGAGTATGTCGTTGAAAAAGCGTTTGTTGGTTGACGGTAGTGGGCGGCGATATAACTACGCCGCCCAATCCGATCAATCATAATTCGTTACCGAACGCGCAAGTCGTCCTTGTCAAACCGGAAGAGGTCGTCTGGGCCGAAGTTCAGATGAACGGTTGATCCGACGGCATAATCNTTTTGTCCCGGAATACGCACCGTGNTCAGNGTTTCNCCGACGCGTACATATACGTTTGTATCCGCGCCAAGGTGTTCAAGATGGTTAACGATTCCTTCTATTTGGCCAGTATCAGACAGCGAAATAATTTCGGGGCGAATGCCAACGGTTTTCACGTCTGAAGGCAGATCAAACTGTTTGGCATCGAGAAAGTTCATCGCTGGTGAGCCAATAAAACCGGCAACAAACATGTTGTCAGGGTCGTTATACAGTTGCATCGGCGTCCCGACCTGCTCCACCCGACCGGCGCGAAGAACGACGATCTTGTCGGCCAGTGTCATCGCCTCGACCTGATCGTGGGTAACGTAAACGATGGTTGATTTTAGCTCGCGGTGCAGGTTGGCGATTTCGAGACGGGTGTTGACCCGNAGNGCNGCGTCCAGATTTGAAAGCGGTTCATCGAACAGGAACAGTTTGGGGTTCCGCACAATGGCGCGCCCGATGGCGACGCGCTGGCGTTGACCACCTGACAGCTCCGCAGGGCGGCGATCCAGATAGGGGGTAAGCTCCAACATGTCGGCGGCGACACCGACGCGTTCCTCGATATATTCCGTCGATTTTTTGGCTTGCTTCAGGCCAAGGCTCATGTTTTTCCGCACGGTTAAATGGGGGTAAAGCGCATAGGTTTGGAAAACCATCGCGATACCGCGATTGGATGGTGGCAAGGTATTTACCCGTTCGTCCCCGATCAGCACATCACCGGATGATGCGTCTTCCAGCCCGGCGATGACCCGCAGAAGGGTGGATTTCCCGCAGCCCGAAGGCCCGACGAAAATCACAAATTCCCCTTCTTCAACCTCTAAGTTGATGTCGGTTAGAACCTCGACAGAGCCGAAAGATTTGTGAACATTTCTTAGACTTAAGGAACCCATTTAGTACCCTCCTACAAAAAAACTGGCTCGCCAGAGCGAACGCTTTCATCCGCCGCAAGGCAGATCGCTAGCGATTGCACCGCGTCCGACATATGTCGGGTCAGATCGATATTTTCGTTTATTGCTTTGGCCATATACGCAGCTTCGGAATCGCATAGCCCCTGATGGCCAGGTTCGTCAGGCAGATCAATCAGGCGGTCGTTTCCGTCACTGGTATGCACCTTCAGGCGGCCAACTTTCGTGTGGCTGTCAATATCCGAAGAACCGCCGGCTTCTGCTGAAACAATCGACACCGCGCCGTTTGGCGAAATAACGTCTTTTACGAAATACGCGGTTTCCGAGATCATTGGGCCCCACGCGGCTTCGTACCAACCAATTGAATTATCATCGAAAAGCACCTGAAACTGGCCGTAGTTATACATATCGGGCGCGATTTCATCAGACAGACGCAACCCCATACCGCGCACCTGAACAGGTTTTGCATCGGTAATTTGGCACATCACATCCACATAATGAACGCCACAATCAACGATTGGCGAAGTGCTTTGCAGCAGGCTTTTATGGGTCTCCCACTCGGCACCGTGGCTTTGTTGATTGAGGTTCATCCTGAAAACATACGGCCCGCCGAGGGCACGGGATTCAGCGATAAGGCGTTGCCAGCTAGGATGATGGCGTAAGATATAGCCGACCACCAGCTTGCGGCCGGTTTCCACCGCTTTGTCTACCACTTTACGGGCATCAACGGCATTCGCGGCCAGCGGTTTTTCAACAAATACATCGGCGCCGGATTCCATCGCTGCAATCGCGTAATCGGCATGGCTGTCCGTATAAGTACACACGGCCACGAGGTCCGGCTTGGTTGCGTTTAATGCTTCGGTATATTCCGTAAACATCGGGTAACCTTGCAGCGCGTCGGGCAGGGTCACGGCACTACGGTTCATCAACCCGACAATCTCGAATTCGGGGTTTTCATGGTACGCCAGCGCATGGCTACGCCCCATATTCCCCAATCCTGCAATCATTACACGGATCATTTTACTGCCCCTGAAGTGATGCCACGGATCAACTGCTTGGAAAAGATTATGTACAAGATCATCACCGGCAGGATTGCCATGGACAGCGCAGACAGAACCGCGTTCCAGTCTGTCACGAACTGNCCNATGAACACTTGAGAGCCGAGCGTCAGGGTNTTNGTTGCTTCCCCNGGNGCCAGAATNAGCGGGAACCACAGGTCATTCCAGATCGGGATCATGTTGAAAACCGCGACCGTTGCCATCGCCGGACGCACCAGAGGCAGCACCAGTACAAAGAAAATGCGGTATTCAGATAGGCCGTCGATTCGGCCAGCGTCTTTAAGGTCATCCGATACTTGGCGCATAAATTCCGCCAGAATAAAGATCGCCAGTGGCAGGCCTTGTGCTGTGTAAACCAGTATCAAAGCGGTCAGAGTGTTCACCAAACCGCCCGCGACCATAATCTGCAAAATCGCCACAGTACCCAGCCGAATAGGGATCATAATGCCGATGGCGAGGTATAACCCCATCAACGTATTGCCCTTGAACCGGTATTCGGCCAGCGCAAACGCAGCCATCGCACCGAACAGCAGAATGAAGAACNACGAAGCCACGGTTACGATCATCGAGTTCTGGAAATACTGTACGAAATCGCCCTGCTTGAAAACGGTTTCATAGCCAACCAACGTAAAGCTGTCCGAATTCGGAAGCGACAGCGGATCACGGAAAATCGCTTTGCGGGTTTTGAAGCTGTTGATCAGAATAACAACCACAGGGAAAAGCGCGATTATCATGTAGGTAATCAACGCGGCATGTGCGAACGCCAGATTTACCGGGTTATGTTTGACTTTGTTCATAACGGCCGCTCCTAAAACTGGTATCGACGCATGCGCGTCTGGATGCCGAACAGGTAAATACAAACGCCCAGCAGGATGACCAAAAACATCATCATGGCGATTGCAGAACCCATGTTGGGATCGCCCAATTGCATCTGGAACCCGAAGAAAGTGCGATACAGGAACGAGCCGAGCACATCCGTNGAATAATTCGGCCCCGCCAATGCNCCTTGTGTGGTGTAGATCAANTCNAANGCGTTNAANTTGGCNACGAANGTNAGGATCGAAATGATNCCNATNGAGGGNAGTATCAGCGGAAGTTTGATCTTCCAGAANGCGGNCATGCCGGTGATACCGTCACATTCGCCAGCNTCCAGAACCTCTTCCGGNATGGATAAAAGNGANGCNTANATCAGCATCATCGGGATACCAACGAACTGCCAAACNGAGATTANNGCCAATGTNGTNAGGGCGTANTCTTCCTTACCCAGCCANGGTTGGAACAAGAANTTCAAGCCGACNGCATCCAGCATGTCAGGGGCGATCCCCCACAAGGGTGACAAGATCAGCTTCCACGCAAATCCAACGATTACGAAAGATAGAATTGTAGGTATAAAAATTACGGTGCGGTAAAAATTTGAAAACCTTAGCGCCGACGATGAAAGCATCGCGGCAATGGCAATACCAAGCGGGTTTTGTACGATCATATGAATGAAGAAAAACCACACGTTGTTCTTCAGCGCATTCCAGAAACTGTTCGACCATCTCTCGTCACCCAATAGTGTGCGGAAATTATCGAGTCCGATAAATATTTGTTCTTGGCCCACTGTTGTGAACAGCGACAGGCGCAAAGTTCCGAACAGCGGTAAAATCATTAACGCCGTGTAAACTAATACGGCAGGAGTCAGAAATATAACGATATGCCAGCGGCGTTTCTGTTTGTCTTGAGTGCTCATATCTTCCCCCTTGATTGGTTGGACCGGAGGGGTGCCTCCGGCCCGGTTTCAAGACTTACTGCTGTGGTTCGTACCAGCTAGCCAAACCATCCTGCATATATGCGCCGGCTTCTTCCGGTGTCATGCTGCCACGTATGACATTTGCAGAAGATACCCAGTATTCGTTTGCAAGGTTGGGTGTCCCGCGTGACAGAATCTGGTGGAATGGACGGATCGAGGAGCTACAGCTATCACGCCANGCGACGATNTCNTNNGCCAATGGATCTGACATTTCAACCGGATGGTCGGAAAGCGAGAAGAACCCTGGAAGCGAGTTGGCATAAAGGCTGGCGAATTCTGCCGTGCCGACCCAGTTCAGGAATGTCCGAACTTCGTCTGCATTTTTTGTAGCCTTGTTCATACCAAGCGCAATATCCACGTGGTCCGAGATGTAACACTCGTCGCCCGCAGCTTGAACTGGTGGGTTAAAGGCGCCCAATTCGAAATCAGCCTGTGCGTTAAAACCAGTGATTTCCCATGAACCGGCTGGGTAGATAGCCGCACGACCAAGCGTGAACAGGTTTTGGCTGTCTGGATAGGACTGTGCTTCAAAGCCGTCGCCCATATATTCAGCCCAACGCGCAAGTTGTGCGTATGGTGCAACCCATTGCGGATCGGTCAGTTTCTGGTCGCCAGCGATAAGCGCCAAGCGGCCCTCTTCACCTTTCCAGTAGTTCGGACCGATGTTGGCATAGCCCATTGTGGCTGCTTCCCACTGATCCGCAGTACCCATCGACAATGGGATATAGTTGCCGTCTTCTTTGAAGGCGTCCAAAACGTTAAAGAAATCGTCAACTGTATTTGGCACTTCTACGCCAACTTCTTCAAACGCATCTTTGTTGTAGATGAAGCCGTGGATAACCGAAGCCATTGGTACGCAGAATGTAGCGGAACCGTCGTCCGTGCTCCAACCTGATTTGGCAACAGCGCCAAAGTTGGACATGTTTTCAAGATCGCCAACNTCAGACAAATAGCCAGCGTCGTATAGCGACAAAGAGCCATCGAATGGGCGACAAGTGATTAGATCACCGGCTGTACCCGCGGCTAGCTTAGCGTTTAACGCAGAGTTATACTGCGCAGGCGCAGTTGGTGCGAATATCACTTTGATGCCCGGATTGCTTGCCTCGAATGCAGGAATAATTGTGTCCTGCCAAATGAGAAGGTCATCGTTACGCCAGCTCTCGATCGTGATGGTCACGTCTTGGGCGAAAGCTGCCGTGGTTAAAAATGTTGTTGCCAGCATTGCGCTGACTACTCTGGTCGTTTTCATAGTTCGTCTCCCTATCGTGCGCCTGTGGCGCGGTTTACGAGCGTTAGCCCGTGGTTATATTGGTAATAGCGGTACGCAAGTTTTGGTCCGCCATATCCAGATATTTTGTTGCATCACTCAGGTCTTTTGCGCCCGATGTGATAAGGATCGCTTGTTTCACGCCCCCATTCGCCGCCTTCAGGTTTTCCGAGGCGGTATTTCTTTCGCAGCCGGTGATTTCCATCACGATATTTTCGGCGCGTTCTAATAATTTGACGTTGTTGGCGATGACATTAACCATCAGCCCGTCCATCACATGGCCCAACCGAACACCCATCAAAGTGGACATCATATTTAGTGCGATTTTTTGTGCTGATCCCGCGCCCAGACGGGTGGATCCGGCGATAACTTCGGGCGGGGTGGGCAAAAAGACTGGTATGTCGGAACCTGTGATTAACAGAGTGTCATCGTTGTTGGATATACCGATAGTCGTTGCCCCGCGCGCTTTGGCAATATTCATAATTGTAACGGGGTAAACTGTGTTGCCACTGGCAGCGAGGCAGATGACGCAATCATTTGATCCGATACCTGCGGCATCGCGCGTCGCGGCGTCTGCATCATCCTCTGCTTCGCCTTTTGGTTTGGCCATATCTTCAAGACCGCCAGCCCGTAGAATGCTGATCCGGCTAGTAGGAATTCCGAACGTCGGTGGAATTTCGAGGCCGTCCGCCAAACCCATAAGGCCCGAGCTGCCAGCCGCTGCGTATACCAGATTGCCACCCGAGCGGATTGCCTCGGCCATTGCCTCGGAACCTTTATCCAGCGCAGGGATTGCAGCACGCATGGATTTGATCGCCGCTATCTGTCCGTCATGTAAAATGGTCAGGATTTCCGACCCGCTCAACAAATCCAACCCCTTTGCTTGTGCATGTGGGCGTTCGGTTTGTAGGAGCGATATTTGACTTCCAGACATTGGTGATTCCCGTAAAATACGATTTCCCTCAATAATGCCAATTTAATACCGAATGTCCAGAATTATTTTATACTTGCGGAAAATACGGCCTTTGAGCGCAATTCATCAGGTATATCTGCCATTATGTTGCAAATATTACTTCCGTTATCGGAATAGGTATTATATAGGTATTGTATGAGTGAGGAATCAAAAAACCTGATTGTGACTGTTGACGGAGGTGGAAGCACCTGCCGTGCAAGCATTTGCGAGGTGTCCGGCAAGACGATTGGCACTGCCCGTGGCGGCTCTGCCAATATAACGACGGACTTTGACAGCACGCTCATCAATATTCTGGATACCGTTGGTCGCGCTTATAGCGCAGCCGGTTTGGATTCCGCGCGAATGGTCAACGATTTCGCTTTCCTTGGTCTCGCCGGTGCGAACCTCGATGGTATGGCGGAAAAGACCGAGAATGCCTTGGGCTTTAGCAAGGTTAAGGTGACATCTGATCGCGAAATCACCGTTCAGGGCGCGATGGGGGGTGAAGATGGAACAGTTGCCGCAATTGGCACCGGATCGTTCTTTGTCAGCCATCACGACAATAAAGTATTGAGTATCGGCGGCTGGGGTTTACAGCTCGGCGACGATGGCGGCGGGGCACTTCTGGGCCAGAAACTGCTTCGCCGCACCATCCACGCGCATGACGGAATTACGCCGCATAGCCCGTTGACGCGTTCAGTTTTGAAGCGTTTCGGCGGCACTCCGCGCGGATTGGTTGCGTTCGTTCAGACGGCAACACCTATGGATTACGGCAGTTTTGCCCCGGAATTGATCGAGGCGTATTATGAACGCGACATCGCAGCGGTTGAAATAATCGACGCGGCGGTTTCATCGTTGCATCACACGTTGGATATATTGAACACAAAGGCAACTGGCGCACTTTATATGCTCGGCGGATTAGGGGCTGTGTACACCGAATTACTGCGCCCGGAATATCGCGCGCTTTGCACACCTCCTAAGGGCAACGCTTCGGATGGTGCGGTTGCGTTGGCACAGCGGCTTTGGGCGGGAGAAATAAAATGAGTGTTAAGGAAGTTTTTGATCCTTCATCATGGCTGTCCCCGACTGGCGGCCCGCGGTACATACAGTTGCGGCGTCGCATCGAAAAGGCAATTGAAAGTGGGCAACTTCCGCCCGGAACGCCTTTACCGCCCGAACGCGAGATCGCGTCGATGACCACTCTGTCACGGGTGACGGTTCGTAAAGCTGTGCAGCCATTGGTCGAGGAAGGCCTGATCGTACAGCGGCGAGGTTCGGGTTCTATCGTGGCACCGCAGTTAACCAAGGTTGAACAACTGAAGAACTTTGATTTAGCAGGTTATCAATATAACCATGATTTAACTCAAGGGGATGATTGGGTAT
>JAESQH010000002.1 GCA_016765235.1 Paracoccaceae bacterium
TTTCTTTCAAAAGCCAATGGGCCTTCCCAACCTAATGCGGAATGTCTGTGCCGCCGCGACGAGGCAATTGGTGGAATAGGCTGTGTAGCCCACGCGACCGATCGCCTCGGCATAGGTCGAAACGAGCTCCGCGTGGGATCCATGATCTATCGCCCATCGCTCGGGCGGAAGAAGTTGTGTTGTCGTCATGTCAAAGTCTCCGATGATCGTGCCCGAAGGCACTGTTGAAGACTTCTATCCCAATCAACTTATGCGGAGCGCTGCACGCTCAACCCGTTGATCATGCTGCCACTTGGCAACTAACTCCACATTACTATCCACTCCGCATATTATAAGATTGCGAACTGATTACACTGCAATCGCAACGTCGCAGTCCTGACCCTTGTTGGCGATCTGCCAGTGCGTTGTCTGCTTGCGATCCTCCGACCAGTTATCCTTGCTAGTTTTCTTGGCCGCATACCAGCGGAGCTCGTGTTGCCAGTTGTATGACTGACACAAAGGGCGGGAAGCTGACTCTCGTTACGCTTGCGAAGAAACTTCTGTCGAATTGAAAAAGCAGACATACGTAGATTTTCACATATGAAACTTACTCTTTAACACTTCAAAGTCGATATCAGTCAATTGGGCGTTGTATTCTACTCTGCACAACGAGGGCGGAAAACAGATATATAGCATAACTGCAAGTCGAATGAACTTGAGAGAAGGTTTGATGTAGCGTAAGCGTCCGGTGAACCGGCAGTTGCCAGTTCAGTCTTTTGACCAGTACCATGGCATGAGTTCATCTATCCGGTTGATTTTGTGATCAGCGACGTGAGTGAGGACCCAAGTGAGCCATGCTTCTGGATCGACTTTGTTCATCTTTGCGGTTTCGATGAGGGTGTAGGCAATTGCGGCTGCCTTGCCGCCGCCGATTGATCCCATGAACATGTAGTTTTTGCGGCCAAGTGCAATGGGGCGGATTGACCGCTCACAGATGTTGTTGTCGAGCTCCAACATTCCGTTGCTGAGATAAGCGCGCGCCTTTGGCATGCGGCCCAAGGCGTAGCGGATTGCTTGGGCCAGCGGCGTTTTGCCGGATATTTTGGGCAACTGCGCCTGAAGCCAGACGTTCAGATCATCGAAGATGGGTTTGGCCTTGGCCTGCCGAAGGGCCACGCGCACTTCAGGGGATTGGCCCCGCGCTTCCTTTTCCACGCCGTAGAGGCCTGCGATCCGCTCGATCACCTCCTTGGCGATGGCGGAGCCTTCGCGTTCAAAGACGTCCACAAACTTGCGGCGCACATGGACCATGCAGGCCTGCTCATCCGCCTTCCCCTCGCCGAACAGTCCGTTGAACCCTGCATAGCCGTCTATTACCTGACAGGTGAATGCGCAGCAATCACCGAGAGGGCGCATGCACGGTGCCGCAATAACCCGACAGGTGATTGACGGTGTGTTCCCCTTTGCGGTCCACGCTGAACTGATACCACGCGCAAGGCGGGGCTTGCCCCTGCCAAGGGCGTTCATCGCGTACATCGCTCCACAGCCGCGCTGTTTGGGTCTTCTTTATTTTGGTTTTGGTTTGCAGCTTTACGGGCGTGTCATCTGCGAACAATGCTGGCCCTGCGCGGACCAGCTTGCCGATATGATCGGCCAGTGGTTCCAGCAGGGCGGTGGATCGCCCCACCCAATCTGTGAGGGTGGAGCGGTGTAGATCGACCTGTTCACGCGCGTAGATATTTGATTGTCGCGCCAATGGCAGGTGATCGCAATATTTGCTGACCCGTTGACCGGCAGGCGATGCTTGCATCGCCGAGAGGGGGCACATGGGACAAAAGGCCCGGCCCAGGGCGACCACGCTCAATCGGGCGCCCCTCTCGTGGTTTGCATGCAAACCACTGTCGGGCAGTGGATGGCAGCGGTGCTTGGCTGAAAGCCTCGCAGCAAGTGCAGGTCATACGAGGGCGCACGATGCGGCGCACCACGAAGCGGCCTGGGATGTATTCCAGCTCTTCGGTGACATCCTCGCCAAGCTGGCGCAGATTGCCGCCGCAGTCTGAGCACGCATCTCCTGCGGATAGCACCTCGTCCATCCGTTCGAGATGATCTGGCAGAGGTTTGCGGCTGTGCTTGCGTTTGGTCGGCTTCGCCTCAGAGTGTTGTTCTGCCTTCTGCTCTTGGGCAGCGACCTCAATCTCGGTGTCTTCCGCAAGATCGAAGATCAGTTGATCAAGGGTCTCGGAACACAAACATATGGCCGGAGTATGGATCTTCAGCCAGAACCTGCTCAGCTTGCGCCGCCAGCGTATTGAACCCGCGCCGCATGTCCGTCACACCGGTGGCCAACCACACCCGCGTATTGCTCGGCACCGGGATCATGCCATCAACCCCTGCACCAAACCAAGAACCGACGTGAGCGCCGTTGGTCCCTCGACCAGAACGCGACGGCCGTCCGACAGAGTGATGTCTACGCGGCTGGCCGAAAGCGGTGTACTGTGCTGGGGCAACCTGGCCTCCATCACGGGAGCAAAGGCTAATGCTGACGCTTCAACCTCAATGGGGAGGAAGTTGCATTCGGCACCCCCTACGTCTGAGGCGTCAGTAGCGGGGCCAAACCGTGGATCACGCAGCCATTTATGGATCAGGTTAGCATTCATTCCGTAGCGCCGCGCAACCTGCGCTACGGACACACCCACCGTCGTCGTTTGTTCACAAATTGAGCGCTTCTCGTCATCAGACCAAAATCGCTTCTTCTGTCCTGCCTTGCCCGCCATAGAGTGCTCCCATGATGTCCACTATCGATAGTGGACACTTAGCAAATACTCCTACGGATCGTCAGTGCAGGCACACCGGACGCTTACGATGTAGCGGAAAGAACTAGCTTTTGTCTTCCTGCAAAGTTATTGAACCGCCCAATTCAATTCACGAAAGGTTGCTCCGACGATGCCTGCGAAACAGGTTCGCGCTTGAATTATTCAACAACATCAAGTTCTCGCGGCTTCAAATGCCGCCCAGGAAGCTTCGAAATCTGCAAAGCTCAATTCGCCGGACTTCGCGGGATCAAGAACTATTTTTTCTGTGGCTAAAAGTTTTTGAATCGCTTCTTGGAGGTCTCCCACAATATCCTCCGGAATAACCACTGCACCGTGAACATCCGCGTGAACCAACGCGCCTTCAGGAACATTCATTCCCTTAATCTCAGCACCTTGCCCAACAGATTTTACATGAACAAACCCGTGGCTTGGGCCAATTGAGCCGGCAACAACTGGAAATCCTTCAGGCAGGTCTCCAAGATCGCGCATAACTCCATTTGTTAGACACCCTGAAAGACCGAAGGCCTTATGCACGTTGGTGTTGATTTCCCCCCAGTACGCGCCGATACAGTTGGGATAATCCAAATCTTCGACGACAACTATCGCAGGTCTAGGACCCTTGGACATATGTTTATAATAGGCCATGCGACGTACGCGGATGACCTCAGCCGGTTCCTCGGGCGGTGCGAGCGCTGAAATTTGCGCAGTGCGGGCGTATCCCACCATCGCAGGACTCGATGGCGTGGACGAGATCATTGTACCACGTGTAAATTCGTTGAATCCCCGTTTCCCCTGCGCAACCTCGATTGCGTTACAAACTGTTGGTGTATCCACCTGTTTTAATAGGGCTAGTAGTTCCGGTTTCATGTCATTTCTCCAACCATTCTAAAAGGGCTTTTGTGACGGTTTTTGGTTGCTCAAGTGTCGAGATATGCCCCGCTTTTTCAACGATAACCAGTGTTGAATTTGGGATAAGGGAGTGCATCAACTCGTGGTACTCGACAGGGCAGGGCTTATCGTTTTCGCCACATAAAACCAATGCGGGAACGTCTATTTCTTTTAACAATTCTTGTTGGTCTGGTCTGGTTTGCAATGCACGAGATTGGCGGACGAAAACTTCGGCACCGAGGCTTTCGGACATTTCCATACATAGATTTAGAATATCTTGCCGATTGGGGCCGTCGTACAAATAGTTCGGCTTCATCTCGTCGCGCATTACTTCACGTAGTTTTCCAGACATAACCTTTTCAATTTGTGGTTCACGCGCAGATTTTGCGGCAGGTAGTTCAGCCTTAGGATTAGTGTCCAGTAGAGCAATTCGATCAACCCGTTTGGGGGCCTGCGCCATAACTTCCATCGCGACAATTCCCCCCATCGATAGGCCAGCCAAAGCAAATTTCGGTGGTGCCTGTTTGAGGATTTCTGCAGCCAGTTCCGCGATAGTTTCGTGCGCAGTTATCTGTGCAAGTTGGATCGCATAATTGCCGGATAATGTTTCGATCTGAGGCAGAAACACCGTCGCATCGCACATCATTCCCGGAATCAAAACCAAGGGAATCATAAACGACCGCTCGCAATTTTCGCACCTTCAGAAAGCGCCCGCAATTTCGCAAATGCAATGTCCGGATCTACCGCCCCAAAACCTGCAAATGTTCCGAAACCACAGTCGGAGCCAGCGATTACGCGCTCGGTTCCGACAATATCTGTAAACTTTTCAATTCTTTGCGCAACGACTTCCGGATGTTCCACGAAGTTCGTTGTCGTATCGACACATCCTGGCACAAGCACTTTGTCATCTGGAATTTCATCCGCGCGGTCACGAAAAACAGTCCATTCATGAGCGTGTCGCGGGTTGGAGGTTTCAAACAGCAAATACTGGGCTTTTGTTTGCATCAAAGTACCAAAAACCTTTTCCATACTTATGTCGCAAATATGTGGGCCCTCGTAGTTTCCCCAACATATATGAACACGCACCTTTTCACTTGGTACATCTCTCAGCGCGTGATTAAGTGCTTCAACGTGCAGGTTAGCTACTTTCACGAACTCGCTGTCCGTCAGATCGTTAAACAGCATATGTCTGGAAAGCGCCAAATCCGGGCAGTCCAATTGCAAGTCCAAGCCAGCAGCGACGATCGTTTCGTATTCTTCTTTCATCGCGTCCGCGAGCGCAGCAAGATAAGCCTCCCTCGTTTTGTAAAAATCGTTTTGCAAGAAAAGCGATATCACACCGGGCGACGCGGCGTTCATGAATCCGCGGGCCACTCCATTGGCATCCATCGCGTTTTTTAGGTTCGCAATGTCTTTTTGAAGTTCACCCTGTCCCTTGGAGCGCACTTCGCCAGTACACATCGGTCGAGCATATTGGGGTGTTCCGCCGTCATCGGCCAACCGTTTTAAAAATCCGGGGAACATTTTGAGATCGGCAGGGGGATTGCGTGGGCTATCACCGGAGAAACCTGTGTAGCGGTCTTTGACATATGTTGCGTAAGATATTTTCGACGTTTCACCGTCCGATACTATGTCGATACCAGCTTCTACCTGCTTGCGCACGGTTTCATTGCATGCAGATGACATGCACGCATCAAAAGCTGAAACTTCAAATTCTCCGCCCTTTTCCTTTGCAAAAATGAAGTCCACAACTTCTTGTGTGCGCGGCAGAGAGCCAACATGCGTAGTCTGAATCTTCGTCATCTTCACATCTCCTCAGAAAATTTCGTTTGTGATAATCCTAATGCGCGCGGGTGAGTCCGGCCTCGTCATCGGTATTTCGAACGCGGTACAGACTGGCTTCACCGGTCATGGAAGGGGCAAGCGAGCGTTTCAGTCCTGGAGGTACGGAAACCGTGTCGCCCGGTGCTAAAGTCGCGGAACCACCTTCCCACGATAATCGCCAATGACCGCGAACAATCATAATAATTTCGTTTCGATCTGTGGTGTAAAGTTCATCGGGAATTGAGCCGCGAGTTAGAAAATCGATCTCGAATCCGGGGCGATCTACAAGCATTGCATCTGCGCCCAACACCTTTGTCGNCTGCCCGACGGCCATCGCTATCATATCTTGATATCTGGCAACAAATTCAGGTACGACGTCTGCTGCGGTTGGTTCGGGGAAAGTCTTCAGCTCATCTTCAGTTAAGATTGGCATTGTAGCCATGCCAGCCGGTAATTTCTGATCCTTCAACGAGTCGTAAAGGGTACCGTTTTCACCCAATATCAGACCGTGTGCTTTGGCATCCTCAATTACTTGAGGTGCCCAAATTACACCTCCGCCAGAATCGTCACCGCCAAGTATCGCCATGATCATGCCATAGTCGGTTCCAACATTTTCAAACGCACGAAAAATACCCGTTGGTATATTGAAGATGTCGCCTTCTTCAGCGATAAATTCACCGGCCGTACCATACCGCCCCCAAAAAAAACGCCAACGGCCCTTGAGGACAAAGAAAACCTCGGCCGTGCGGTGCGAATGCAATGAATTCCGACAATGCGGCGGTTGGCCTGCAGCCCCGATATTGAAACCGGGTGTTTCTTTTATATGCACATGCTGATCCGGGCTTTCAGAAACGCCACCTCCTATAATCGTGAAGTTTTCTTTCTGATCAGACCCCGGAGTATGCCCATCGATAAATGCTGTTTTACATGGCTTCAGATCGCCGTATCGTACAATTCGGGATTCAAATTCTTGCGGTGTCATTTTTCTCTCCAAACGGCCATTCGGCCAGCCTAACTTGTCTTAAATTGTGATCATCAAGGACAATCACCCGGTTTTCATCAAAATCTGTTTCCATATCGACGTCTCGTCAAACAACGTAAACTCGCGGCGAATACCCCTGGGGCCGAATTCGGCATGTGACATTCCCATTACATGCACTTCAGCACCAGAGGGGCGGCCGAACACACCCCAGCCGTCGTGTTTCCCCTGCAAGCTCCAGCGAATGGCTGCGCGTGGCGGCATTGCGGGATCATCTCGTCCGATCTGGTGGTGGATTTCAAAATTTGCGTTCGGGAAGGAAGCACGCAGACCCATCCAAAAGCTGTCGACCGACGAGAACGAATGGCCTGTAACCCCACCAGGATATTCGGTCTGTACTGCGCGGTCATATTCCGTTTCAATTGCCGCAATATCGGCGCGCATTATACGGCTCAATAAATCGGAATATCGCTGACCCCATTCATTGTCATTTCCCTTGCCTTGGTAGGGGCCTTCAATGTCGATGACTGGCGAAAACGGTTGAATGCAATTTTCAATCCCACCTTCTTTTTCAATCAGATCCCTTGCGTACTCAATCGGATCCCAGCCCATCTGGCGCACAATCGCGCCCTGATCGCGGATCAACCACTCATCGTTGATCTGGTTATTGATTGCGTGGCAATCAACCAAGATACGAAACACCAGTTTCTTTCCTGTCGCTTTACCATAGACGCCGTTTCCTAGGTGTGTCGCAGTAGAGAGTATACGGTGAGAACTGAGCATGCCATCCTCTGGCGCACCAGACCAGATAACATCTTCGCCCAAAAGCGTGCGGTCGGGGAATTCTACCAGTGTGGCCATTGTAGCACTGATAACTTTCTGGTTCCCCACCACTACTGAACCCGGAGTTCGCACGACGATATCGGAAGAATAGTAATCGTGCAGGGTGCTAATCCCGCGATCTTCCCATATTTCTTTGGTAATCCCTAAAATGTAACCGGGAAAATCTTTGAATTTTGGATCGAAACCCTTCATTTATCATATCCTTCAGGTATGCGGGCCGACCCGCGCAATATCAGTGGACCGTCGATTTCTATTAGTCGCGGGGCAATGTCGTTGTTTCCGATTTTGGCTAGCAAAATATCCACAGTTTCCGCGACCATGCGGTTTGCCGGTTGGCGCACCGTGGTTAAGTTGTAGGCAGGCCATGCCGCAACTGGTACATCGTCGTACCCAACTACGGACACGGAATTCGGCACGTCGATACCAAGTTCAAATCGTAGTGTGTCCATTACAGCAAATGCCATGTGATCATTTGCAACAAACACCGCGTCAGGTGGGTCTGTTGCAAACATGCTCCGCGTTGCTTCACAAGCCTCTTCCATCATGAAATTACCGATTCCACGGGCGTGAAGTGACATACCCGCTTTTGAAAGTGCTGTGGTGAATCCTGCCTCGCGGTCGCGCTGTGTCGATGCACCTTCCCAGCCAGCAATATATCCGATTTTCTGATGTCCACCTGCAATTAGAAACTCTGCCACCTTACGCCCGCCGGCAATGTTGTCAGAGGTGACCGCAGATATTTGGCTGTCATTCTGGGCGCGATTGAACAGCACCATTGGTACTCCCGCAGCTTGGCAACGATTGGACAAATCGGAAGACATCGCGACCGAAGCGGCGATAATACCGTCCACTTGGTAATCCAGAATCTCTGCTACAACATCATCGATGTTTCCGGCAGTTTGTGACGCCATGAAGATCAGGACATGATATCCTTTTTCCTGCAATAAATTGGACAATTTCTCAATCGCTTCGGGGTAAAACTGGTTTTCCAGATATGCTACAACAAGTCCAATTATCCGACTTTTGCCGGACACCATCGCGCGAGCAAGAATGTTGGGACGGTATCCAAGTTCCGCCGCTGCCTTTTTCACTTTTTCAACAGTTTTCTTTGATGCTGACGCACCCGGTGTGAACACTCGACTTACAGCTGATTGGCTGACACCCGCACGGCGTGCGACTTCTAGCGATGTGATTTTTGCGATTGCCATTAATCCGCCGTCCAACCCCCATCAATCATCATAGATGTGCCCGTAACGAGCGCTGCCGCGTCTGACGCAAGGTAGACTACAGCGCCCATGATATCCTCAACCTCACCCGCCCTGCCAAGTTTGATCTTATCCAGTATCCATGCGCGCTTATGGGGGTCTGCAAATGTCTCGCGTGTAAGATCGGTTAGAATGAAAGTCGGGCAGATTGTGTTGACGCGGATTTTTGCAGGGCCCCATTCAATCGCCATGGCTTTTGTAAAACCCTCGACCGCATGTTTCGAGGCACAATAAACCGCACGGTCTTGACCACCAACGTGGGC
Organism: Paracoccaceae bacterium; assembly: GCA_016765235.1. Lineage (GTDB taxonomy): Bacteria > Pseudomonadota > Alphaproteobacteria > Rhodobacterales > Rhodobacteraceae > NORP23. The sequence continues at coordinate 8,855 of JAESQH010000002.1, forward strand.
CATTTGGCTGGAGATGTTGATAAGCGATCCGGCTATGCCCGCATCCAAAAGACCTTTGGCAACGGTTTGCGTAAGAAAATATGCACCGCGTATATTTACATCCATCACAGCATCGAAATCTTCAATGGTCGTTTCGGTTGCCTTGCTGTGTCGCGCTAAACCCGCCGAGTTTACAAGTATGTCAAAAGGCCCCGCTTTATTGACTGCTTCAGCCGTCGTTTCCACATCCGATACGTCCAGAACCATGCTCCGGGCCAACCATTTATTGGCCGTCATTTGATCAACGATTTTTGTAAGCTTATCAGCGCGTCGCGCAGCCAGTGTTACCTCTGCACCCTGTTCAGCCAGCGCAACGGCGCAGGCCAAACCGATACCGGACGATGCGCCCACAATCAGTGCGCGCTTACCTGATAGGTTAAAAGAAGGCGTTCGGGGGAAATCAGGCACAATTAGCGACTCCTCTGTTCGTTTCAGACGGAAACAGAAACGGTAGTGGAAAATTTGTGAATATGTCCAATTGGATCAAACTTGGAACCCCCTGGTGCTCGCCTGCGCATGCATCCGCGCGAATAAATCAACGCCGAACTGTGCGAAAAGGTCGATCATATCGACAAACACCCAATTCTCGGTCAGTTTGTTACCGCTCCGCAGCCAGAAATCAATGCCGCTGAACTCGATAGATTTTTGTGTCGCCGGCTGGTCAAGATAGGGCCCGGTATGGGTTGCACGCACGGAGACAACGCCTGATGCGGCCAAAAGCCTACCCTCGGCGAAAAGCGATTCAAGATCCTGAACTTTGCGATCTGGAAAGGCTGTCAGCCAAGGTCGTTGGTGCAGATTTTCGAATTCTGAGAACGACATGCAAGCCCCGATGCCGCCCGGGCCATACCATTTCAGGTTTGGATGGAAAAACCGCGCCATGCCCATTTTTGCAAGATCTGTTTGGTCAAAATTATTCAGACCACCGTAGATAAAATCGCGGCCAAATTCCAGAGTTTCGCGAGTTTCAGCTTCGTCCTGTTCAGCCTCCAGCACCCCGTCGTAATCGGTTGGAGCAGGATAGACGTGCGCCGCGCCGCGGGGCGGCGGCAGTACTGGCAATCCGATCTGCTCAAACCAGTCCACAAAATCAATAATTGTTTGCACCTCGACGATGTTTTCGCCGTCAAACCTCAAAAACTCGCCCCAGCGTATACGCACCGGACGACCCACGGCTGGAATGCCTAGAAACGACCCCGAAGGCGTGCCAGATAGATAGCCGGTGCCACAAACCCACATGCGACCGTCTTTACTGCCATCGGCATTCCCAGACGAGGCGCCGCCAAAAAACAAATGAGTTTCGCGTTTAAGGTCGGGTATCGCCTTTTTAAGCGGTGCCCAAAACACCTTCGCGATACCTTCCGGCTCGTCGCAGCGGCCAAGCGGTGCAGGCCCCTTCCAGACAAATCTCGCGTCCAGATGATCGGTGCAAACTTGCGGTATCGCAGCTGATTCAGCTTTATCCAGCGCTTTCCAGAACGCAAGAGCTTTGGCCTTGTTGCGCTGGTTATCAGTTTGAAGTTGCGACATAATTATTCTGCAGCCTTCCCGTAAGCAATGTTCTTACCGCCATAGCGGCGGACCCGTAAATTGCATTGTTCCGCATGACCAACAAATCCCTCAAGCATCGAAAGTCGTGAGCCGTATTCACCAACAAGGGTAGCCGCCTCATCGGTAAGAATTTTCTGGTAAGAATGTGTTTTCAGATACTTACCAACCCAAAGGCCGCCAGTATAACGTCCGGCTTTTTTGGTGGGCAGCGTATGGTTGGTGCCGATCACCTTGTCGCCGTTTGCTACATTTGTTCGCGGTCCAAGAAAAAGCGCTCCATAACAGGTCATATTCTCGAGGAACCAATCATCGCGATCTGTCATGACCTGTACATGTTCAGATGCAGTATCGTCGGCGACTTCGAGCATCTCGTCGTAGGTGTCGCAGAGGATAATCTCGCCATAATCCATCCAACTAACAGACGCCGTGTTCGCGGTCGGCAGAATTTTAAGGATGCGGTCAATTTCAGTCAACGTCTCTTCGGCAAGTTTGCGACTGTTGGTGACAAGGATCGCTGGCGAATTGTATCCATGTTCGGCTTGGCCAAGTAGATCAGTCGCGCACATCTCTGCATCAACTGTTTCATCGGCGATCACCATAGTTTCAGTCGGGCCTGCAAAAAGGTCAATACCGACACGACCTAAAAGCTGCCGCTTTGCTTCGGCGACATACGCATTGCCAGGGCCAACAAGTAAATGCACGGGGTCAATTGTTTCGGTTCCGATTGCCATTGCACCAACGGCCTGAATACCGCCTATTACATATATTTCATGTGCGCCGCCAAGATGCATTGCCGCAATAACAGCCGGATTCGGTGCGCCATTGAACGGCGGAGTTGCTGCAACAATGCGGGGAACGCCGGCTACAGACGCCGTTGCAACGGACATATGGGCAGACGCCACCATGGGAAATTTACCTCCTGGAACGTAACAACCAACAGATTGCACCGGGATGTTCTTATGGCCAAGAATAACCCCCGGAAGAGTCTCGATTTCGATATCCAGCATCGAGTCCCGCTGTGCCTGTGCAAATTTACGGACTTGTTCTTGCGCAAATTTGATATCTTCCAAATCACGAGGGGCGACCTTTGCTATTAACGCGGCGATTTCACTTTCCGATAGTCGAAATGACAATGGTGAATAGTTATCAAACTTCTCTGAAAGCTCCCTAACAGCTGTATCGCCGCGTTCCTCGATATCTTTAAGCGTGGATTCCACTACATTTCGTGTTTTGGCGTCATCTTCATTGCGTTCTGAGTCAGGCTTGCCGCGTTTCAAATATTCAATCGCCATTGCCTCAATCCTTCTCAATTGGCTGGGGTGGGGCTTTTGAACCGTTGTCAAAACATTCCCAACCTTCACCGTTGAATACGTCAACACCGAGCTGTGATAATACATGTGGAAAATCGACCATCACCCAATTGTCGGTAATTTTTCCGTCTTCAACTTTCCAGAAATCCATATATCGGATTTCCAATCGTTTCCCCGTAGGCTTGATCCCCATGAATTCGCCGCTGTGAGTCGCGCTTTGGCGGCCAAACGCGGCCGCCCATTCGCCCATGAAAAGTCTGGCCTCGTCAATGCACACTTTATCGGAAAAAGCGGCTTGGAATGGGCGTTGCCAGTTTTCTTGAAATTCCTGCAAACCATTCTTAGTTCCACATCCTGTGTTTCCCATCCATCGGAAGCTATTGGCGAAAAACTCACCAATATCATCGATCCGATGCTCGTTGAGACCGTCTACCATTCCCTCGATCACGGCACGTGTCTCGTTGGTTTTTGTCATATCGGTGCCGCGTGAGAGTTCAGCTTGCATAGGTTGAGACTGAGTCATCCTTTTACCGCTCCTGCGGTCAGGCCGGACACAATCTGGCGCTGGAATAGCATTACAAGGAAGAATAGCGGCGCAGTGATCGACACCGCGGCGGCAACAGCTACCACCTGATCTGTGGTCGTTGTTTCGCGATTGAACATGCCTGCAATTGCGGGGACCATGGTCTGGTTCTGTGCATCCAGCAACAGCGACGTGACTAGATAGTCATTGTACGCCAGAAGGAAGCTAAACAGACCGGTTGTGATAACACCGGGCCACATCACGGGCATGATTACACGGCGGAACGCTTGAAAATGGGAGCATCCGTCAACACGTGCGGCTTCATCCAGTTCCGCGGGAATATTTTGAAAAAACGAACGCAGCATCCAAATGGTAAATGGCTGGTTAATCGCGACAAGAACAGCAATCGTTGCCCATGGCTTTCCATATAACGTCGGCGCATTTTCACCAAGGATAGGTGAAAGAATTTCCGCAGAGTTGATGAATACCGGAAGATAGCCCGCAACCAAAACCGAGTGAGGAAGCGCCCTAAACGCAAGTGCGATGATCAAGATCCAGAAAGCCAACGACGAGCCTGAACGAGCCAATCCGTACCCTGCCAACGTGCCGACAGTTAATGAAATCGATACCACGCCAGCGGTAACTAGTAACGAGTTTTGGAAGTTATTGATAAACCCTCGCTCAATCCAAACAGTTTTATAGTGCTCCACCGTCAGGCCAACTACGTCGCGCCCAAACGGACCCAAAATCGGATTTAGCAGATCCAAAACCCATGGCAGGATACCAAAGAACACCACAAGAAAACTCAGTGCCAGTGCGAGCACTCCAAGAATCCAACCTATCCAGACACGCCCAACAGGTGAATAGGATTTCACCATTTGAGGTAGCAATTTGGTGGATATTCGGGCGGTGAAAAATAGAACAATTATCCCCATTGCGATGTCAAATAGTGACAAACCACTGCCGCTTTGCAAAGTTTCCGGGCCAAAAATGACGTTTAACGCGTTGCTGCTAAATGCATCGACCGGTGATTTGAAGCTCATCACCGTGATCCAGAAAATAGGGAAGGCTGCAACTATACACCAAAATGCTAGAAACGTAGCTGATGTCAGTCGCAGAATGAATGGCTGGCGAAGGGCTCGGGCAGTCATCACGCGCTTCCTCTCTGATCGCGCCAAGTACGGCGTAGTAGTGGTATGAGGATAAGAACGATACCGATCATGGTGAGCATTGCCGAAGCAGATGCACGACTGATCGAACGATTACCTGCCTGATCTGGCGTTAATAAATCATATGTCAGCCATTGAAGCGAGATAACGTAACCTTGAGAGCTAAAGCCGATTATCTCTTCAAAAACCCGATAGGCATCCATCAAATGGATCATCGAAATGAAGATGATCAAAGGCATCAGGTGTGGAATAATAACGTATTTAAGGCGTTGCCAGCGGTTGGCACCGTCAAGAAGCGCGCTTTCCAGAGTGTCCTGATTGACCGTCTGCAATGCAGCATAGAAAACGATGGCCGCAAAAGGTGCGACGTGCCAGACACGGTAAATCATCATCAATAACTCGATAGTCCATGCCTGTGCGAATAGGGCGATGTCACGTTCCAGCCACCATTCCAACGTCGCGGTTAGGATGCCATCACCGCGAAAAAGCCAGTTGATAGAAAGTGCGCCGATCACCGGTGTAATAATAAACGGCAGAAGCGATATAAAGATCACTGGCCCTTTGATGGCGCGCGCCGCATTGTTGATCACAAGTGCGATTAAAAGCCCCATTCCAAGTACCATCGGCAACGTAATCAGTGTGAATGTAAGAGTGAACCTAAGGGCTTTCCAGAAATCGATTGTTTGAAAGGTTTTCCACTTACCCGCAGACAATGCTTCCCATGCACGACCGAGTTCCAGAACATTGCGGTAGCTTTGCAAACCGACGAATTTGGTGACCTTGATAATTTTACCATTGTCATCCAGTTTTGGCAGCGATTTTATTTCTGTCAGACAGGTTGGCGCAAGGAAGCCCGGTGTACAGGTTTCAACTTCGACCGACACGTAAATTGGTTGTGTTACATAAAAACTTTGTGTGAATACGCTTATCAATGGAAAAGCGATAAACAGAACCATCATGAAGACGGATGGACCAACAAAAGCTGCAAATGTTTTGAATTTCACGGTCTCATCCTCCTACATCAAAATTCTAGAGTTTGGGGCCCGACCAAGGACGGGCCCCAGAGTGATTTAGTTTACCAGACCAGCTTCTTTGGCGGATATAAGATATGCAGCCTCGATGTCGGCCAACGTGGTCGCTGCATCTTTGGCACCCGTCAGGTAGTCCGCTATGCCGTTACCTAAAGCGGTGTGCATAATGCCCATCGGTCCAGAGGCTGGATAAGGGCGCGCACCATTAGCAGCTGTTGCAGCTGCACCCGCAGCGGCTGGGCCAGGTGTATAGCCGTCAATCAACCAAACAGCAGCGTCACTGTTCGCTGCCACCATTTCACTGTCGATACCTTCCATCGCGACTTGGAACGCGGCGTCAGCCTGTTCATCTGTCATGTTTGAGGCAAAAACGATTCCATCCCACCACAAGGACGAAGCTGGCGCAGAAGAGCCCATCGGTGCGGCAGCCATAGTGACTTTACCGACAACCTGACTTTCAGCAGGATCGTCCATGGCAGCAGCGCGACTAGCCCAAAGGTTAGCCATTGCGATTTTACCCTGCTGGAATTGCTGTTGAACGTACGTTGAATCGGATACCAGGTATTCCGGATCCATATACGCCGTTAACGATTTTATCACTTCAAGCGCAGCAAGTCCTTGGGCATTATTAATATTTGGCATATTGCCTTCGGCGATAAAATCGCCACCTTCACCAAGGAAGTTGTTGATGAATTCTTCGCCCAGGTTCCAACCGTTCTTGAAAGTGCCACCGATAGGATAATCNACAACACCAGCTGCTTGAATGATTTCGGCCGCATCCAACATTTCTGCATAAGTTGTCGGTGCATCAATTCCAAGATCAGCCAAGATATCAGAGCGGTACATCAAATGCTGCGCGTTAACCATCATCGCAATGGCATAGGTGACGCCGTCCACTTTGATCAACTGATTGACCGATAGATTTTGTCCATATTTCGCAACTAGATCATCCAACGGGCGAATGTCGCCAGCGTTTAACAGCGGGATCATAGTCGAGTTTGCAACGCCGCCGATTTGGTATAGCGAAGGATTAGCCGCAAAAGCTTCCGGTTGTTTTTCGCGGAATTCTTGATCTAGCGAAGCCGAGAAGTTGCCACATTCCGCCATCGCGTCTGTTACGGCTTTCCACGCTTCAAAACCTGCAGACAACGACGACAGCGGGGTTGTGTTATCATAAGCGCACTGCGCCGAAACACTCGTTCCCATCATCGATACGGCACCTGCCAATATGATATGTTTGAGTTTCATTTTTATTCTCCCTGTGGGTTTAACGTTCCAATCTTGTAGTTAGGAACGCAACAATCCGCCTCTCGTATTAGGCGGGACGATGTGGGGCTATTCGCCCCCAATTCGCGCACCACTTTCAGAATCGAAGAGATGGCAAATGTTAATAGGAATGGAGATGGAGACGTTGTCGCCTATCTCCGCTCGGTAGGTTTTATCTGCCTTGACCGAAACTAACGAACTGCCGATGCGGACCGTGACCATCGTCGCATCTCCCAGAAGTTCCAGTGTATAAATTGGTGCGGATATCTGCCCTTCACCATCTACCAAAGACGCATCCTCGGCTCGAAAGCCCAAGGTAGCGCGACCATCTGGTGCATTTGATCCCGCAATTACAGTATTTGGTGCAGTAAAAATGCCCTCGATCATCTCCCCTTCGATCAAATTCATCGCGGGGTTGCCGATGAAGCTGGCAACGAATGCATTTGCTGGTCTGTCATAGATTTCGGTTGGGCTGCCAACCTGCTGAACAACACCTTGCTTCATCACTACTACACGATCTGCCAATGTCATTGCTTCGATCTGATCGTGTGTGACGTAAATTGTAGTGACAGCGAGCTCGTGACTTAAGTTTTTGATTTGTGCACGAGTACTAACGCGAAGCTTTGCATCCAGATTTGAGAGAGGTTCGTCCATCAAGAACAGATTTGGTTCGCGTACAATCGCACGGGCCAATGCTACGCGCTGCCGCTGACCGCCTGATAATTCAGATGGTTTCCTGTGTAGGAATTCATCCAACTCCACCATTGCAGACGCACGTCTTACTTTTTCATCGTGGGTCGCCGGGTCAATACCACGGACTTTTAAGGGAAACCGGATATTTTCGTATACGTTCATGTTGGGGTAAAGGGCGTATGACTGAAACACCATTGCTACATCACGATCTTTTGGCTCTAGGTCGTTAACAACTTTGCCGTCGATTAATATCTCGCCTTCTGTCGGGTCTTCCAACCCTGCAATCATCCGCATCGTGGTTGTCTTCCCGCACCCCGAAGGTCCAAGAAGCACGAGAAACTCGCGATCAGCAACCGTCAAGTCGAAGTTTGCGACACCTACAAAGGATCCCCAGCGCTTGCCAACATTTCGAAGTTGAATTTCAGCCATTTTCCCCCCGGTGGAATCATTTGCATACGTTTGCAATACTGCTTGACATGGAGGACGCTAAACTGCAAGATTTTTTTGCAAACGTATGCAAAAATGTCAGGTTATGGGCTATTTTATGAGTGACTTTCAAACTGAGAAACAAGTAATTCATGATTTCTATGCGGAACTCGAAACCGCGGACTATACTCAGATCGGTGATGTTCTAGATAAATTCACTGGTGATGCTTACTTGTGGCGCGGCTTTCATCCCTTTGGTGAATTGTCGAGCGCGATCGAAGTAACTGATATCTTCTGGCGTCCACTACGCAACAGCCTTTCCAATATGCAACGCCGCGAAGACATCTTCTTTGCTGGCGCGAACCACATCGATGATGGCGAAAGTGTTTGGGTGATATCGATGGGTCATTTGATGGGGCTATTCGATGCCCCATGGCTTGGTATTCGTCCAACGCGGAAGTTGGCATTTCTGCGGTATTGTGAATTCAACCGTGTCGAGAACGGAAAAATTCTGGAAACGGCAATGTATTTCGATATACCGCATCTGATGGTGCAGGCGGGGCAAAACCCGTTTCCCCTGCAAACTGCCCAGCATTTGGTGCAACCGGGACCTCAGACTCACGGTGGACTGCTTTACGATTTACAAAATCCAATTGAGGGAAAGGTCACGTTAAACCTTATCCACCAAATGATCGGTGATTTGGGACAATGGGATAGCGGACTAAGTCTTGAGGAAGAGCTACGTCAAACATGGACCGAAGACATGATTTGGTGGGGCCCAGAAGGCATCGGCGCTACCTACACGATCGAACGGTATGCCGGACAACATTCAGGCCCCTTCCGTTCCGGCTTTAAAAACCGNTCTAAAACCAAGCACATCGCGAGACTAGCAGAGGGACAATACGGTGGTTTTTTTGGTTGGCCAAATTTCACCGCAACACCAACAGGCGGATTTATGGGCATGCCGGCAACCGAAAAATCGGGTGAATTCCGCGTAATTGACATATATCGCCGTTCCGGAAACAAGTTGGCCGAAAACTGGGTTTTCATAGACCTGCTGCATTTCTGGAACCAACAAGGTGTAGACATTTTGGCGCGAAGCTCAAACATAGTTGCGAAATAACAAGAAATTATNTACGCAAACCGTATCATATGCCCTTTCCGATTAAGCGATTACTCGCTCGCCTTGTTTCCAACGATTGGCATAAAATTTACTCAGCTGCCCAATTGAAGTGGTCCTGCAAAATCAGACAGTCTGTTAAGGTGTATTCCAACATGATGAAGGAATACCAATATGACGAAGAGACGGAAGTTTTCAGACCAGTTTAAGGCGAAGGTTGCGCTTGAGGCGTTGCGCGGCGACCGAACGATCCAGGAGATTGCCGTAAAGCACAGATTACATCTATTGCCTGCAGGTGTTTGCTAGCAAACACCGAGAGGCCACGCAGATCAGCCCTTGGAAAAGGCGGGCCGTTGAGGGGTTGTCGGGTGTGTTTACTGAGGGCGGAAAGTCACAAGGACCAAGCGACTCCGAGATCAATGATCTGCATGTCCCGTTGACCGGCAGTGGTTTGCTTGCAAACCATGAGAGGTAAAATAGGGAGGCTGGCAGTGGAAAACGATTTTTTGGCACAAGGGCTCAATGCCGCTGCCCGACAGCGGTTTGCTTGCAAGCCATGAAAGGGGATGAGCCCCAAAGAGCGTAAAAAGATGGTTAGTACGCGGGTGGATATCAGCCTGTCCCGCCAGTGAAAAATCCTGCGGATCAGTCGATCATCATTGTCTTACACGCCCATGGGGTTCAATGCTGAAACGCTGGAATTAATGCGCCAGATTGATAAAGCTTTTACCCAATACCCGTTTTTCGGCAGCCGCCAGATTGCGGCCTATTTGCCGCGAAATGGATATCATGCGGGTCGACATCGTGTTCGCAGGTTGATGAAGGCAATGGGGCTGGAGGCGATCTACAAACGCCCCAACACCAGCAAAAAGCACCCCGAGAACCGGATTTATCCTTATCTGCTCCGGAACATGCAGATCACGCGCCCGAACCAAGTGTGGTGCGCTGACATCACCTAACCGACCTTCAGAAAGCGTCGCTGGCATTGAGTAGCGTCGACAAAAGCGGACATATGCCAATACCACAGAGAGGGGAAATTCTGGCCTTGACGGTTGCCGGGGGGCATTCACATTCGTTTCATTAACTTCGGCGTTCACACAGTGTTCAGGGAAAGCGGTGTCCCGTTCCGACCTTCCTACTACTCCCATAATCTGCGATTATGTGTCTGACTGTAGTTTTGACAAGGAGTTTCTCTAAGCAGCTGGAGGATCACGTGTTTAAATGGGCCGCCATTACCAATGGCATGATGCGACTGAACCATGCGCAGTTCGAGGCATTGTTTGCCCCCTCTCAGCGATACAAGTATCGCCTGCCGGGCAGCGGGATATGGACTGGCGCAAGGTTCATGCTTTGGAGGTGCGTCCACCAGCTGCGGCTTCGTCCAATCATAGCGGCAATTAGGCGGGTATTTACGGGCCGGTTTTGTTATAAATCAGCCATGACAAACCCCACCGATCTTCCCGATGACATTGATCTTTTAAAAGCTATGATCCTTGCTTCAAAGGCGGATATTGCAGCCCGTGATGTACGCCTTGCTGATCAGAACGCCAGCATTGTCGACCGCGATGGCATTATTGAGCGCAAAGAAGATCG
>JAESQH010000045.1 GCA_016765235.1 Paracoccaceae bacterium
GGGGGGGGGGGGGAGTGACCGCCCAACAGCTAATCAACGCAAGGTTCTGAAACATGGTTTACCTTGATTTGACCCCAAACTGCGTTCAGTATGCCGAGAATGGTCTTTCGATTTGGAAATATTGATCAGTGTTTAGGAGAGGATAAAAAATGTTGTTCAGCAGTTCGATTTCTGTGGCAGGTTGGGTTCTAGCCGCGCTAGGATGGTCTTTATTACTTTTGGGGGCTAGTTCAGGTGAAGAGGTTTTGGGGCGACAGATAATCAATATACATCAAATAGAAATTGCCAATGCGGCAATTCTATCTGGCCACCTTATCACGCTATACGGAGTAATTATTTCAGGCTTTGATCTAATTGCTAGAAGGCCACCACAATTAGTCCAACAAAATCCTTCATCATCGCCAAGCAGTTCATATACAACAGTGCGCCAAGATAATGCCAAACGACCAAATAGAGGCTTAGCGTCGCAACCCGGTGACAGGGTCAAGGTCTATAAGGGGATTGCGATTCTAAAGACAGAAAACGGGGTGAGGGTTGGCGATAGATCATTTGTAAATGTCATAGAAGCCGAGAAATACATTTCCCAACTTTAGGATTATCTCGACGATATCATTTGTAGCCGACGCTTGACCAATCCTTGCCGTATTCGCGAGCCCTACACTTACTCCCAATCCTTCGGAATACAACTCTTAAACTGGTTGCTACTGTTATCGACAGACTGTCGTTAAATTCACCGTTTCCAGTTTACCTCTGTTTGACTGGCGTGGTTGTGATTGCCGTACTAGTGTTTATTTTAAGAATGCGAAACAGACTGAATTCAAAATGCAAATGGAAAAAGTCTAATATCCAACTCCTGTTGGCCAACTTCACATTTTGCGACGTTTACCGAGCAAAGTCTGAAACGCATTCAACTATTGCATTTGAAGAGCCATTCAAAGTGAATCTTGTATTGTCGCCATTTTCGAAGCGTACATGTACTGAATTGTGCTTTCTTAATTTCTGCACAACAGATTGATATGTGCCCGCGCAGGCGTGGCAATTCGAGGTTATCATTCCCTCCCAAATGGAAACGTCTACTGGATCGTCATTGTCAAAGGTCAAGAGAACGGAATGTCCAGTAGGGGCGTTGCCAAGCAGCATAAAACGGATGCCTGTATGGCCTTCACCACACGTAGCGTAAATTTGGTTTCCCGGTCCCTTAGTTATTAGGGCTTCAGATATTCCTTGTCCCCAGCCCGAAACCCATATGTTGTCATTTCCGAAAGCTGAGGCGTGGAATGGGGCGAACGCAAAGATAAAGGCTGCGATTTTTATAAGTCCGACTTTGTTGATGGTCATTAGAAACTCCTGTGAAAATCTAAAATCAGATGATGTCGCATGTAGGTGTGGGGACGGTAGGATAAGTTTTCCTGTTTGAAGATGCCTTCTTCCGGCTTGGTCTTATATGTTTGCCAAAACTTCATTAAAACTTTCCTAATCTCTTACGTGTATGCGTCGACGAATATTCAATCAAATATATAATAATCTCGCATCTTTGTTAGCTACTAAATACCGAAACAAATTTGGTGACAATATTCGTTTCGTAAGCCTCCGCATGTTTTCTTGCCCGGAAATATGTATGCCAGCGCATCCGTTTTGGTTTGCTCGGGAATAACACGCAAATGCCACCGGATGTTTGACCATGCTTAGCCCGATGCTTGATTGCTTTTCTCAGGAGACGGTCAAGGCTGCCCTCGTGTTCCGAAGCGTAATGCAAACGAAGGCATAGACGGCATTTGACCGGGTAGAGGATAGCGCATCTCCGATTGCATGTTGGGCATAAGAACCAAGCCCTAGAGCCGCCCAGATTACACGCTGTTCGCTCTATATACACATGCACGCCATCTACCCGCACAAAACCCTCAACGCCCTCTGGAAGGCTTCTGATATGCAGTTGGCGCTGAGCTTCACAAATCATTTGGCTAAACTCAGCTTTTCTTGTTGCAACTCGAATAAGCGCCGAGATATTGGCGGCCATGTTGCTAGGTCCATCAAAGCTCTGTCGGTGTCGTAGGTTCCTTGACCAATGCGGTAATGACCAAGCCATGCGGCGGGTATTTGCTTTGAATTATCCACGGCGGCGACATCAAATCCAACGTGCTTGAAATATTTGAAAAGTTTGTCTGTGTCGTTTTCAGCGAAGTCATTAAATATATTTAGTAGTATTCGTCTTGCTTCATCGGGTGGAAGGTAGTTCATGCTGCGCTCCTGCTTAGAAGTGGGCACAGGTCTTGGTCTGCGAACAGAGAAAGGTCTGGAACCTTAGGTATATGGTTAGATGTATATATGGCAGGATTATCCAACACGGTAATCGCGTTATTTGTGGCAAAAGCGGTGGGATTTTCCGACATTTGATTGCCCGTATGTTGGATTTTCCTACAAGGGGTGCTGGATTTTCCTGCCAAAGAATGTTGGATTTTCTTGCGGGGATTTTGTTTTTTCCAGCGTCTGAAATCCTTTGTCGCGGGGGCTTCGTTCAACGGGCATTCAGTGAGCGCCCACTTTGCTGCCTGCCCAATACCTTTGGGTCCGAGGCAATGCCCCATCGTCTTAACTATAAAACCTTTGGCTTCTAGTTCTGAGTAATACACGCCAACCGTATCTCGACCGATGTTCAAAGCTTCGCTAGCATCCCTCTGGCTGAGAAACACAGTTCCGTTGTTGTACCCATTAAACTTTCGCTTCAGTTCCAGATATAGAGCACGCGGTCCCGGCTTTAATGACTGCCAAGCTGGGCTGTCGTAGAACCAGTGTTCAATCTGAATAAATCTACTTGTACTACCCAGCTTGAATGTACTTCGAGCCATTATTTATCCCTCCCAAAATACTCAGGAAGGCTGTCCAGCTCTTCGGTGCTTTCTTCCGCGCCCACAAAGCCGCGCCAGCGGCGTTTGAGTGAGTCTCGGCCCCGATGATAGCTAACTGATCTGAAGTACGCCCCGCGCCGCCTTGTTCCGCTTCGGCGTTGAATTATCCATTGAAAGTTATCTTTGCAGACAACCACACGAAAGCTGGGAGTTGAGGTAACAACATTTCCGTAATCACCATGGCTTTCCAAATTGCTATAGGAGTTAAGCTGCGTGAGAGAAAATCGGGCATCCATTACGCTCCCTCCACTTTAGCTTCATCTACTTTGGAAATTTTACTAAGCAGATGATACACTCCGTATCGCTCAGAACCATTCTGTTTTTGTTCACGCATCTCGGTCTCGATTAGAACACCGAGCTTGCGCAATCGAAATATGTGGTCGCTTCTGCGCGTTAACGCTGGCGCGAGAACGGGGCCGTTCCTGAGCTTATTGAATGTTTCGAGTATTCGGCCTTTTGGCGTGATTGTGAATGGTTTATGGCCTTCGTTTGTGATTTTATATGTAGTATAATTCATAGTCCTTGTTCCAATACTTGTTGATTGAAATGCAGACGGATTTCGGGTACCAAAGAGGTGTTCAAACACCTTTGACTACGCTTACGAAAGCCCCTGCAATTACTGTTGGGGTTTTCGCTTTAAGCGGCTTCTGTTGTTTGCGAATTGATGCGTCGGGAATCAAGCCAACTAAGAATATCCGCGCCTTTATAAATTACGCGGCTACCTGCTTTTACATAGGCAGGCCCTCGCTTTTGGTGACGCCAAGCGGCCCAGGTTTGAGGTTTTGCGATTGGTTGCAACTCCGCTGCATCCGAATGATAAAATTGGTCTGGATGAATAGTCATAAGTCTGTATCCTTAGGTTAATGCCGCAATCTAGCGGCGGGGATACAGGTCAATATGAACATGTAAATGAGAAAAGAAACAGGGGGTTGCGGGAGGGTCCTAAGGAAAATCCGAAATTCCTATTTTCCTAATAAGTTTCTTACTTTATATCTCCATTCTTAAACCCAAAGGTTAAATGCTTGTAGATGGCGGCATCGCCGATATAGGTTTTGTCCGCTTTCTGCAGGGCCGGTAATCTCTGGTTTTCAATCATACGAGCGGTCTCTGCACGGTTGAATTTTAGATAATGTTCGCTTTCGTAAATCTCCTTGGCTGCCTTTATAACAGCTTTGCGGCGTTTTTTGCTCTGCCTAGCATGTGCGCGAGCGGCATTGGGTTGTCCCTTTTTCCTCGCGGCGATGACTACGCGACCCTGTTCGGCCACGTCTTCATATCGAAACCTTACTTTGTATTCTGCAAGCATAAATCCTAGCGACATGAAGGCCTCGCTATAAGTGTTCAAATGCCGCTCAACCAATTCCCAGCTTTCGACAGTTTTTTCTAAGTATTGCTTTCCGTGGTCTATGCTGCCCAAGCATTCTAGTACGCCTTGCACGTATCGCCGTTTTTCGGCGATGCGAGTGATATCGGATTCTTTGTCATCTAAAATATTTTCAATAAAATCCTGTAATTCTAAAAGTGGAAAAATTATTCGTGTAGATTCGGCCAGATGAGAACCGTGTCCATAAAATGCACCGCTAATATCCTCTCCACTTTCGTCATATTCTTCGGAGAAATATAATTCCTCGGCCAACCCTCTTTCTGCTCGGAAAGGCTCGTAACCTTCTCCGATGGCTTCCAGTTTATTATTGATATCTTCAAGAGCGTCTTCAAATTTTGACCTTTCGGCACTAGGGACAAGCCGTTGCCATTTGCACCATTTGCAGTAGCCCATTTCATCCTTAAGGTGCACAATCTCTTTCTCGATTTCTGAAAAGAACCTGTACCGCTTACCCAGCAAGATTTCTATTTTATAATAGTAATATCTGTGAGCCAGAATTAACTCCGGGCACCAATACGAGAATTGTTTTAAATTCGGCGGCTGCGAAAACATCGGGCCAACTTCTTCCGTCTTAGTGAGCATGATTTGCACCCAATTCTATTACTTTCTCAGTACTCAGATTTAGAATACCACTTGTAGAACGGGCTAATATCTCCATCGCTTCTCGCTTTTCGTCTCTGTAGCTAGCGCGGTCATAGACAGCCGTTACGCTGTTGTCTGCATGGCCCAAGACACGTTCAACAATAAATCTTGGAACCTTTCCAATTGTCATCGTTGTTGCGGCTGTTCTTCGTATGTCGTGAAAACGCCAATCTGTGAAACCCGCCACTTCGCCTATTCTATCTTTTAGCCTTGATCCCGGGCAAATAGGACGGTCGCCCATTGTCGTAAAAACATATGGGCCTAATCGTGGCTGTTTCGATATGAGGTTTGCCAGCGCATTTGACAAAGCCACCTCGTGAGATTTTGCCTTCTCAACCTTCGTCGACTTCATTTTCTCTTTTGGAATTGTCCAAACATCGCCGTGGAGTTCATCCCAGCGCATTGAGGCTACATTATCTTTGCGTTGCGCTGAAAGCATCAAAGCCCGAACAAAAGGGCCCATGGGATAGTCTTCTGTGAACGAGGCGTCCCATACTTTTCGCCATTCAATCGGAGATAAAACTCTGTCACGAGCTGGAGCAATCGCGCCCGCTTTCAAATTCGACCACGGGTTCTCGATTATAACACTTTCATCTGCAGCCCAGGCAAACATAGGTCGTATATTTCGAATAACTGCGCTGCCTCTCACTTCGCTTGATTTACTCGTCACGTAATTTCTCAAGTCTCGACCATGATGAACCGAGATGTCTGTCAGTCGGATATGCCCAATTCTGTCTCTGGCCCAATAGTCCCAAACAGATTGAACGTCTCGCCATGATCGCATTTTTGGCATTCGAGCTTCCTTGTAGATGACAAACAAGTCTGCAACGGTTTTGATTTCTTCTATACTCGTGGGGCGGTTGCTATTCTGCTTCGCGGACTGCGCGGCAACCCTTGCGTCAGGGACAAGTAAACTTGGGAATGTACCCAAGCGTATACGCTGGCGCTTACTAGCCCTGTGAATCATAACCTCCCACACTTTTTGACCTTTTTTCCCAACGCGAAGGATTAGCCCGCGTTCTCCGGTATCCCGAATTTCATATCGTGATTCTTTTGGCTTAAGTCTCTCGACTTTGGTGTTGTTCAGCAAATCTTTCATTTTGTGTGCGTTTTGTGTGCGTAAAGTATCTAAGACACACATCCTCTTCAGTTGATGCAAATTGATAGTACTCATATATACATGCGTATATCAACGTGCAAGAATGATGAAGGATGTATTTACTGCGGATTGAAAATTCGCGTGTCGGTGGTTCAAATCCGCCCCCGGGCACCACTTATTTCAATAGGTTAGGTTGATTTCTTGTATTCGGAAGATTCGATGGGATCCGTGTAGGGGTACTTTTGCCTCTTACTGACTCGCTAGTACGTTGCATCGTTATGCACCCAAACTTTGACTAGGCAACAACTGACCACATTGAGAGCTTTCGAATTGGGCTGTAAATAAGTTCTGCTTCTGGCAAAGGCTCCATCACAGCCGACCTTCGGTTTTTTTTACGTTTAGACGCAAAACCCGATCCAAAACTTCTTAGCTTGGAATTGATGGGCCGCCTAGGCAGGGCTGTCAATCAAGCTGATATAAGAGCGGCCGCTTGGTTAGGACCATATCGAACGCTGGTAGCGTAGATGATCCAAAAAAACGTCGTGTTCGTTCTTTACCTTCAAATCTACACCCTACAGCCTTACGAAATATTCTTCGTCGAAGAATCGAGGTCCACGGTAATCCCCCCAATTTTTTAATGGGGCTCTTTAGTAGAATTCAGACCGCATTTCTTAGCTTCTGAATTGATGTTATTCCTCCGATGCCCATGTTGGGGCGTTCCGCTGCTCGGCAGTGGTTTGCTTGCAAACCATGAGAAGGGTTGTTGTAAGTCCAGAGTCAGCGTGTTGCGTGATTTTGAACATCTTCGATCCTTTAAAAGTGGCATCGGTCCTGCCATTCGGTTCTGACCTTTTAGTGTCGAACTGCCCACTAGTCCATCTCCTTGCGTTGGGATGGCCTCACCACCTTTTTCCAAGCGCTTCCTTCAGCAAATCGGCCTGCAAACACTTCTCCGCATACATTCTCTTCAAGCGTTTGTTTTCTCCCTCCAGAACCTTCATTCGCGAAATCAGCGATGCATCCACTCTCGATCATGCCTACGCATAATCAGTCATGCAGCGCATGCCGCCAAACTTCGACCGCTATTTATAAAAGCTGGCGTTGCCTCTCGGTGATTGTTACGATCACCTGTCGGCCAATGGCATCATGCCATGCTCGCGGCAAAGTTCAGTAACAGGTACCCCGCCCTCTGCTTGTTTCAATATGCTCATAATTTGAGCATCACTATATTTGGACTGTTTCATCAGAAATTCCTCGTCCGTTTTGGCAAAAGATATTCTATTTTCAAAAGCTATCAAATTTCGGTGGGATTACCATCCCACCTGGCGAGAAATATCTTCATCAAACAGCGAAGCGAGGATACCCTGAACCGGTAGGTGAATTAGGAGTGAGGCGGTATGAAGCTCCTGCGGCCAATTTAAAACTGTCTGCGTCTCCACAGTTTGCTCGAAGTGCAGTTATGCGAGATTGCATTCCTGCTTGATCTTCTGCGGCCACATAGAAAACAACTCCCAGTTAGGTAATCGCTCCGAATGCTTTTCTAAACTTGGGCTGAGCGTGGGAACAGTCCATTTGTTATGAAAGAGCTGGCTGGGTGCAAAAGCATTGCACAACGCAACGGTATGTTGGTGCTGGTGAACATCCGTCTCGCGGTGCTTTGGAGCAATAGACTCTAATCACCAGTTGAACGGGCGACCAAGGGCGATTTAGTGAATGCAAAGCCACTGTAAGGCAAACGGTTAGGTGTATCCAATTTTGTCAAACTTCATAACCAAACTTTTTCATTTGCCTGCCGTGTACAACTCTTATCGTTGCTACCTGCTGTTCAGTGAGTTCGTGTTCCCACTGGCCCGTTTTTCCGCTTCCGAAAAATTTCTCTAGATTTTTGGGTTTCTCCGTGAACCCAGATGTTTCTTCTAGGTTTTGAAGCGATTTGAAAGAACTTAATTCGATTGCTTTTCCCAACTCTTTCTTGGACGGAAATTGGCGAAGGTGCGTGGTCAAAGCTCCAAATGACTTTTCTGGGTCAGCATGCATGTCCTCATATCGAAGCGTCATCATCGCTGGATGTTCGGATTTTGTCCAGCTTTCCACATTCTCGCTCCAACTGCCATAGACTTCACCAACAGTTTTTATTGAGTTATTGGGTCTATGTCCCGGAGTTGACATAATGCGAATTGTATCATCGATGCTTTGGCCGATGTGATGGCTAAAGGAGATTGCAACATCTAAGGGGTTGCGGACTATATATACCGCGCCGGCTGTTACCGAAAAGTTAATAGTAGGGTGCCCGTTCGACTTGATAAGAGCGTTGTGGGTTTTCACCAGCAGAACTCCGGTGTTATTTGCCGCAACGGCGCGCTGGACTTTCGCGCGCACCGCATCAATTTCTGCCGCGGTACATTCGGCTACCGGTTTTTCCAAAAAATGCTGATATTGGGCCGCGCCAATATCCCACGCAGTAAGGCGCTGTAATTTGTTGATATCTTGTGGCTCAATATCAAGTCCGTTCTCCATAACCGCATGTAAGTTATTGAGAAAACTTCTTACCCAAGTGTTTCCAGATTTTGGGTACGATGCCAGCCAAACGATTCCCGTTAGTTCACTATTTGCCACAGTATTTTATTCCTTTTCGCCGGTTCGGCTAATTGTGTACATGCTTCCGACTGAAAAATTGCCAGGTAAGATAGATGTTTGTCCAGTAGACCAAAAAACCTCGATCTCATCGATAGTTACCCCTTCGCCGAGGCCAAAGTATAGCTTGGAAGAGTCATAAGATAGAAAGCCGCCACCTGTCTGGATCTCGCGCATCTGTTTTCCACCATCGCTTTGATGGATTATAACTTTGCAACCGACACAAAAATTGTTTCCGATTTCATCGCTGAATTTAAACCCAATGCGGTTCTCGCTTTGTGAGTTGTTGCGTAGCGCGATAATTGGTCCGTTTACTGCTTGGCCGACCATATCAATATCTCCATCACCGTCCCAATCGATCGAAGTCATACTGTTAATTATAAGGTATTCCTCTAATCCGGACTCCGTCGTTTTATTGGTGAAAGAAGCCGTTCCATCGTTTTCAAAATACATGTTGGACGGAGATATATTCGTAACAATCCAACTGCCATTCGTAACGTAGATATCGATCGTGCCGTTTAAATCGAAGTCTTCGGTTTTTGCATCCCACGCCCACCCGCCCACACCAGCGCCGGATTCTTCAGCGGTGTCGATGTAGCTTCCGTCAGCTTGGAGCATCAGCATCGCATTGGAGCCTCGCTTTTGCTTGATGCCAAGCGCGAATTCTTCATCTGAAGGTTTGCTCTGTGGTCTAAAGTGGGTTTCACATAAAAGACGAATACGAGATTGAGATTCATCAATGAAACCACATACTTCTGGATCGTCTTTTTGAATGGCAATATCCTTAATCATCATTGATTTACATTCTAATTCGTACTCGGGGCCCTTGCCGACACAGTTATCTGCTTTTGTTACATCGAGACGACGGCCGCCGGATTTATACCACAAATTCGAATTCAGATTCTGTTGGCATTTACTCGCCTCTGTAGGGTCAGAAATGCCGAAACAATACAGCTCTAGCGGTCTGAATTGCATGGAATCTTCAATACCTTCAGAGCGCCCGGCAATTTGTGAAAAATATAAATCTGGGCGTAAGTCACCATTCAAATCGGTTGATTTTACGGACATACTTGTGCTTGTCACAGCCTCTATTTTTCCGTCACTGGACAAATAACGCTCGAAGGATCCGTTTCCGTCACCGTAGTAAATTTGGTCGGTTATCTCGAAGTCGTTTCCTTCGACAATATCAAGGTAGCCATCAACATTTATGTCTGAAAGGATCATAGTCAAAGTTTCACCGGTAAAACCGTCTAACTCTAGATACCGGTCTCCGGATATATTGCCATCCTCGTTGAATATTACACGGTTTCGCGATTCCTCTCCTGGAAAGCGCCGATACCAACCCGCTGCCCAGTTCCCAACAGCCAAATCAAAATAGCCATCTCTATCTACATCACCAAATGAGACCGCGTGAGCGAGTACCGCGTCGGGCTGGTTATTGATTTGCGACGTCCGCGAAAAGTCGAACGAGCCGTTGTCGTTCCACAAAACATGCATTCCTGCGTGATAGCCGGAGATGAAAATATCCAGCCACCCATCGTTGTTTAAGTCTACAAAGCCTGCCAGCATCCCCGGAAAATCGACCCAAGTGCCCATGCTTATCGAAACTTCGGTAAATTTGCCGTCGCCTCCGTTCTCGAACAGATGCATACCTTTGTCGGTTGATGCCAGCACAAGATCGTCATCACCGTCGTTGTCGAAATCACCAGAACTTATGCCGCGGCCGTTCCAGAAGGGCGGCCAAAAATCCCGAAACGAGAAGTCGAGCGGCCTTGACACCCCAATGTCGGAGCCGTCCATTCGGGTGAATAAGTGGTCCGCTGGCGACGACATTTCGGTGAATGGTTGCGAGGTAACTACAACAGTACCAGTTTCAGCTGCCACCATGCTGGGAGCCATGAGAATTAGACCCAGAAACACACTTGGCAGAAGGGTAAGAAGCTTGGTGGAACTGTTGTGGGTCATGAGGGCTCGATTGTCTTGCTTTTGGAGATAAATATGTGCGGCGACAGTAAGGTCGAGACGCGTAATGTCAATTGAACAGGTTGATTTTTATGGTGCAAAGAATCACAAAATTGGACGCTGTAAGCTCGGACCATTCCTGTTAACCTAATAGTTGGATAAATTGTTGAAAATATTGATTAAAAACATGACAACGGGGTGTTTTTGTGCGAAGCAGGAACAAATAACAATTGGGAAGTAGTTAAATGGCAGTGTTCAAAGGAAATAAGATGAAGAATTTATTGTTGGCATCGACAGCAGTTGTACTATTGAGTTCGGCAACCCCGGGTTTTGCGCAAGGTGTTGGAAGCGGCGCGTGGGTGTCCGTTGAGGGTGGAGTGGCCGCTATATCAACTGGTTACGACAGCTACATGTACTCCGTTGAATCGACGGATCCCGATGCCGAAACAATTCCAGGAACTGGAATTAACATGTTTTTCGAGGTGGGAATTAATATTCCGAATACCCCGTATTCTGTTGGGCTGGGTTTTAGAAATTCTTCGAATGGTTCATCACTTTATGAATCGACCTATGACTCGTTTTACTCTAGCTACGATACGTCCGATTCGAGTAATGAAGGCTCGTTCACCACGCTTGATTTTGAAATTGGCCGTGATATTGGACTAGGTGGCGTGGGCAGCGGCCGTGTGACATTAGGTGTCCGTGGTGCGCAGGTTGGCATAGCAAGCAGCGGATATTATTCTGATTATTATAGCTCTGGTTATAATTCGCAATCCGCCAGTTTCATTGGCGCTGGACCACGTGTCGCGTTAGAGGCTTCAGTGCCGGTAATGAACCGTGTGAGTTTCGATGCTGAAGTGGGTGTTGCGATGTTGTTCGGTACAACGACCAGTTCCTCGGATTCGTATTCGTATGGCGGCGGCCCTTCTGGGTATAGCATCCACGGTCCTTCACGTAGCTCTAGCGATACATCGTCTTCTACCGTTACCAACATCGATTTCTCGGCAGCACTGTCTTACTTGATCGGATCAAATTCTAAAGTTTCGCTGGGGTATCGCAGCGAAAGCTTCACGGGCTTGAATTTGGGTGGTTATGGTTACGCAGATACAATGACCGATCAGGGCGCATTCCTGAAATTCACAACTGGATTCTAGTAATATATAATCTAAACAAGGGCCCGGGCGAAATTGCCTGGGCCTTTTTTGGTTATACTGACCGGCTCGGTCAGTTTTAGTGTAAGATGAAGGGTTTGAACGATGTTAGCTACGCTTAAAGTGCCTCCATACCGGATAATATTCGCGGGGCTTCTGGTTGTAGTTCTGGCATTTCTGTTCTGGACGGAGTCCCGATACCCGTCTCTGAACAACAAAGCAATTATGGAAGGGTCCATCCAACTGGAGGACCCGCTCAGCTTTGAGGCCTTGCTGACCGTCGACCCCTCTATGCCAATGTGGAAAAAAATTGTGTTCACCACGATAAACTGGGTGAAAACCAACAAGAATGGTATGACTTTCGGTGTTTTATTCGGCGCAGCTTTTCTAACCCTAATTCGATATTTGCCTGTGCGATCTTTTAGGGGAAGATACGCAAATTCGGCACTCGGGATGGCGATCGGCGCGCCATTGGGGGTTTGCGTCAACTGTGCAGCTCCGATAGCCAAGGGCATGTATAGTGCAGGCGCTAGGGCTGAAACCACTTTATCGGCAATGATCGCTTCACCAACTTTGAATATTGTCGTTCTGACGATGGCTTTCTCGCTATTTCCAATTGAAATAGCTGTAACAAAACTAGCATTAAGCATATTCGTAATCTTGATTGTTGTGCCCATGGTGATCCGGCTTACTCCTGAGGTCGAGTTATCTGAAGCCGCAACCGCTGCAGAAGATGGTACCTGCGAATTGGATTTATCAAAACCAAAGTTAAATGAGTCACTAATATCTGCTGCTGGCGGGTTTGTGCGGGATTTCCTTAAAGATTTATGGTTCATTGCTTCTCTTACCATACCGTTAATGTTCCTCGCTGGGTTTCTTGGCGCAGTCGTAGGTAACCTCGTTCCACTAGAGTCATTTTCGACAGCAGAGGTGACGTTCTTATTTTTGATTGTTGTGGCGGTAGTCGGTGTATTTCTACCTGTTCCTATAGGTTTTGATGTTGTCGTTGCCGGGACTCTCCTTTCGGCTGGTTTGTCCATTGGGTTCGTGATGACATTGGTTTTCACGTTGGGGATTTTTAGCGTTTATTCCTTCATAATTGTTGGCAGCACAATTTCGTGGAAAGTTTCCCGAAATATGGTGTTAACAATAGTAGTTCTCGGAGTGTTGGCGGGATATGGAATGCAAAAATTCCACGACCAGAGATTGGAAACAAGCCTAGAGTTTCTTATTTCGAATTAAGGGGCACGCTGTTTGAAACGAACGGCGGCTTTAGGAAGGTGCACCGCAGCACCAGACGTGCAACTAAACGGCGGCAAAGGGCTGGGCAGGCGTGGTTTGTGGACGACATGAACCTGATCACAACCTGAAGCTCGCAACGCCAGTTCTAGTGTATCTGTAACATCACCTGCTTTCATGTTGGTACACAGCTTCCAGGCAATGATATAACGGTTGTAATCATCCGAGATAGTGGACAAGTAAAACCGGCCCCAACCCGCTGCCCGACAGGTCATTGCAGCGCAATGTCCCGAAAGGGGATGACCTTCAGGTAGGTATCGGCCATACCAGCGGTAGAACGGGGTTCGGGGAATGCCCAACCTGTCCAATGTTTGCTTTGCCAGAAGGTAGGAACTTTCCACCAGATTGATGATCTCAAGATTTTCTGATGCGGCCCTCTCATCGATGCAAGCATCACCTGCCGGGTAACAGATGCCAGCCTTTAATATGGGGTTTCTTATTGGGCCTGGTGGGAAATGCCTGCCAGCCTGCTTTCGCCAGATTAATTGATGCGAAATAGTTCCAATTTACTTTTGATATTGGGGCGTATTCGATAGCATAAGTATATATGATTATCTCCATTGTTCATGCTCATTCAAACGCCGCGCTGACTGCAATCAGGGCGGTGTTTCTATTTGAATAGCGGTTAAATTTATTTGTGCTTGCTGAAAGATTGTTCAGTTTAAGGTGGGACAATTGCCCTGGAAAACCTAGTAACAATACGGGAAAGTAGAATGTCCCACTTTTGTCTAACATGTTGATGTATGGCGGTTTCTGTATTCCGCCCCCGGGGCACCATTTATTTCTTTATTTCTGTTAATTAGCGTTCAAGCAGCCATGCGCAATCGTTGTCTGGAGGCCGGTCGTAAATGGGTTATTCCGCCGTTGTGTTTGGAATTAAGTACTGCCGCCAAAAATGTTGTGGGAATATTGGATGGCAACAGCTTATATTTTGGTGAATCCACTCTACAGGCATCGCGATTACCGAAAAACGTATTCCCTAGCTCCAAGGATGTTAATTTTTGGTAAAGAGCGCTACCAACTCGACATGGGCGGACCAGCGGAACTGATCGATGACTTGCACCCAATCAATGGTGTATCCCGCGTTAACCAAAATCTTGGCATCTCTGGCGAACGTAACGGGATTACACGAAACGAATACAATTCGGGCGAGGTTGGCCTCGGCCAGCGCCTCGCACTGCGCTTTTGCCCCAGCGCGGGGCGGGTCTAGGACCACTGCGTCGATTTTCTTTAAGTCTTCCTTAAGCATCGGGTTGCGAAACAGGTCACGCTTGTGCGTTTCCAGTGTTTTCAACCCGTCCGCGTTGCGCCACGCCGCGTCGAGTGAATCCAGCAACGGTGCTTCGCCTTCAACCGCCAAAACCTGCGCCTGTTTGGCAAGCGGCAGTGAAAACGTTCCACATCCGGCGAACAGGTCAACGATGCGTTTTGCGTCACCCACGGCTTCCAGAACCGTCTTTGTTATCGCAATCTGTCCGGATTGTGTGGCTTGCAGAAACGCGCTGACCGGTGGTGATACGGTGATACCGTCAAATGTCTGAACAGGCGCGGCGCGCATCGCGACCACTTCACCGTTCCAGCTTAGGCGCGAGAGTTTGAATTGTTCGACCAATGCACCCAACTCAACCATCATCGGGCCGCCAGCTTCTTTGGCATCTAGAACGCTAACATCAGAACCCGCAGCCGATTGAGTGACGGAAATGGAAATTCCAGCCTTGCGGGATGCACCAATCTTGGTCAACGCCTCCAACGCGGGCATTGTGGCCATAAGGTCAGGGTGCAGTAGTTTGCACGACGGGATATCCACCACCGTATCCGAAGCTCGGCCGTGGAATCCGATCAGCACGCCCTTTTTAGTGCGCTGCGCGGCAAACGTTGCCCGTCTGCGCGATTGTGCTGGCGAGGTAATTATCGGGCGGAATTCGGACTTCAGGTCATGTGCTGCAAGTGCATTGCGCACTACATTGGTTTTCCAATCCGCTAGAAACGTGTCCGAAGCATGTTGCATCGAACACCCTCCACACGTTTTGAAATGCGGGCAGGGTGCTTTGACGCGATCACTGGACGGTTCAACGATCCGCGGTTTAGGGATGCGGTTGCCGTCGATCTCGCCTTCGACCAGCTCGCCCGTTAAAGCGAACGGGATGTAAATCGGGCCATTTGGCCCGTCCGTAATGCCATCGCCTTGAATACTTAGGTGTTTTATTTTGTAAGGCATTGTTAACTCTTATGACTCAATTCTTAATTGATGTTCGCCGTGAACGGCGGCGACGCGTCAGATTATACCGTCAGCGATCAACTTGCGCGCAATATCTCGGAACG
>JAESQH010000046.1 GCA_016765235.1 Paracoccaceae bacterium
TACCATCAATATTCTCACGAAGATTTTCACCATTGGAACATTCATCAACAACAGCACAACATTGGCGATAAACAGTGACGCGATTAGACCCCAGACCAGTTCTGGCCGCTCAGCGAAAAGTGTCGGGCCAGGAGTGATATTCAGGGTCATCAGCAATGCAAGCAAAACGGCTGTCGTTCCTGATCCTGGTACACCAAGCGTCAACATCGGGATCAACGCGCCACCAGCGGCTGCGTTATTCCCAGCTTCGGGCGCGACGACACCCTTGGGGACACCTGTACCAAATCCGCCCTTTTCACCTGCGATGGATTTTTCAGTCATGTAGGACATGAAACTTCCAAGCGATGCCCCTGCTCCTGGCAAAATACCGGCGATAAAACCGACTGTCGATGCACGGAACATAGTCCAGCGCGTTTCGTAGATGGTTTTCCACGGGATTTTCACCTTTTCCAGCTTCACGCCGATCGAAGAACTTTTACCGTGGCTTTCGATGAAAAAGAACACTTCGGCGACCGCAAACAGGCCAACAATTGCCACAAGGAAATCAACGCCATCATATAGATGCAGATTTCCACCTGTCAGGCGCGGTAGCCCGCTGGAATTATCAACACCGATCATCGCGATACCAATACCAATACAGGCGGCGATTGCCGATTTTGCCTGATTGTTACTTGCCATGCCGCCAAGGGTCATAAAGGCCAGCATGTATAGGGCGAAATACTCGGCGGGGCCAAACACAAAGGCAACCCGCGCCAGCATTGGGGCGAGAAACATCAGACCAATTGTGGCGAACATCGCACCGTAAAAAGAAGCAAAGCCAGATAGCACCAAGGCTTCACCGGCCCTGCCGGCTTTGGCCATTGGGTAACCGTCCAGCGTGGTCATCAGCGCCGGTTCGTCACCGGGAATATTCAGCAAAATCGAACTGATCCGCCCGCCGTACATCGCGCCATAATAAACGGAGGTCATCAACACCAGTGATGAAGTCGCATCAAGACCCATCGAAAAGGTAATAGGGATAAGGATCGCCACACCGTTCGATGGGCCAAGCCCCGGCAGTGCGCCAATGATTGTACCGATGAAACAGCCGACAACGGCCAGCATCAGTGTGTAGGGTGACAGCGCGATGTCGAACCCCATTGCCAGATTTGAAAACACTTCCATAATTTAGCCCATCCAACTTCTAGGAAATGGAACAAGTCCCAGATCCAGCGCGTATTTGAAAATAATAAACAGCCCGATTGACAGGCCAAGACCCGACAGGACCGCGGTTTTGACTTTGGGTGATATCTGAAAACTCAGCACTCCCGCAGCAACAACCGTCGGCATTAAAAACCCAAGTGGTCTTAGGGCATATGCATAAGCAACCAGCACGAACACGGCGAAAAACAACGCTCCAAATGTGCGCAAAACAGGCCATTCAGGTTCAGCGTCAGGTTTTAACACCATGAACATTGCACTAATCGCGCAGACCGTTCCGATAAGAATAGGGAAAGTTTTAGGCCCAACAGGGTCTGACAAAAAGCTGGTCTGGATCTGTGTGGCGCTCGCGATATACGCGNGCGCCACGGTCGCCATGACCAGACCAAAGATCCGGTCGCTAGCCATTACTGGATTACTCCAATGTCTTTGCTCATCTGGCGGATTTCTACAACCAGATCGTCAATGTAACCTTGGAACTCATCGCCAACCAAAGTGAACGGCGCCAAGCCCCGTGCTGTCATTGCTTCTGCCCATTCATCTGAATCAGCAACCGCTTGCAAACGACCAGCCCATAGTTGGAATGTTTCATCAGAAACACCGCGCGGGATGTAGAGGCCGCGCCAGTTNCCGGCAACAACGTCATACCCTTGCTCTATCGCAGTTGGGATGTCTTCAAATTGAGCACCAGCTACGCGTTCGCTTGTTAGAACTGCAAGTACACGAATGTCACCCGAGGCCAAGAAACCAACAACTTCAGACATGTCACCTGTCATTGCTTGCGTAAAGCCACCGATTGTTTGTGTAATCGCATCGCCACCACCATCGAGACCGATGTATTTTACGGTTGTGATGTCAGTCAGACCAGCTTCCTTAAGAAGCATCAATGGTTTCATGTGATCAAAACCACCAACCGCTGAACCACCCGCAAAAGTGACGGAGCTTGGATCCGCTACAACAGCTTCCAATAGGTCACTAAGCGTCTTGAACGGGCTGTCCGCAGCCACAACAATTACGCCTGGGTCAATACCAATTGCGCCAACAAAACGTACTTGGTCGGCAGTCATGCCAGCATAAGCGTTCTGCGCAAGACGTGTGGTTGTTGCCGAAGAAGCGGCGACAATCAAGTCGACGTCATCATTGCGTTCGGACACAACATAGTTGAACGCAAGGCCACCACCGCCACCAGACATGTTGGTAATCTGAATAGGCTTATCGACTTCNCCAATATCAAACATGATNTTGCTGATNGTACGACANGCGAAATCCCAGCCACCGCCGGGATTTGCTGGNGCGATNCATTCGGCTGCTGTTGCAGCGCCTGTTCCGCCAAAACCTAGAACCGCACCGGTTAATAGGACTTTGATAAANTGAGTTTTCATTTCATTCCTCCNAGTTAATTTTTTATTCNCTNGTTTGACATACGAGCACAGGCTCGCACATGGTGNCAGTTAAGGGTGTAAACCTGACACGAACCTGTCACGTTCAACAAAAGGACCCGCGGTGTGAGATTTCTGCTCGTCGAAGACAATATCCAGCTTGCGAATGCCGTCGTTGACCGACTGGCATTAGATGGGCATGTAATTGACCATGCGGGCGATCTTGCGACGGCCCAAAGTTTNATCGATGTTACCTCTTACGATTTGNTTTTGCTGGATATTATGCTGCCGGACGGGGACGGGCGTGACTTTTTGTCAACACACAGGCGCAATGCCGACAGAACGCCCGTAATCGTCTTAACGGCCCGATCCCAGATATCTGACAGGGTAGGTTTGCTGGATTTAGGGGCGGACGACTATATTACGAAACCGTTCGATTTTTCCGAGCTTGAAGCCCGTTGCCGTGCCGTTTTACGACGCCAAGGGGGTGTCGCGAATAACATTCGGCACTTCGCAGGTGTCGGTTTTGATTCGTTGGCGGGCACGATTACCATCGGCGACGCCACAGAAACTCTACGCAATCGTGAACATCGCCTGCTGGAAATATTTTTTGCCACGCCGGGGCAGATTTTTTCGAAAACCCACCTGATGGACCGTTTGTTTTCCTTCACCGAAGACGTCTCGGAGAATGCAATCGAGGTGTATATCGGCCGCCTTCGTAAGCGGTTGGAAGGGTCCGCCGCGAAAATCGAAACTGTTAGGGGGTTGGGTTATCGGCTTGTTGAGGAATCATGAAAGCGTTATTCACCAACAGCTCCATTCGGCGCCGTCTGGTGTTCCAATTGTCCGTCATTGCGGCAATTTTATCGCTGACCTTTTACCTGATTGTTCGTGTCGTGGCGGAACAGGCCGCAACCAATACGCAAGATAATATATTGGCGGCATCCGCTACGTCGATCGCCGACGCGCTCTATTCCGAAAGCGGAACGGTCAATCTGGAGCTGCCATATTCCGCCCTTTCGATGCTGGGATCAATCAGTCAGGACCGCGTCTTTTACCGCGTTATCGTTGATGGAGAGACATTGACCGGCTATGCGGATCTGGCGGGGCCGACGGCTCGCCCAACAGCATCAAATCCTGTGTTTTCAACATTCGAATATCGGGGCGAGGAAGTTCGATCTGTCGCCGTGGCCCGACCTGTCAGTTCTGGCGGGCAGGCGGTGAATACAACAATTATTGTTGCACAGACCCGATTGGGGCTGGCCGCAATTTCATCAAAAATATCTACCACGGCGGCGATTGTCGGGATCGGTTTCTTTATTTTCGCGACCACGCTTAGCCTGCTGGCCGCCCAATCCGCGCTTTCACCGCTCAGGAGGATGACACAATCCATTAAGCGACGCGGACCACATGATCTTAGCCCTGTTAAAGCGAAACTGCCCAGCGAACTTGTGCCGCTTGTCGGTGCGCTTAACAATTTCATGTCCCGCTTGCGCGCCTCGCTTGCACAATCCGAGGATTTCGTCGCCGAAGCCGCGCACCGTGTTCGCACGCCGCTAATGATTGTGCGCACGNAGGCCGAAGTTGCGCTTAGGCGGTTGGAAAAGCCCGAAGACAAAAAGGCGTTACGCGAAATGATCCGTGCGGTTGACGAAAGCTCGCGTTCAGCCGGGCAATTGCTGGACCACGCCATGGTGACATTTCGGACAGACCATTTGTTAACCTCAAAAGTTGATCTGGGCGAACTTACACGCGACACATGCGAACATCTTTCGCCGACCGCCGGCCTTAAAGACATCAACCTTAGCGTCAATATTCCCAATGAGCGCCTACCGTTTGTGGGCGACCCAATCCTTTTGCAAAACGCCCTGCGTAATATTCTGGATAACGCCATTAAATATTCACCGCCCGACAGCGATATCCAGATCAATGTATCGGGTGATGGGCGCTACAAAATTTCGTTTATCGATCAAGGTCGAGGGTTCGGGGACACNGACCTAAAANCCTTGACCAAACGGTTNTCACGCGGNGCNAATGTATCGGATATCGTTGGCTCCGGCCTTGGTCTNACNATTGCCGACGTGGTTGCACGCGCCCATAAAGGCNGCATTCANATAACCTCGAATANGGAAGGACCAGGCGCATGCGTTTCGCTTATCTTGCCNCGAGTTTGATACTTTTATCCCTTGTGTCNCANCCGGTTNCNGCTTTCGAGATCGAGGGNGAAAANATTTATCCCGCTCCNNTCGGCAATGTGACNNTAAAGATTATCTCTACTGCGGACATCAATGTATTCGAGCCGATAATTCTGGAATTTCAACGCGATCACCCGACCATTAACATTGACTATGTCATTGCCAGTAGTACGGAATTGATGAAGGCGATCTATGAAGAAGGGGCTGTGTTTGATCTGGCGATTTCTTCAGCAATGGACTTACAAACGAAACTCGCAAACGATGGGTATGCGCAAACCTATTCTTCTAACGCGACAGACGGGCTGCCGGATTGGGCCAAATGGCGAAGCCAGATTTTTGCGTTTACACAGGAACCTGCCGTGGTGGTGATTTCCGAAGCAGCGTTTCAGGGAATAGAACCGCCCAAAACCCGCGAGGACCTCATTTCACTGTTGCGTGACAATCCTGAGAAATTTGACCGACGGATCGGAACCTATGATGTGCGCGTATCCGGGGCGGGGTATCTGTTCGCGACGCAGGATTCGCGCAACTCCGATTCCTATTGGCGTTTGACCGAAGTGATGGGGCGGCTGAACACCCGTTTATATCGCGGTTCAGGTGATATGATCCGCGATGTCGCGTCTGGCCAACTGGCGCTGGCATACAATGTCGTTGGCAGTTATGCGATGTCCCGCCTATCGGATTTTCCCGGAATTAGCGTCATTTTGTTTGACGATTATGTGAATGTGATGTTGCGCACAGCGCTTATTCCGAAAAACGCTAAAAATCCGACTCAAAGCGGGCTGATGATTGATTTTTTGGCAGAATTGAACAGCAGGCCGGAGTTGACCAAGCTCACCAGTTTGCCGCCAATAGATTCCGTCCGACTGCAAGAAAATAGCGCAGCGCGCCCCATTCGGCTTGGGCCCGGATTGTTGGTGTTTCTAGATCGGTTGAAAAAGGAAAACTTTCTGACGAACTGGGTGAATTCGATCGAGCAGGAATAATTGAAAGTAATCTAGGCCACTCGTTTGGGGCGCAATGTGATCGGGTTTTCGCCAAAATGCTTTTTGAACGCACGCGCGAACCCCTCGGATGAAACGTAGCCATACCTGCGCGCAATGGCATCCACCCGGTCGCCCTTTGCAACGTCTTGGCGGGCCAATGTTAACCGCCACCGGCGCAAATATGCTGCGGGTGGCTCCCCCACAATATTCAGAAACACCTCGGCAAAACGACTTAGCGAAAGGCCGGCGATCTGCGCGAGATCCTCATTGCGCCAGCTTCGACCGGGGTGGTCGTGGATAGCAACGATCGCGCGGCTAAGTCGTGGGTCGGATAATCCCGCCAACAATCCGGGTTGCGTTGATCCCGCCTCGATTTGGGCGCGCAACATTCGAACTATCAAAATCTCGCCCAGCCGGCTGATTACGGGACCCGCGCCACAGCGCTGCGCGGCCAACTCCGATTGCATCAACGTGATAAGGCCCATGCTTTCCGCATCGCTGGATATGTCAATTTCAACCGTGGTAGGAAGTGCTGCAATTAGCGGGTTGGACATGCCGCCCCAGTCGATCACTGCTGCAAACAAGATGCGTTTTGGCGATATTTCGGGCGACCCTGCTGTCGCGCGAAGTATTACCATTCGCGGGGTGCCATCTTCAGCCGCCGTTACTATCAACGTTGCTTCGCTCAAAGGCGTTGATCGCACGCTCAAGTTAAAGTGGTTGATTAGCGTGGTTAGTCTGTCAATTTTGGGCATATAGGATTTTTGATCAGTTATTTAGGATTACACATACTATAACTACTGTATTATCTAAAACAATGTAAATCACTGAAAAGGAATTTCTATGCTAATGCCTCGCCAAAAAACACCCGATCTGACCTTGGAAACACTCGATCACGGCACGTTTGATTTATCTTCCGATGCGTCGACACGCGGAACGGTAATCTGCTTTTATCGCGGTCTACATTGCCCGATCTGCGCCAAATATCTTACGGAATTCCAGAAACGAGTAGCTGATTTCGCCGAGCGCGGTGTGGCCACAATCGCAATCAGTTCTGACGGTGAAGATCGCGCGCGTGCCATGGCCGATAAAATCGGTGCCGACACGCTGCGATTTGCGTATGACCTGCCGCTCGCCAAGGCGCGGGAATGGGGGCTTTATATCTCGACATCGCGCGGCACGACCTCGATCGGGATTGAAGAACCGGCGCTATTCGCCGNACCAGGCCTGTTTATGGTGACACCGGAACAGACCCTCTATTACGGTTCCACCCAGACAATGCCGTTCGTGCGACCGCATTTTAGCGAGTTGGTCGGCGCGATCGATTTTGCGATCAAAAACGATTATCCGGCACGCGGCGAATATACCGGAGCTGTTTAATAGTAATTTTCGCGTGAGACCTAACAATGTCGGGACAGTGCCAATCAGAAGTAACGAGTTGCCTGACAGCCGGTTCCAACATATATCAAAGATAGTTCTGAAAATGGTGCTAATGCCGTTGATTGAACAGTGGTTTCTTCACACACCAAAGAGAAGTACGTTTGTCAGGCAGGCAATAATTTCGGGGAATAAATGATCTACAAAATCTTTAACCGTGAAGCGCGCAATTATTGGCTGTCGACGCAAGGATTGGCAGCTGCACCAACCGGTTCCCTGGACACTATGTCGATCATAAAGCAACTTGGCTTTGTCCAGCTTGATACGCTCCAAATAGTGTCGCGCGCTCACCATCATATTATCTGGAGCCGGAATCAGAATTATCGCGAACCGATGATGAATGTTCTATTGGCTGAAGATCGCCAGATATTTGAACATTTCACGCACGACGCTTCAATTATTCCGATGGATTATTTGCCGATGTGGAAACGACAATTCCGTCGGAAAAAGGAACAAATGGATCAGTCGAGCTGGTTTAAGGGGATGTCAAATAAGAANGATCGTAGCGCTATTCTAAGGCGAATTGAAAATGAGGGTTCGCTTTCAACGCATTCGTTTGACACCAAAATCACTGGCGAAACGAGAATGTGGGGGAAGCCNCCNCANAAGTTAGCACTGGATTATATGTGGTATACTGGCGAGTTGGCGACCTGCCACCGCGTGAATTTTACGAAATACTACGATATTGCCAAACGTGTTTTCCCTGCCAAACTCCACAATCANAATGTTGTTGATGAAGAACAAATTGATTGGNTATGTATGTCAGCACTCGAAAGNTTGGGCGTNGGCACTTTACGCGAAATTCAAGANTTTTGGGACGCAGTATCGGCCAAAGAGGTCAAAGCGTGGTTGGAACGTGCAGCAGCATCGCTGACTAGCGTTGAAATTCAATCAGTCGATGGCACTTGGAGCAGCGCATATGCGCCAAGTAATATCGAGAGCCGTTTGTCAGATCTGAAAGCGCCGACTTCACGCCTGCGTATTCTCAATCCGTTTGATCCGGCAATTCGCAATCGAAAACGGGTGTCTCGACTATTTGGTTTTGAATATCGAGCAGAGATGTATGTCCCTGCTTCAAAACGCGTTTCGGGGGTATTATATTTACCCGTTNTTGGAAGGTAACCGCTTTGTNGGGCGCATCGAGGTGAAAGCCGACAGAAAAAANGGCACTCTAAACGTCCTAAATNTGTGGCTGGAAGCTGGTGTTAAGTGGTCACCGCAGCGNGCAANNAAATTGAACGCGGA
The DNA here is from genome assembly GCA_016765235.1 of Paracoccaceae bacterium. Lineage (GTDB taxonomy): Bacteria > Pseudomonadota > Alphaproteobacteria > Rhodobacterales > Rhodobacteraceae > NORP23. Next base: position 8,443 of record JAESQH010000046.1, read on the forward strand.
ACTTGCTAGGCTTGCCAAGTTGGTTTCATGCGAAGCGATTGATTGGCATTGCTCCGGATTTTCTANGCTGTAAATCGGGTGCAATATTGGATCACAAATAGTGCCAGATAATCTGGTGGCTACGAAACAAGAGTCCACCAGTCTGCGCCTCAGTATATATCAGTAGTTTCGCGGAAATTATGAAACGGTAAATATGATTCCCGGACCAATTATTGATCCTTTGAGGCCGCCCAACTCCGCCATGTGCCAACCAAGCGCTTGGTTGCTAGAAATCACCGGCTTACCAATGTACTTNTCGGCCCGCTCGATTACGNCGAAAGTTCGCAAGTTGGTGCACGAGATAAACACGGCATCCACATCNTCACATATACCGATATTGCAAACGNCGTTATAAATGGAGTCNGGCGATATCCGNGCAACGNTCGCGTCTTCCTTTTGTTCAANCGATCCAAATTTCACGACCTCGAAACTGTTATTTTGCAACAAATCGATCATCGCGGCGGATACATCTTCCATATAAGGCGTCACGAGTCCGATTTTGCGCATTCCCAGATATTGTAAAGCCGCCATTGCGGCCGTAATCGGGTCAGTCGTTCTGGCATTTGGAAAGATTCGGGNAACAATACGGGATATATTATCNGCTCCAATAATCGTCGCACCTGACGTGCAGGCATACCCGATNACATCCATTGGAANGGCGGAGGNCAGCAGNCCGACCGCCGCNGGCAGCGCNGCCTCCATTNCCGGCAANGTCTGCAGGTGTGATTTCTTGCGCCACAGGAATACGCGCATGAAACAAACCTATGCCAGACCGGTTAAACAAAGTGCCAAATTCAGCTTCGATGGTTTCGTCTGTTTCCAGCACGATCAGCCCGAGTGCTACTGTTGATGCGATGCCTTTATCAAGGGTAAATGGAAGCTTCATACTGTCACCCGATAACCGGAATTTCAAGCGGCGCACGCTGGCTCAGCAAACGAGGAGGGCCGGCATCGATCAGGATATTTTCTTCATGAACCATAATTTTCTCGCCTTCTATAACCATGCAAGGCTCCAACGTCATCACCATCCCGGCGCGCATTTCGGTATGATCAAACGCAACGATTGANGGGGATTCCGTCAATTGCGTTCCAAGGCCGTGCCCCAATCGCCCAACATCACCGCCTTCTTGCGCTATGACCTTGGCCATCGATGCATATAATTGTGCGCAAGTCACGCCCGGCCGCGCAATAGCAAGCGCTGCGTCGGTGGCCTTGTAAAGGGTCGAATATGCCCGCTTAACATTGTCACTGGCATGTCGAATCGCGAAATTCCTATCAAAGTCGCAAAAATACCCGTCCAACGTAGCCCCTGTGTCGAGCATCAATACATCACCGGCCACTAACGGGCGCTCGTTTGGCGGGGAAATAACATCGGAATAACCACCATGACCCGCCCCCCCGACC
>JAESQH010000047.1 GCA_016765235.1 Paracoccaceae bacterium
TTCGTAAACCGGATTTATTGATTATGGACGAGCCGACACAAGGGCTGGATCAACCGGCACAAGCGCGGTTTTACCGCCTGTTGGGCGAAGTTCGTAAAGAAACCGGCGCGGCTGTGTTGATGGTTAGTCATGATCTGCACGTTGTGATGGCGCAGTCGGATCAGGTGGTTTGCCTGAACGGCCATGTGTGTTGTTCTGGCGCTCCCGCGGATGTGTCGGCGGACCCAAACTATAAGGAATTGTTCGGGGTAAGGGCGGAATTGGCGCTTTACGAACACCGTCATGATCATTCGCACGAAGGGCATTCGCATGATTGATGATTTCCTTCTGCGTGCCCTGATCGCTGGGGTGGTAATTGCACTGGCGGCGGCCCCTTTGGGGTGTCTGGTGGTGTGGCGGCGCATGGCGTATTTCGGGGATGCGACGGGGCATGCGGGTNTGCTNGGTGTCGCGCTGGGCCTTGCGNTGGGNTTGCCGATGATGGTGGGTGTGGCGATGTTGGCGGGTGCGATGGCGCTGGTGGTTACCTATATGATGCGGCGCGGCGATTATGCGGTGGATACTGTGTTGGGTGTTTTTGCGCACTCGGCACTGGCGATCGGACTGGTTACGGCCTCCCTTATACCCGGGGTGCGGCTTAATCTGATGGAAGTGTTGCTGGGCGATATTTTGTCCGTTTCTTGGACCGATATTGTGATGATCACGTTGGGTTCTGCGGGCATTCTGGTGGTTATGGCATGGCGCTGGCGCAGTCTTTTGAACGGAACGCTTAGCCCGGAACTGTTGGTGGCCGAAGGCGGATCACGGACGTGGGACCGTCTGATTTTCACTCTGACCTTGGCCTTGTTCGTTGCCTTGGCGATGAAGCTGGTCGGGGTGTTGTTGATTACCGCGATGCTGATTTTACCAGCGGCGGCAGCACGACCTTTGGCGCGTTCGCCTGAACAGATGGTTGTTCTTGCGGGTGCAATCGGTATTTCTGCTGTTGNGGCTGGATTGGCGTTTAGCTGGGTCACGGATGCCCCGGCAGGTCCATCGATTGTTGCCATGTCGAGCGTGGGATTCATCCTGTCAAATCTATTGAAATTACTTAAAAATTAGGACTTCCACGATGCGCACTGGATTTGTATTCCTTACCCTCGCCTATGTACTGAGCCAGTTNTACCGCGCGTTTCTGGCCGTCTTGTCGCCAGTTCTGGACCGTGATCTAGGGGCCACGGCAGCAGACTTGTCGTTGGCGTCGGGTCTGTGGTTCGGGGTGTTCGCTTTGATGCAGATACCNGTTGGCTGGGCNCTTGATCATATCGGGCCGCGCTGGACNGCGGCGGTTTTGCTGGCGATTGGNGGCGGTGGNGGNTCTGCGTTGTTTGCAATGGCGCAGACACCGTTGGATGTGCAAATCGCAATGGGTTTGATCGGGGTCGGATGTTCGCCAGTACTTATGGCGAGCTACTATATCTTCGCGCGGCTTTATCGTCCGGCGATGTTTGCCACGTTAGCGGGGGTTATCCTTGGTGTCGGAACGGCTGGAAATTTGGCGGGGTCTGTGCCGCTGGCAATGGCTGTCGAGACGCTGGGGTGGCGTGAAAGCCTTTGGGCTATGGTTGTCGTCAGCCTTGTGGTTGCTGCCGGATTGGCGATGTTTGTCAAGGATATGCCGAAGGTAGAAACACCCGCGGATACGCCCAAGGGTGGTTTGCTGGATATATTGAAAATGCCCGCTTTGTGGTTGATTTTCCCGCTTCTTATTGTTAATTACGCCCCCGCTGCCGGTATCCGCGGGTTGTGGGCGGGGCCATATCTAAGCGATGTATTCGGAATGGATGCAGGCGGTATCGGGGTGATCACGCTTTGGATGGCGGTCGCGATGATGATCGGAAGTTTTGCATATGGCCCGATGGATCGCATATTTGGTACGCGCAAATGGGTGATTGTTGTGGGCAACTTTCTGGGTGCGCTGTGCCTGTTGGGGCTGTGGGCTTACGGCGATAATTCAGTGATGACCGTCGCCATCTTGTTGTTCGGAATCGGGCTGTTCGGACTGTCTTTCCCACTGATGATGGCGCACGGCCGCAGCTTTATCCCGCCGCACTTGCTTGGGCGTGGTGTAACTTTGTTGAACCTGTGCAGCATTGGCGGGGTCGGATTGCTGCAATGGATCACTGGTCGCATGTATGTGGCATCGAGCGCCAGCGCGGGCAGCCCTGCGGCGCCCTACCAAAGTCTGTTCTTGTTCTTTGCGGTGCTGCTGCTGATCAGCGTCGCGATTTATGCGTTCAGTGAAGACCGGACGGATTAAGTTTCGCGGAAATATTCGACCAGAAAGTCGATGAAAGCGCGCAACGTCGGCTGGATGAACTTGCCTGCCGGATAGATCGCGTGAATGCTTAGACGCTGTTCCGGCAAGTTTTCGAGGATCGGGACAACGCGACCCTCGGTCATAGCATCCTCGATTATGAAAAGCGGCAGGCGTGCGATCCCGAGACTGGATTCAGCCGCCTTAAGCAACGAGCCGCCGTTGTTTACAGTCAACCGACCCACGGCACGGATGTGGCGCTCTTCACCGCTTGGCGCAACAATGTTCCAAGAGTTGCCCGTTGATAGGTTGGAGTAGTGCAGCAAATGGTGATTTGCCAGATCGTCGATGGTTTGGGGCGTACCGTTCAAATCTAGATACTGTTGCGAGGCGATAAACCTTGTGGAAGTTTCCGACAATTTTCGCGCCCGCAGGCTGCTGTCGACCAATTGGCCAATACGGATTGCCATGTCGAAACCGTCTGCGATTAATTCGACATAAGTATCGTCCAGCGTCATGTTAACCGACACGTCGGGGTACTTTTGCAAAAATGCGCTGACGGCGCGAGATAACTGGTTGTTGCCCAAATCGACAGGCGCGGAGATTCGCAAGGCCCCTTTCGGGATGTCCTGCATCGCCGTGATCATCTCATCAGCGGCACGCGCGTCGGCAAGGATTGTGATGGCGCGGTCATAGTAGGACAACCCAAGCTCAGTTGGGGAAACCCGCCGTGTGGTGCGGTTCAACAGACGAACCCCTAGGCGGGTTTCCAGACCGGATACGTGTTTTGATATCGCGGATTTTGAAATGCCCATCTTGCTGGCGGCATTGGTAAAGCCACCCTGTTCAACCACAGAAACGAACGCTTCCATTTCACTTAGACGATCCACAATAAGCCCCCATTGTTTCCAATTAGGAGACTATATAAATCCTGANAGNGAAAGGTGTCAAACGCCTAATTATAAATGTAGAATGTTTAAAATACGTTAAGTGCAGCTACGCAGTTGCGCCTCGTATCGGTTGGCCATGGCTTGCACTTCGCTCGCGACGCCAATAAGCCACGCTTTGTTTTTATAGCTTCCGCGCGCGTAGCCTGTTTGACCTTGGTGATAGGCAAGATATTGATTGAAAGCATCGTTTTTCGCGATNCCNAGCCGGCTGTTCGAGCGGTCCATATACCAGCCGATAAAATCGGTCACATCGCCAAAATCGGTGCNGTTCGCACGGCGGTTACCGGTTTCATCGCGATACCAGTCCCACGTGCCGTCAACTACCTGACCATACCCGTAAGCGGTCGAAATCCGGCCATTCGGTACGACCCAAAGGAAATATTTCTTCGGGGTTTTCGCACGGCGCGTATAGTTGGATTCTTTCCAGATGGTCGCCATTTGTACCGAGATGGGCACACCCCAAATCGCCTCGCTTCGTTGCAAGTCATTCAACCAGCCACGCTTTTGTTCCAGCACGGAACATGCATTGGTTTGGTCAACCGGAGGGCCGGAACGACCCACGCAGGAACCCAGTACGACCACCAAAAGGAGTGCGAAAATACGCATCTGTATGCCTCAATTTTTACTGCCGGATATTTTTATCCTTGTTACTGGCAACAGAATCGTATTTTGCGGGCAAATGCAAGAAAATCCTATGTAATTTTCAACTCTTTGGCTTCTTGCGCGGTAAGTTGCTAGCCTTGTTTGCGCTTTAACAGTATTTCACGCGCGCGGGCGTAGGTGTCGTCTTGCCAGAAGATCATGCAACCATTGCAGCCTTTNCCGCAGCAACCTTCAGTGCCGACGCGATTGGTTTTGAAGCGGCGCTCATTCGGGTCGTCGCCAATGGAAGTCGCCAAAGCATCGCGGCGTTTCGCGTAGTTCGCATCATCACGTTTGTCACCAACTTCAAGATTCTGCACCAGTTNGTCGAATTTCACGCGGTTCCATTGTTCCTCGTTCAACGCCTTTTCTTTGCGCAGTACAGTGAAGGCGGGGAAGCGGGCTTTGAGGGTATCAATGTCTTCGTGATCGAACAGGGCGAACGGGACGCGGATGGTGGTTTGTGTGCCACCATGAACGACATCCGTGTGCTTGTCATTGGCAGCATTTTCGAAATCATAAAGCCGCAGCAACATGGTTTCACGGCTGATAGGCGAGACGAAATCCAGCACCTCGCCAGCTTCTAGCTTGTTTTTCACATCAACCAGAAACGCATCGTCAGTAACCTCTTTAACCACGCCAGCATATTCCCACTGCGCCATGGATGCAGTGTGCTCATAGTCATGCGCATAGTTGGAAAGTCGTCCATCGTGGAAGGCTAGCGTGTAGCCACGATTGCCGACCGATTCCAGCTCGCGCATGTATTTTCGCGCATTCCAGTTTTCGGGGTCGTCGTAATAATCATCAATCGCCATGCGATAGGCGCGCGCCACGATGGCAACGTAATATTCCGACTTACCGCGCCCCTCGACTTTCAGACTATCGACGCCAATTCGCAAATACTCGTCCAGCTTCGGCATGATGCACAAATCGCGAGAGTTCAGGATATAGGACCCGCGCCCGTCTTCCTCGATCGGCATCAATTCGCCGGGGCGACAGCCTTCTTCCAGCAGAAACTCGAACATGTCTTTATTGGAATCGTTAATGTCCAATTCCTCGATTGTCCCGTCCTTCATGCGCATTCGCACATTGTAATTCCAGCGGCACGAATTGGCGCAATTGCCTTGGTTTGCCCCGCGTTCGGCCATGAAATTGCTCAGCAGACAGCGGCCCGAATAGGTCATGCACATCGCGCCATGCACGAAGGCTTCAAGTTGAATATCAGGGCATTTTTTCGCGGATTTCGGTTAGCTCGTTAAACGAAACTTCGCGGGCCAGCACTACAAGTTCAGCGCCTTGGGCTTGCCAGAATTTAACCGACAGCCAAGACGAAACATTTGCTTGAGTGGAGATATGCAGGGGCAGTTCCGGTGCGCGCTCTTTAACAAACTGGAAAACCCCGGGGCCCGCGATAATCAATCCGTCCGGTTTTACACTGCGGATTGTATCGATGTATTCTTCCAGTTTTGGCACGTCTTTGTTGTGTGAAAACAGATTTAACGTCAGATAGGCGCGTTTGCCGTGGGCGTGGCANAATTNAACGCCTTCGATNACGTCTTCAAGCGAGAATTGGGATTTCGTCCGNAANCTCATATCNGGNGTGCCCAGATAAACCGCGTCTGCACCGTAAAGCACNGCCATTTTCAACTTNCGCAGGTTGCCCGCAGGCATCAGCANCTCGGAACGTCTTGTCATTTCGTTAACCTATATNAGAAACGCCAGNAGCACGGGGATTACGATGATCGACATCAGGGTCGAAACCATCGCCAACCCGGCTACCTTTTCAGCATCCGCATCATATTTTTCCGCCAGCATATAGGATGTAACCGCGACCGGAGTCGAGATCTGAACGACTAGCACCCCCAATGCAATTGGAGGTAGTGCAAAAAACGACCCGACGCCCAGCGACACCGCGATGCAAACGAAATATTTTAGGGCAGACATCCAGATCGCTTGCCCGAATTCCCCCAGTTTCAAACGCGCAATTGCCACGCCAAGGGTTATCAACATTACCGGAATCGCGATCTGTCCGATTAGGGTAAGGGTATTGATGCTCCACGTGGGCAGGGTCCAGTCATTAATCAAAAATACACCGCCAAGTATAGTAGCCCAGACCATCGGTTCCTTGATTGCCGACAGTGGTGAACCTCCACCAGATACCACCCAAACCCCTATGGTAAACGACAAAATCGCCATGATCGCAAAAACCACGACAGCATAATCGAAGCCCACTGAACCGAATGCGAATAGGGCCAGTGGCAATCCAAGGTTTCCCGTGTTGCCAAAAGATAGTGGCGCCAGGAATGTTCGGATATTCAGTTTCATTACTCTAAGGAACGTCAGCAGCAGCAGCCCGATTCCGACATATGCTGCCAGCGAGGCTAGGGCGATATCGCGCAGCGCTTGCGGGTCTATCTCCGTTTTCATCAGCGACACAAAAATCAGGGCGGGTACGGAAAGGGTCATAGTCANGCGCGTGACGAACTGCACACGGTACTCCCAGCCCATTTTCACCCAGATTACACCGATGGCGGCGAGAATAAATACGGGCGCGACAGTTTGGAGAACTTGAAGAATTAGGCTCATGCGACTACCTTTATGTTGTCAATGGTGTTTCAGCCGCTGTGGACAGGAAGTCAACCGGTCTNTAAGAGGGCAGTTCGAAATTTGAAAGTTAATGAAATGTTGAAAAAGTCGGCAAAATTTTCGCTAGGTCAGGTGGTCAAGCACCGAGTCCACCCGTTTCGCGGTGTGGTCTTCGATATAGATGCGACTTTTGACAACACTGACGAGTGGTGGGAGTCGATTCCCGAAGACATCCGCCCAGTGAAAGACCAGCCTTTTTACCACCTGCTGGCCGAAAACGATATGTCGTATTACGTGGCCTATGTTTCGGAGCAGAACTTGTTGCACGACGACAGTGGCGAACCTGTGGAGCATCCCGAAGTGGTCGAGATGTTCGGCCCCCTTTCCGATGGTCAATACGACGTCGGCGGGCAAATGCACTAGGGTCGGTTAAACTCCATTCACAATATTTGAAATAGCACCATCGCCGAGCGAAGCNAGGCCACGCCCAACCGAACAGGGCGGGAGCGCTCCCGTCCGTCAGGGCTTGATCAGAGATCAAACTCTTCCCGTTGGGCCGGGCCTCGCTTCGCTC
>JAESQH010000048.1 GCA_016765235.1 Paracoccaceae bacterium
CTTTGGACAGCACGGTCAGTAACGCATCGGCGTGGTCTTCCACATAAAGCCAGTCGCGGATGTTTTGGCCATTGCCGTAAATCGGGATCGCCTCGCCGGCCAAAGCCCGCAGGATCACGACGGGGACTAATTTTTCGGGAAAATGGTAGGGGCCGTAATTGTTCGAGCAATTTGTTATTAAAATCGGCAAGCCATAAGTTTCATACCACGCGCGAACCAAATGATCCGAGGCCGCTTTCGACGCCGAATAAGGCGAGGTCGGGGCGTAGGGCGTGGTTTCTGTAAACATCCCCTCCGCCCCTAAAGTGCCGTAAACCTCGTCAGTGGAGATGTGATGGAAGCGAAAACCTTCCGGTTTCCCCGCAGCATTCCAGAACGACCGCGCGGCTTCCAGCATATTGTAAGTGCCGTTAATGTTGGTCTCGATAAACGCGGCAGGTCCGTCGATGGAGCGATCTACATGCGATTCCGCCGCTAGATGCATCACCGCATCGGGCTTATGCTTTGCAAAAATCCGGTGCAATGCGTTCGCGTCACGAATGTCAGCGTGTTCAAACGTATAAAGTGGGCAGTCAGCGACGCTGGTCACATTTTCAAGGCAAGCCGCATAGGTTAGCGCATCAAGGTTAATGACCTCGTGGCCTGCACCGATGGCTTGGCGCACAACGGCGGAGCCAATGAACCCCGCCCCGCCAGTGACCAACAACTTCATGTCGCGGCCTCGTAAATAAACGGGCTGTCGAAGTCCTTNAGCAATGGCGCAGCGGCGTCTTTTTCGGACAGCACCGCTTTATTNNGTGCTATGCCCCAATCGATACCAATATCCGGATCATCAAACCGGATAGCACCATCACATTCGGGCGCNTAATAATCNGAACATTTATAAAGGATTTCGGTGTTTGGCTCCAAGGTTACAAACCCATGAAGAAACCCCTTTGGCACCAACAACTGCTTGCCGTTATCGGCAGACAGTTCCACCCCAACCCAATCGCCAAATGTTGGCGAGCCTTTGCGGATATCGACCGCCACATCCAGCAACCGGCCGCGCCCACATCGCACCAGTTTGTCTTGTGCGTGTGGTGGAGATTGATAATGCAGCCCACGGATTGTGCTAACACTGCCGGAAAGGGATTGGTTGTCCTGCACAAAATCAATGTGGATACCGCGATCACCAAGTAGCCGCGCATTCCACGTTTCGCAGAAAAACCCACGCGAGTCGCTATAGCGCGGCGGAGTGATTAGTAATACTCCGGTTAGTTTTGTTTCCTCAATCACTATTCAGACTTTCGGTAATGGAATTGCAGTTGATATCGAGTGCGCCCTTTTTCGCCCAAATTGTCTGAACGTGCAACGCAGAATCAATTTTGTTATCCAGCTTGTCTGCAAACCCGTCTTGGCAGGCATTTAGAATGTCGGGATCGAATTTTTCCAATTCCTCCAGATAACGGCTGGCGCGGAACACAAAAATACCGATGTCCAATAATAACCACCAGCCTCAAGATAACCTTTTGCGGTCAAATTGTCAGGCTTTTAAACAAATGCCTCGGCTTTTAGCGCCACTCCGCCTTGCTTACCGCCGTATCCGGTTTCTGTGAGAGTCGGAACAATGCCAAACGTTATCAGATTACCCATTCGTTGGACGGTCTCTTGCAATATTGTGTTCTCGTCACCCAGCGTTGGGTGATGCTTAACGCCATCAATTTAGCCCCAAGGACTACACATCAAGTGGAGGAGATTTGGGGCGCACGTCACTGTCTCTATTAACTTCAATTTGATCAACACGCTGTTCTAGGTTTTTATGCAGGTTTGGTGGTTGAACAACCTGACATCAACGACATTTCAACCGCGCAATCCAGCCGTCGCTGGCCTTTTTTATTTTATCAAAAACCGTTAAGTAAAAATCGTGGTTCAGTTTATAGGGATCAGCGATATCGGATTGCCCGATCCACTCGCCAAACAGCATCGTTTTACTGGCGGAGCCCGGCGCCAGCGACTCCGTCGCATTCATATGAGTTTTTTCCATAACCAGGATCAGATCGAATTGTGCCGCCAGCTCTGCGGTGAACTGGCGCGCCACATGCCCCGCGAGGCTGACACCGTTCTGCGCAGCAACATCGGCCGAGGCCTTGGTGGCACACTGACCAACCAACGCATCAATGCCTGCGGAGCCGGTTCTTAAATTTGGACAAGCTTGCACCAGCAAGCGTTCACCCACAGGCGAGCGACAGACATTTCCAACACAAACAACCAAGACCGACGAAACCAAAGAAATGCACTCCATACCGATCGCACAGCCAGATCAACCGTTGAAATATCCGCAATCTTTCTGGAGCGCACGTGTGAGTATTCGTAAAATGCGAACCTAGAATACCAGTCGATATATGCCGGTTTTTCTATCTCCGACCGTGTCGACGAAGTTTTTGGTTTTGAGTTTTTTCAACGCACGGTAGAAAGACGATTGCGTGGGTGAATCAAGAATATTGTGATTCAATAGATTCTCGGTGCGTGCACCCTGCTCGAATTCTTCAAGCGAAAGAACCGCAAGAATGTTGCGCTCCAATTTTGTGAGTTTGGAAAGCCCCATTTCACTTTCCAATGAACGAAGCACTGCAAGCATGTGCGCATACCCGTTCAGTTTGGCATTATTATAATTTTTCATAGTATCCTCTAATTTCCTCCAAAGACATGTGTCCCCTTCTGCCTTTGTTGGCAGTATCACTTAAGGCCACTATAGCATATACTTCCAATATGGACATATATATGATCGCATATATTCTAACAACTAACTCGCCGGCATTTACAATATGTTAATGGACCCGAACATAATGGACCCGTTCAAATCAAAACAAATTTTGGAACGCTGCCGAAAAACCCAAAGTTGCATAGTGGACCTGTACGAGCCTGAACGGATACCTAATGGATAGACTCCGTAGTTTTGCAAGATGGGAAATTATTATCCCATTTTGCTACTTCTTGGTTCTCTTCTTTGAAATTGAAGTGATCTTTCCTATCGAAAAATCATTACTCGCCCCGCATCCGTATTTGGCTAGTTTAGTCTTTTTACCACACGCGGTCCGCGTCTTGGCTACTGTTATCGTCGGTCCAAAAGTTTTCTTCGTTCTGTTTCCGACAATCCTTGTTTCCGGCTACTTCTTGTTCGACAGTTACGCAGGTGAAGCGGCTTATCTGTTGGTGATGGAAGCGGCCATCGGGGCAGGCGGTCCACCAGTGGCCTACATGATAGTCAAAAGGATCAGGAAAAACGCCGAGGCGTTTGAGCTAACTCTGCTCAACTGGCGAACCGTCTTTCTAATTGGCGCACTCGCTTCTGTGATAAATTCCGTCACGCGGGTAACGGTGTTGGGCAACATGACCCAACTGTCAAATATTCTGGAAGCGATTGCAAAAGTTATTGTTGGTGACATGGTCGGTCTGGCAATCGGACTGGTCAGTTTGCTATTCGTATTCCGCCTTGTGCGCCGTAGACCAATTTAAGCTTCGTTTTCGGGCGACCATTCGGGTTGCGCCATGAATGTTGGTAATGTGTCGCTCATGATATCCCATGGTTTTTTGTTATTGGTAAAAATGACGACTTCCGGTTCAAATTTTGATGAATCGTCCAGCGTTCCAAGACTAAGTGTGACGAACCCCTCCATACCATCGTTTCGCCCTAGAATTGGACTGCCACAAATGGGGCAAAACACCTTGGTAACTTGATGACCAGCGTTTGATTCAAGCGTATATTCGGCAATTTTTCCAGTGATCGAAAATTGGGCAACGGCAAACATCGCCCCTGTCGAGTGTCCGGCACCGCTTAGCCGTTGGCAATCTTTGCAGTGGCAATGGGCGACGACTACTGGTGCGCCGATAACGTTGTACCGGATGTTGCCGCAATGGCACCCGCCAGTGTGNATTTCAGNATTCTTATCCATGCGCAATAGTATCCCTCAGCTATCAGCGCCCATCAACTGCACCACCCGCGNTTCCAGCCTTAGGGCGTGACTTGAATCGCCAGCAGTGTCGGGCATCGTCTTGTCATATGCCGCTCGTATCAACGCCGCCACGGACGGGCGCACGATTGCCATGTTGTTCGCCTCGATAATGCCAATCGGGCTTTTTTCGAGGAACGCGGCCGGGGACCACAACANCATCGCCTGCGCCATTTGCCCCGTTGCCAAAGCCTGCGCGGAAACCTGCGCCATGTCGTCATCGTATTTTAAAAGTAGCACACAAAGTTTGATTGCGCCTTGAGGATCAAAAGCGAAGCTGCGGTATTGATTGGCGCCCGTGCGATCCAGTTCAGTCACCAGATCATCGATGTTGGCCAGCAGGCGGTTCAGGTTGGGAACGTCTTTGATTTCGGACCAGTCGTTGCACAGGAACACTAGAAAATTAGCACCAAGCTCCGGATCGGTCTCAGCCAGATGCATGTCGCCAAGGCTGGCCACTGTTGCGAACGCGTCTTTGAACACTGCTAGTGATTCATCGTCCGTGCCAAACACAACGGGNGCNATCGGGCGGTTCCAACGGGCGAAAATATAGCGGCCGTTGTTGGTGAACATGTTTTCGATTTCAGCGGCGGAAAACGCGGTTTCGGACATCGTGGTTAATCCTCGAATAAATCTACTTTATCGGGCGTCCTTGGCGCGTCCAGACCCAGATGNTTCCAAGCCTTGGCCGCCAGCATTCGCCCGCGTGGCGTCCGCATTATCAGGCCTTGCTGCAAGAGGAAAGGTTCGATCACTTCTTCAATCGCATCGCGCGCCTCCGATAGCGCCGCAGCGATGGTTTCAACGCCGACAGGGCCGCCACCATAATTCTCGGCCAGAAGCCTCAGATATCGTCGATCTGCTGAATCCAGCCCCAGATGATCGACACCCAATCGTGTCAGCGCCATGTCTGCCAATGCCGAAGAAACCGTACCGTCGCCCTCGACAATTGCGAAATCTACGACACGGCGCAGCAATCGCCCCGCAATCCGTGGTGTCCCGCGTGAACGTTTGGCGATTTCCAACGCGCCACCCGCGTCTGCGTTGGCGTTCATCAACCGAGCGCCACGATCAACAATCTGGACCAACTCGTCCACGTCGTAAAATTCCAGTCGTGTCGGGATACCAAACCGATCGCGCAGCGGAGTCGTCAACAACCCCAATCGCGTCGTCGCCCCGATCAGCGTGAAGGGCTGTAGGTCAATCCGCACAGTTCGCGCCGCTGGGCCTTCACCAATCACGAGGTCCAGTTCGAAATCTTCCAACGCCGGATAAAGTATTTCCTCAACCGCCGGATTCATTCGGTGGATTTCGTCGATGAACAAAACATCGCGTTCGTCCAAATTGGTTAATATCGCCGCCAAATCACCAGCCTTCGCCAGCACTGGCCCCGAAGTCATACGGAAATTAACCCCCAATTCCCGCGCCATAATCTGCGCCAGCGTTGTTTTCCCCAACCCCGGAGGGCCATAGAACAGCGCATGATCCATCGCTTGGCCCCGTATCTTGGCGCTTTCAATAAACACCCGCAAATTCGCCCGCGCCTCGCGTTGGCCAATAAATTCATCGAGCGTCTGGGGCCGTAACGCCCGATCCGCATCACCGGGCCGCTCTTGTGGGCTAAGGTCTTGTTCCGGTTCCATTCAACTACCCTTTCGGCGCCAAAAGACGCAACGCGGCGCGGATCAATGCGGACGACGCGGCCTCTGGGTCCGTACCCGAGGCTTCAGCCACGGCGCTTGCAGCATCCCCTGTGCCGTAGCCAAGATTAACCAGCGCTGATAACGCATCGGCCTGTGCCGCAGCACTTCCATCTTGCGGGGCACGTGTAACGATTTTCGCCTTCACAGGTTCTATCACCAAATCGTCGTCCGGCTCTGCTGCTTGCGTTCCTGAAGCCCCCAGCGCCATGATTGCAGGCGCTTTACCCTTCAGTTCATTCACAACCCGTTGCGCAATCTTCGGCCCGATCCCGGGGGCCGCCTTGATAGCGCCCATATCGCCCAGAGTAATCGCACGACCCGTACCCTCAGTCCCAAGCGTGCCCAAAATAGCCAACGCCGCTTTCGCGCCAACACCTTGCACGGAGGTCAGCAACCGATGCCATTCCCGTTCTGCAATCGTTGGAAAGCCGTAAAGCTGCATGAAATCCTGTCGCATCACCATCTCGGTATAAAGGGACACCATCCCCCCAGCCGCAGGCATCGCCGCCAACGTGCGTTCCGAGCAATAAACGATATAGCCAACGCCGCCCGTGTCGATCAACACGTGGTCTGCGTTCCGATAATCCATCCGGCCTGTAACCTTGCCAATCATGCGTCTGCCTTTCTCACTGCTTCTTCCAGCCGTCCGGCAAACCTTGCATGATGCGCATGGCACATGGCAATCGCCAAAGCGTCTGCCGCATCCGGCCCGTTGATCTTGATGCCGGGCATCTGCATCCGCACCATATGTTCCACCTGCTTCTTATCCGCATGCCCCACGCCAACCACAGTTTTCTTGACCGAATTAGGCGCATATTCCGCCACTGGCAGCCCAGCTTGCGCAGGCACCAACATTGCGATTCCGCGCGCTTGGCCCAGCTTCAACGTGCCGGCTCCGTCTTTGTTTACGAAAGTTTTCTCGACCGCAGCTGTGTCCGGTGCAAACTCCCGAAACACGGCCTGCAATTGGTCAAACAGACTGCTAAGCCGATAGGCCAAATCATCGCCAGACGATTCGCAAGTACCATTCGCGACGTGCGAAATTTTGGAGCCTTCGACTTCCACAATCCCCCAACCCATGCGCCGCAACCCCGGATCAATACCAATAACACGCATTTTGCCTGTATTCCTCAAATATATTCTTTGACAAACAGTTAGCACGAAACGAGAACATCTGCCAAGGACAGATTGAAAACGACGGGATTCGACGTTGGATATTCTGAAAACGACCCTTCCCCTCTTGCTATGCAAAACGCGCATATGGGCCATGCAATCTTGGCAATTGTAGACTCAATGAAGCGAGCATAGATGGCAATTGTAGCCAGCGATAACGTTGGTTCAAACAAGATTATGGAGAGCCCCAAAATGACAATGTATATAGAAACCGCCAGCCCAGTTCCTTTCGGGGCTGTATTTTCCCTCAAAGTTGTGAACTTCATCGACACAACTATCGCAAACTTCGTTGTTTGGAATGCTGCACGCAAAACTGCGAACGCCTTGAGCAAACTTTCAGTCAGCCAGCTAGAAGACATCGGCATTCTGCCAGGTGACGTACGGTTGCACTACTAGAATATCGGTTACCGCCACTACTTTTAGCACTGCTTAGGTAGAAATTTAGAAAGTCGCTCAATTTGGGCGGCTTTTTTTGTTCGGGTGTACCTGAATACTTCCCGCGAACGACTTCTAACAAGAATTAGCCCCGTTGCAGCGTCAATGTCGTCCATTCTCCGATCAACCGGCGCTCTAGCCGCTGAAAACCCCAGCCTTTGTAGACAGCTTCGACGCCAAGCGCTTGTGTGTTTAAAATTCCCGACAGGATCAGAACGGAGCCACGAGCGGTGTGTTTTGCCATGTCCGGCGCCAATCGTTTCAACGGTCCCGCCAGAATATTGGCGAATACCAGATCGAACGGTGCTGCATTGCGAATGGCGGGGTTTCGAAATCCGACAGCGGTATGGCAAGAAATCCGTCCACCAAGTCCGTTTGCCGTAATATTAGCCGTCGCCGTCGCCGTTGCGATCGGGTCGATGTCGGAGGCCAGCGTTGCACACGGCCAAACCGAGGCCGCCGCCATCGCCAACACCCCGGTACCACTGCCAATATCTGCCACACTCGTGGCAACCAGCCCTTGGGTCACCAGCTTGTCCAGCGCCAGTAAACACCCCTTTGTCGTCCCGTGGTGTCCGGTTCCAAACGCCATGGCGGCTTCGATTTCCATTTTAATCAGGTTCGACGGGATTGTATCCCGATCATGCCCGCCAAAAACCACGAAACGTCCGGCATAAACCGGCGTCAATTCGCGTTTCACCTGGGCAACCCAGTCACGATCTTCCAGCTCCGACACCGCGAACGGCTGCGCGTCGTGCATGGCGGCCAACAGGTCCAACCCGACCTCGTCCGGCTGTTCNATNAANTANCCGCCGACNTCCCANGTTTCGGACGCGTCCTCCACCTCGAANACGCCGACNCCNGTTGGTTNNGGGGTNANGCGNTCCAATGCTTCGCCCAANGCGTTGGCTTTGGATTTATCGTGTAGGGTCGTCATGGCAGTGAAAGTGGACATANGGTACTCCTCTGGCGATGCGGATAGGCCCGCGCCGCTAAAAGGTCAACCCAGACCGATGGGGCAAGTAACCCCTGTTCCGCCGATCCCGCAGTATCCGTCAGGGTTCTTCGCCAGATATTGCTGATGATACCCTTCGGCAAAGTAATATTCGGTTGCAGGGGTGATTNCTGTGGTGATTGCACCGAACCCTTTCGCATTCAACTGCGCCTGAAACACGTCTTTGGAGGCATTCGCGAGCCGCAATTGCGAAGCGTCAGCGGTGTAAATGCCCGACCTGTACTGCGTACCACGGTCATTGCCCTGCCGCATGCCCTGTGTCGGGTCATGACCTTCCCAAAACACCTGCAACAATTGATCGTAACTGATCACAGCTGGGTCGAAAACTACCTGAACCACCTCGTTATGTCCGGTTTTACCGCTGCATACTTCTTCATACGTGGCATTCGGCGTATACCCCGCCGCATACCCGACGGACGTCACCCAGACGCCTTCGATCGCCCAGAAAATCCGTTCCACACCCCAGAAACAGCCCATGCCAAAAACCGCCACTTCAAAACCATCAGGGAAGGGCGCTTTTAGTGGATTGCCGTTTATAAAATGGGAAATGTCTGTGGGGATCGGCTCCGCGCGCCCTGCAAGGGCGGTCTCGCGGGCAGGGATGTCGGGTTTTTTTGATAGTCCAAACATGATGGCCTCTTTTCCGGTTTACAGAATATTACGCCACTTCGAACGCTGCCCATAGGGCAAAATGCAAAGGTCGCGAAAAATTTATATATTTGGAAATCGAGTTCGTCTAGCGTCGGCCAGAACGGAGGATTGAACATGACCACAGCACACCCCAAAAAGGGCACAATTGAAACCCGCGTCAAGATTTTGACTTGGAATCTCTGGTGGCGGTTTGGCCCTTGGAAAGAGCGCGCNGAGGCCATTGCATCCAACCTCGCNAAGATNGATGCCGACGTGATCGCCCTGCAAGAGGTGTGGGCGCATGGCGGAACGAACTTTGCCGCCGAACTCGCAGCCAAGCTCGGGTTCTACCACATTTACGAAAATTGCATGAACGTCGGTGATACCGGTTTTGGGAACGCTATCCTGTCACGCTGGCCTATCGAGACAACCGACAAAATCACGCTTTACGGCGTCGAGCAAACGGGCGAAACGCGCGTTGCGATATATGCGCAGATCGACGGGCCGCGCGGCAAAATCCCGATGTTTTCTACCCACCTGAATTGGAAGTTCGACGAAAGCCACATACGTCAAAAACAAGTAGCAGATCTCGTCCGGTTTATTGACAGCAAGGCATACCCTAAATTTCCACCCGTGCTGTGTGGTGATTTTAACGCCGATCCGGACGCACAGGAATTACGGATGCTGAACGGCCTGACAACTGGCCCCGTCGAAGGTCTTGTTTTCCATGACGCGTGGCGATTTGCAGGCGATGACAGCGGCGGTATGACTTGGGACAACACCAATCCTTATGTCGCCATGGAATTCGAACCAGACCGCCGGATCGACTACATTTTTGCAGGCCTTCCAGCCGCGAAGGGTGCTGGGCATATCGTGGATTGCAGGGTCGTTGGCCGCGAACCGGTAAACGATATCTACCCCAGCGACCATTTCGCGGTTCTGGCAGAGNTGCGGTATTGACGGGCGTTTAGTCGTCGTAAGCGACTACCTTGTATTCGATATTGTCATGGTCGTGGAAATAANACCGCCGTTCGGATTCATGGTTTCCGTGATTCCCCGGTGTAAAACCTGCCGCTTTCACCCGCGTTTCGACATCATCTAGGTCCTTCACAACGACTGCGATATGGTTCAAGCCACCCAAATTCTTATAACTGCTACCGGTGGCACTAGTTGCCCCTTTGGGTGAATACAAAGCCACATAAGACCCTTTCAAGCCAACATGAATTGTCTTTCCACCATTAATGGAATCGCCGCGCCAACGGATTTCCCACTTGAACAAACTGCACAGCATTTTCGCGGTTTTTTCGGGATCGCTGACCGTGACATTTACATGTTCTAGAATTGCACTGTTCATGGAGGCCCCTCTCGCAANTGATCAGTTGATATGGACATGTTAATTCCCAAACCTTACTTCAGGTCAAGGAATATCTTGGAGTCATCGCAATGCTTGAAAATACAATTTCCATTGGGCAGCTGGCAGGTCGAACCGGGATAGCGGTGTCCGCAATCAGGTTTTATGAAACACAAGGACTGGTCTCGCCCGAACGTAACGCAGGTGATCAACGGNGGTTCTTACGCTCTGACATCAGGCGATTGTCGTTCGTTCAAATTGCCCAGCAATGCGGGTTTTCAATTAGCCAGATACGGGAACAATTAGCGTCACTACCAAACGGGCGTACCCCCACAAAAGCCGACTGGACCAAGATCAGCCGCAATTTCCGTGCCGAACTGGACACGCGAATCGAGACCCTNACCAACCTGCGCAACAAACTGGATGGCTGTATCGGGTGCGGGTGCCTATCGCTCAAAAGCTGTGCGCTTTACAACCAACAAGATCGGGCGGGAAATCTAGGGGCAGGGCCGCGATATCTTATGGGCGACAAGCCCTAGCTATTGCTGGTTTTGCGGTAATCCATCCGCGATATCGTAATAATCCCCTTTGTCAGCCACAAAAATATGGACCCCCANTTTCGTATTTGTCGGCGTGTCAAAAGCGCCCATCGCAATTCCGATCCAGTCTCGTTTTGGTGGGTCAAAGAACAGCGATGATCCGCAAGTGGAACAGAACCCGCGACGGACTGTTTCCGAGGATTGATACCACGTGATACTATCTTCCCCGATGATCGTCACAGCTTCCCTTTTGACGTCAGTACCAGAAAAATAATGACCGGAATGTTTCCGGCAAATGGTGCAATGGCAACCATCGGGCGGGTTCAGCGACCCCTCGACCGTGAAACTGACAGCGCCGCAAATACAAGACCCTTTATGCATGTTTTGATCCTCCTCTTGAGCGGAGGCTAACAGCTAGATCGGGCTCAGGCTAGCCTTTGGAAAACACNGTCTCGNGCCCCGGCTCGGGGTGGCGNGGGATCATCAGTGCCAANNCCACNGACGCTAGTGCCATGCCCGCTGCCANCACGAANACCATGCTTGGCGAGGTGATCCACAGATACCCCAGTGTGGCTGGCAGGAACACGGCCGCGATATGGTTAATGGTGAAGGAAACAGCCGCCGTTGGACCGATGTCCTTTGGGTCAGCGATTTTCTGGAAGTAGGTTTTCAGTGCAAACGCCAGCGCAAAGAACAAATGGTCAATTACATAAAGCGAGGCCGCCAGCACGACACCCCAGCCAAAGAAGAATATCCCGCCATAAGCCAGAAACACCAAAGTCAGGCCGACATATTCGAACACCAGCGCGTTGCGTTCGCCAATGCGTGCAACCAAGTGGCCCATCATTGGTGCGAAAATCATGTTGGCGACGAAGTTCAAAAGGAACAGCGCGGTCACTTCCTGCACTTCGAAACCGAACTTTTCGACCATCATAAACGCGGCAAAAACCACGAATATCTGGCGGCGCGCACCCGCCATGAATTGCAACGCATAATATAACCAATAGCGTTTCCGCACGATCATCTTGGTGTGCTGCACATGTGGCGATTCAAACTTTGGATACGCAACCCAACAAATCAGCGCGATCACAATCGTCGCCCCTCCGCCCATCATATAGACGAAATTATAGGACAGATCGAAAGTTTTCCAGGTTAGCACCAGCAAACCATAGGCCACCAACGAGGCCGCCGAACCAGCCGAAACGATCCACCCCAACGTTTGCGGCGCTTTGTCTTTGTCGATCCACTGCAACTGCAACGACTGGGTAACCGTCGCATAATAATGAAACCCGATGGAGCTGATCATGGTCGTGGCCAGCAAGCCACCCATCGAGGGGAACCAACCAGTCACAATCACCGCAAATCCCAGCTTATCCGACTGACCAACGCCAACGTCTGCTCACGCATGAACATGACCAAAACGATCACCCCAACCGCCAGAAATCCGGGGATTTCGCGGACCGTTTGCAACCAACCGATGCCAACGCCATCGAAGCCGGCGGCCTCGATCACGAAGTTGTTCAGCAATGCGACCCAAGTTGAAAACGCCAGCGGTAATGCGGCGGCCATGACCACCAGCAACATGACAGGTTGCTGCCAGCGGGGCAGGGATTTGGCTTCTGCCAAAGTCAGGGTTCTTTTGTTCTGGATTGTAAACATGCGCAAGACTTACGAACCTTTAGCCAGATTGACCAGAACATTGTTCACGCATATGACCCATATCAAAACGCCGCCGACTTAAAGGTAAGTTTACCCCACTCCAGCTACATTAGCCTATATCGCCGACAATGATGCCCTACACACTACCGCCAGCGGATATTCCTATGCTGAAATACGGGCAGCACCCGCCATCGCGTGTGTCAGTTCGTTGACGCAATCAATGATAAACTGCGCGGTCTCGTCGCTCATCAAATAGCTGAAGTTAAGCCGCACCCAACCGGGTTTGGCCGCCTCGTTCCCGCCCAGAATTTCGACCCGAAGGCGATCCGACGTTTCGCGATCAATCCCTAACAACCGATGCCCGTAAGGGCCAGCGCAGGCACAGCCGCCACGGGCCTGAATGCCATAGCGTTCGCTTAACTCGCGCGTAAACACCTGCGGGTCGATCTGATTGCCTTCGGCATCCTTCACAAGGAACGAAAAGATCGGCAGCCTGTTCGGCATATCCACGCCAAGCATCGTTATATGCGGGTTACTCGCCCACCCATCAAACGCCTTCGCATTCAATTCGTGTTCGCGCGCAGTGATAGTATCCTGCCCAATGGAATCCTTGACCATGAACACCAACGCCGCACGGATATCACCGATCACGTTAGGCGTTCCGGCTTCTTCGCGCGTCGCGATATCGTCCGTGTAATCATGCTCCCACGGGGATACGAATTCCACAGTCCCACCACCCGGCCAACTGGGGATATTCAGACGCACAGCACTGTCACGAACGATAAGAACGCCGGAAGCAGCAGGGCCACCGGGGAATTTATGCGCAGAAAGTACAACCGCATCTTTTTCGGCATCCGTGCCCGTTGCCATGTCAATCGACAGATACGGCGCGCCACCTGCGTAATCCCAGATCGCGAGCGCTCCATTTGCCTTCAAAATTCGCGTCACCGGATCGGTTTCCGTAATCACGCCCGTAACATTTGATGCCGCCGAGAATGACCCGATCTTTAAATCCGCATCCGCATGTTCTGCCAGCGCAGCCGCCAGCGCCACCAAATCCGGCCCACCGGCTTCAGCCTCGGGAATTTCAATCACGGTAGCCTTGCTTTCGCGCCACGGCAGGATGTTGGAGTGATGCTCGTAAGGCCCAAGGAAAATCACTGGATTTTTCGCCTGCGGAATGCCCGTTAAGGCAACCAAACGGTTCAATCCCGCCGTCGCCCCCGATCCTGCAAAAATAACCGAGCATTCATCCGCTTTAGTAAGTCGCGCAATTTCGGCCCGCGCGTCTTCCCGAAGGTTGGTGCTGTAAGCCCCCGTAAATGAAGTGTCCGTGTGGGTATTTGCATAAAACGGCAATACATGCCGCGTGATGTAATCCTCCACCTGCACCAACGCGCGGCCCGAGGCCACGTAGTCGGCATAGATCAGTGGTTTACCACCGGGAAGCATCATGCCTTCACCAATAAGTCCGTCGCGCAGAAATTCGGTTGGGTTGGACACATTCAACGTGTCTCGAAAAGCTTGTAGGGTCATAGGTATCTCCTTTGTAAGGAAATTATGCGGTGTTGATCCAATTTACATTACTATTTACATTGCCAATTCACCTATTATTGTGTCAAATGATCGAATGAAAAACCATAAACCAGATCAAATTGACAAGCTAATGCTTGCATCGTTGCAAATCGACTCCTCCATGTCTCAACGGGAGCTGGCGGATAAAGTCGGCCTGTCCCAAAACGCCTGTTGGCGACGGTTGCAGGTTTTGAATGCTGAGGGGATCATCACCGGCTCCACCATCCAGCTTGACCGCCAGAAATTGGGATTGGGGATGGTGGTTTTCGTAATGCTGCGAACACGACACCACTCGGCCGGTTGGCTAAAAAGTTTTCGCACCCATGTTTCCACCATCCCCGAAGTCATAGATTTCTTCCGCATCGGCGGGGATTACGACTACATGCTGAAAGTCGTGACCGAGGATATGTCAAGTTATGACCGCGTCTACCAACGCCTGATATCAAAAGTGGAGCTGGACTCGGTAACATCCTATTTCGCAATGGAAGCAATCGAGGAGCAGCGGCCACTGCCACTGTGACCGATTACACTATACAGCCATCAGCTTTGATCGGGGTTGCGAATGGCAACGATTTGCGAACATCATTTGCCGACAAGCGGACAAAGTCAGATATTCGCGTTAGCCGTTCACCGCGTATTTAATCGGCTAAAAAGCAGTTCAGAAACCTATCTGTTTTCAAGGAAATGGTGAGCGTCAAGAATGGTTCTGGTTAGCCCATCAAAAAACCCCGGCACATTGACATCTAAAAGGCTTACGGGTGTGTGATCTTTGTCGGTGATGATGTCTTTGGTTGGTTTCACAACAAAAAGACTGTTTGGGGCGTTGAGCAATTCCCGATAACTCGCGCCTTTTCCATGCTTCAGTACGTTGATCGCAAGATAATAATGGTGGAGCCTATCGGCGAGATCAGTTTTACCAGCCTCCAATAGCAATGACTTCAATTTGCGGGAGAACGGGCCCCGTCTAAAGTGGTGCTGCATCCGCGCCTCAAAAACAGAAAATATATCGACCGCGAGCAATTCACGCGAAACCGTCGCGGCGCGAAGTTCTTCAACTTGGGCGTCGGAGCCGTTTTGCCCGTCTATAGTTTTCAAAATTTCTGAAATATGATTTTCAGAGGTCTTTGCATTGGCCTGCGCCGCCGCAACCAGCTCAAGTAAACTTTGTGAAGCATCCATCATTCATTCTCCTTAACGTGCCATTTTCCTTAAACTTATATGGCAAGGAATGATAGCTGCGGGGTAGGTTAATTTTGGTCGAAAATTCGGATTTTGACGTTAGATTCAGCCAGAATTTCGTAGCTTTTGTATCGATGGTATTCTTCCAATACCCATGTTACGAGAATCCGCTATTCGCTAGAAAGAACTATCCAGTTCTACATTAATTTCTTAGGTAGGCAACATTTACCCTAAACGGATTTCCTTGCGCGTCCACAAACGAACCTATTGATAAACCGTAAGCCCACCATGTTTCGAAGCCAAACCAACCCCCGAAACCCTCGGGCAATGCATCTATCGGCATACTTGCAACAACATGATATCCGTCTCCCTCAATTCCAAGCCGGGAGGTGACATGTGGATTATACACCACACTGCTAACGTTGTTAAATCCGCTTGAGGTCAAAAAGCTTTCTAAGTCGTCAATGTTTTTCAATGTTGATGCGGCCAAAGAAATGCAGTCTTCAAGCGTCTCTCTATTATAAACTTTGGACCAATTTAAGCGGATTACCATGCCCTCGAAGGCTTCTAGCCCCTTACATTCCACATAACGATCAATCGCTTCCTGCGCCTCTACGCTCAATGGAAAACCCAACAGTAAAATAAACAATAATACTCTCATCTACCCGCCATACTACAAATGCTCACGTCATCTTAATCCGAAACAACCATAGGCATAGTTGTGGGATGAAACAACAGGTGGCTTTCAAGGAGTTTCCGGGCCATAATTCGCGCAATTGTCGCAACCCTGAATAACGAAAAAGAGCCATACCAACGGTACAGCCCTTCCCAAATTAGTCTGCCGAAAAACTTAGTTTTTCGCGTAGAATTCCACCACCAGGTTCGGTTCCATCATTACCGGGTAAGGTACGTCGGAAAGGCCAGGTGTGCGAACGAATTCACATGTTAGTTTGTTGGTGTCGATGTTCAGGTATTCCGGCGTATCACGCTCGGCAGAGGCTTGCGCTTCCATTACCAAACCCATCTGACGGGATTTTTCACGAACAGCGATCACGTCGCCCTCGGAAACACGGTAAGAAGCGATGTTCACTTTCTTGCCGTTCACGGTCACGTGGCCGTGGTTAACGAACTGACGTGCTGCGAAAACTGTTGGTACGAATTTCGCACGGTAAACAACAGCGTCCAGACGACGTTCTAGAAGACCAATAAGGTTCGCACCTGTATCGCCTTTTACACGGTCGGCTTCGCCAAAGATGCGACGGAACTGTTTTTCGGTCAAATCGCCGTAGTAGCCTTTAAGCTTCTGCTTGGCGCGCAACTGCGTACCAAAATCGGAAAGCTTTTGCTTACGGCCTTGGCCGTGCTGGCCCGGGCCATATTCACGACGATTTACTGGGGACTTGGGGCGACCCCAAATGTTTTCGCCCATACGACGATCGAGTTTATACTTGGCAGCTGTACGTTTAGTCACGGCTGGATCCTTTCACTTGTATTTATTCCGCAGCTCGATCCAAAAACCGGTTCCCACTTTTTGGGCCGCAGACATTATGAAAGGTGCTTTCCTTACCAACCCCAGTATCGGGGAAGGTGACAGGCGTCCCCTTGCGAGGGCCACAAACACCAATTACCGTCCCCTCACGAGGTCGGATGGCGGCGTTATATGGATTTGGAAGGGGGAGTCAATGCCGTTAATGGCAAAACGGGGCACTAATTAGCGCCCCGTTTATAAGTTCATCGATCAGCTTATGCTGCAACTTCGCGGTTGGCTTCGCGCAACCAGTTCAGCACTGTTTCTGGCGAGGATTCACCGTATGGGTCGCCCTCGCGGTTGTCGGATAGACCCGGCTCTTCAAACCATGCTTCAACTACACCGTTGTCAATAACGGCAGCATAGCGCCATGACCGAAGTCCAAAGCCGAGGTTGTCTTTACGCACAAGCATGCCAACACGGCGGGCGAACTCGCCCGAACCATCTGGAATGACTTTGACGTTTTCGAGGTTCTGCGATTGCGCCCATTTGTTCATCACAAANGCNTCGTTCACAGACATGCAGTAGATTTCATCGATGCCTTCAGCCGCGAAATCCGCNGCGCCGTTTTCATAGCCGGGTAACTGATATGTGGAACATGTCGGTGTGAAAGCACCGGGAAGCGAGAATAGAACGACGCGTTTACCTTTGNAGTNATCGTCAGTTGTCATGTCCTGCCAGCGGAACGGATTGTCACCGTCGATGGATTCGTCGCGTACGCGGGTTTTGAAGGTCACGTTTGGTAGGGATAGTCCGGATTTCATTGGGTAGTCCTTAGGCTTCAATGGATATTTAGAAGCGTTCTAAGTGCGCTTTTCGCGGACTACAATAGGCGAAAAGTCACGGGACAAAATTTCCTGATACCGAGGGTGGAATCGGGGCCGCGCAGAATACCACGCGGCCCAGATAATTCGTTAATTACAGCCCAAGACGCTGTGCAACCCCGTCGCCATAAGCTGGATCAGCCTTGCGGAAATGGCCGATCTGGCGTTGGGCGATATCATCAGGAATGCCCGTCATTTCACCAGCGATTGTATCCATAAGGCGTTGCTGCTCGTCCGCTGGCATCAGGCGGAACAAATCACCGGCTTGCGAGTAATCGTCATTACCATCGCGGTGATTATGGCGATCTACATCACCATCAAGCGCCAACGGTGGCTCTTTATAAGATAGGTCCTCGACCGGCCCACCAAAACTGTTCGGCTCATAGTTCACCGCGCCGCCGTTATTCCCGTCGGCCCGCATTTCTCCATCACGTTGATAGCTGTGAACAGGGCAGCGTGCGGCATTTACCGGCAACAACTGGTGGTTGGTTCCAACACGATACCGCTGTGCATCGCCGTACGAATGTATCCGCATTTGCAGCATCTTGTCAGGACTATGGCCAATTCCGGGGACGATGTTCGCAGGGGTAAACGCAGCTTGCTCCACCTCTGCAAAGTAGTTCTCGGGGTTACGGTTCAGCTCCATCACACCGATGTCGATCAGCGGGAAATCGCCGTGTGGCCAAATTTTTGTCAGATCAAACGGGTTGTGGTTATGGCTGGCTGCTTGGCTTTCCGTCATCACCTGAATTTTAACGTTCCACTTGGGGAAATCCCCGTTTTCAATGGATTCGTACAAATCCCGTTGATGGCTTTCGCGGTCACTGCCGATAATCTCTGCAACTTTTGCGTTGGAGTTGGTCTTTTGCCCCTGCGCCGTCTTGAAGTGGAACTTCACCCACGTGCGTTCACCCTCGTCATTGATAAGACTATAGGTGTGTGACCCGTAGCCGTTCATATGCCGCAATGTTGCGGGTTGGCCGCGATTCGACATAAGGATTGTCACCTGATGCAGGGATTCCGGTGAATGTGACCAGAAATCCCACTGCATTGTGCCGGACCGCAAGTTCGAGCGCGGGTCTCGCTTTTGGCTGTGAATAAAATCCATAAACTTATAAGGATCACGAACGAAGAACACGGGCGTGTTGTTGCCAACCAGATCCCAATTGCCCTCGCTGGTATAGAACTTCATCGAGAACCCACGAACATCGCGTTCGGCATCCGCAGACCCTCGCTCACCAGCCACAGTTGAAAAGCGTACCAGACACTCCGTCTCCGCACCTTTTTGCAGAACCTTGGCCTTGGTGTATTTCGCAATATCCCCCGTGATCGTCAGCTTACCAAATGCGGCAGACCCTTTGGCATGCACGATACGCTCGGGTATCCGTTCACGGTTAAAATGGGCGTGCTTTTCGAATAATTGCCAGTCTTGCACCAAAAGCGGCCCGCGCGGGCCAGCGGTGATGCTGTTCTGATTGTCGGCAATCGGACTGCCATTGGCTGCCGTCATTGTAGGCTTGTCACTCATTTTATAACTCCTTGAATATAAGTTCCGTATTCCCCTCGCTTAGAATGACTCTAAACTAGCGCCAACTTTTTTTAAAGCCATATTTCGGAATAGACGCCCGCGCTGCGATCAGATAGCCACGGCGCATGTTATCTTATCAACACGCATATCACGCTGGCGGCCCTGCCGACCTTCACAAGCACATCGCATTGGCGGAGCTGTTGACCCTGCTAACCCGCAAACCGCGCGGCATTACCTATATGGAAACGCACGCAGGGAGGGGGCTGTACGATCTGGCCTCGGATGAAACTGCAAAAACGGGCGAGGCGGCGGAGGGGATCGCCAAGATTGACCTGCCGGATTGCCCGTTTGCTGATGCCGTTAAATCTATCCGGGCAATGCACGGCGAAACCGCTTATCCCGGCTCGCCAGCCATCGCGGCGGCGTTGATGCGCGAATCCGACCGGATGCATCTAATGGAACTGCACCCTGCCGAATTCAAAGCCCTGAGAATAAATCTTGAAGGCGAGGCATCGATCCATCGCCGTGATGGCTTTGAGGGTGTTTTGGCTATCGCCCCGACCAAACCGCGCAAAAGCCTTATACTTGTTGATCCGTCTTACGAGGTGAAAGACGAATATCTGCAAGTCGCCGATTTCACCCGCAAGCTGGTGGCCAAATGGCCCGAAGCCACCGTGATGATCTGGTATCCGATATTGGAAGCCGCACGTCATAAGGAAATGCTGGCCGCCCTGCGCTTACCCCATCTGGTGGACGAAGTTTCCTTCGATCTGAAAGACAACAAGGGCATGACCAGCTCCGGCCTCGCCCTTGTGAATGCGCCTTACGGTTCAGAAGCCGTATTCAGCAGAACCCGCGAGATCGCAGCACAAGTCCTGCGATAGATATCAAGGTACGATCGCGAGCGCTTAGGACAAATTTACTTTAAGTCAGATTGCAATCGGGGTAACACGCCCTCAACCCCTGGTTTGGAGACGCTACCATGATCCTCTACCCCGCAATCGACCTGAAAGACGGCAACTGTGTGCGCCTGTATAAAGGCGAGATGGACCAAGCGACCATATTCAGCGACAACCCCGCCGCCCAAGCGCTAGAGTTCCAGAACGCCGGTTGCGAATGGTTGCACCTAGTAGACCTGAACGGCGCGTTTGCAGGCGAACCCGTGAATGCCGAACCTGTCGAAGCGATCCTGAAAGCCTGCAACATCCCCGCCCAACTCGGTGGCGGCATCCGCGACATCGCCACGATTGAACGGTGGTTGGATAAAGGCCTCGCACGCGTTATCTTGGGCACAGTCGCCGTACGCAACCCCGATCTGGTACGCGAAGCCGCCCGCCTGTTCCCCGGCAAAGTCGCCGTCGGCATCGACGCGCGCGACGGTATGGTTGCCGTTGAAGGCTGGGCCGAAACAACCGACGTAACCGCTCTCGATTTGGCGAAAAAATTCGAAGACGCAGGCGTCGCCGCCATCATCTACACCGACATCGACCGCGACGGCGCAATGCAAGGCCCGAACGTCACCGCCACGGCAGCCTTGGCAAACGCGGTTAACATTCCCGTAATCGCGTCGGGCGGAGTTTCGTCAATGGACGATTTGAAGGCGTTAAAAAACTGCGGTGCCCCACTCAACGGTGCAATCTCTGGCCGCGCGCTATATGACGGTGCAATCGATGTGGCCGAGGCGGCTGCCTACCTAAAGGGATAACCATGCTAAAAACCCGCATAATCCCGTGTTTAGACGTCAAAGACGGCCGTGTCGTCAAAGGCGTCAACTTCGTCGATCTTATTGACGCAGGCGA
Organism: Paracoccaceae bacterium; assembly: GCA_016765235.1. Taxonomy (GTDB): domain Bacteria; phylum Pseudomonadota; class Alphaproteobacteria; order Rhodobacterales; family Rhodobacteraceae; genus NORP23. Next base: position 20,928 of record JAESQH010000048.1, read on the forward strand.
CCCCGTGGAATCCGCCAAAGCCTAGGATGCTGCGGGGGCAGATGAACTATGCTTCCTAGACATCGCCGCCACGGTCGAAAATCGTGGCACAATGTACGATCTGGTCTCCCGCACAGCAGAACAATGCTTCATGCCCCTAACCATCGGTGGCGGGGTTCGCACACCCGACGATGTGCGCAAATTGCTGCTGGCAGGGGCTGACAAAGTCTCGTTCAATTCCGCAGCAGTGGCCAATCCCGATGTGATCGCCGACAGCGCAAACAAATTCGGCAACCAGTGCATTGTCGTGGCGATTGACGCGAAAACTGTTTCCCCCGGAAAGTGGGAGATTTTCACCCACGGCGGTCGGCAGGCCACAGGCATTGACGCAATCGAGTTCGCCAAGCAGGTGGTTTCCAAAGGCGCTGGCGAAATCCTGCTAACCTCGATGGACCGCGATGGTACGCGCGAGGGCTTTAACCTACCGTTAACCCGCGCCATCGCAGACGCGGTGCCAGTGCCTGTCATTGCCTCCGGCGGTGTGGGGAATTTACAACACTTGGTGGACGGAGTGGTGGAGGGACACGCCTCAGCCGTCCTCGCCGCTTCCATTTTCCACTTCGGCGACTATACCATTCGTGAAGCAAAAGAATTTATGCAAGCGGCCGGTGTGCCGGTGAGGTTATAATGGATAATGTATTAACGCGCTTGGCGCAGACGATTGAAACGCGCAAAGGCGGCGACGAGGCGGCCTCTTATACCGCCAAACTGCTCGCCAGTGGCCCCTTTAAATGCGCCGAGAAATTTGGCGAAGAAGCGGTTGAAGCGATTGTCGCTGCCGCCAAAAACGACCCCAAAAACCTGACCGAAGAAGCCGCCGACGTGCTGTTTCACATGTTGGTCATGCTGTCCTCGCGCGGCGTGAAATGGGAAGACGTTTTGGCTGAACTGGAACGCCGCGAAGGCACCTCCGGCATCGTAGAAAAACAAAATCGCGACAAGTAACAACCGCCGAGCCGCAGGCGAGGCTTGGCCCAACGGGAGGGGTTTCGATTTGCGTGCAAATCGACGACCCTGACGGGCGGGAGGGCGCCTTTAGGGGTGCCCTGTTCCAACTAGATGCGCCAACAATTCTGCCACGTTTTTAACCTCGAATTTAGCCAGTAGTGTCGCGCGATAATCTTCCACCGTGCGGGGCGAGATCGACAAGTTTCGGGCGATCTCCTTACTAGTTTGCCCCTTGCGCAACAGCATCACAACTTGCCGTTCGCGCGGCGTTAAGGCGATGGTCTGGTGCGTTTCGGATATATCGGCGAAGGTCAGAACCGTTTGTCCCAATGGATTATCCGGCGTTAAAGTATGCGCCCTGAAGCGGCACCAAAACATCGACCCGTCACGGTGTAACATCAGGCGCTCGTCCGTATAACTGCCGGTTTCCCGCAAGGGCGTCAGGCCAATATCGCGGATATCGTCAAACTCGCGGCGGGTCTCGTAAAGCATGCGGAAGGACTCGTTTATCAGTTCGGGCCGTGAATACCCGAACAGGTCAACAAACGTCTGGTTGCAGGCTTTGATAATCCGGTTTTCGGTCAGAACGATACCTATTGGCGCGTGCTCGAACGCCAGTTTTGTGAAATCGTCCATTTCCATCCGTATTTCTACCGTATTGCGACGAGGCCGCCGTGGCCCGCATACTGCCCACCTACTAAACCAGTTTAATGGTTTGGTAACCAGCGAATATTGAGAGGTTCGGAATGGGCGTAGCAGCGGATAAGACAGCGGATTTTCTCGCGCGTATTGACGCTGCGCGCGAAGACCTGATCGCCCTGACACAAGACCTGATCCGTATCCCGACGCTCAATCCACCCGGCAACAACTACCTTGAAATCTGCGAATATCTGGCGCGGCGCCTAACATCACGCGGCTTTGAAATCGAGATGATCCGCGCCTACGACACCCCCGGTGACAGCGATAAATACCCGCGCTGGAACGTCGTGGCACGCCGCGAAGGCGCGCGTTCCGGCGATTGCGTACACTTCAATTCCCACATCGACGTTGTCGAAGTCGGGCAGGGCTGGACGTTCGACCCCTTCGGCGCGGAATTATCCGACGGCAAGATATACGGCCGTGGATCGTGCGATATGAAAGGCGGCCTCGCCACCTCCATCATCGCGGTCGAAGCGTTCCTCGACACATGGCCCGACTATTCCGGTGCCATCGAAATATCAGGCACGGCGGACGAGGAAACCGGCGGTTTCGGTGGCGTAGCCTACCTCGCCGAAAAAGGGTTTTTCACGCCCGAGCGCGTGCAACACGTGATCATCCCCGAACCGCTTCATAAAGACCGCGTTTGCCTTGGCCATCGCGGCGTCTGGTGGGCGGAAATTGAAACCCACGGGAGAATTGCACATGGCTCCATGCCATTTTTAGGCGATTGTGCGGTGCGACATATGGGCGCCGTGATGGAGGAAATGGAGGCAACATTGTTTCCCGCACTCGCCAAGCGTCGCTCGGAACTTCCGATCATTCCAGAGGGAGCTAAAAACTCGACCCTCAACATCAATTCGATCCACAGCGGCGAACCCGTACAGGAGAAAGGCTATACCGGCTTGCCTGCGCCCTGCGTGCCAGACAGCTGCAAAATGATTATTGATCGTCGTTTCCTGCCCGAAGAAAACATCGACGATGTGCGCCGCGAAATGCACAACCTGTTGGACAAAGTGCAAGCTGAGCGCGAAAAGTTCACCTATGACATTCGCGACTTGCACGAGGTTTTGCCAAGCATGACGGCTAAAGATGCGCCTGTGGTCACGACCGTCAGCCGCGCCATCGAAAAGGTGTTGGGCAAACCACCCGAATACGTGGTCTCACCCGGAACCTACGATCAAAAACACATCGACCGCATTGGTCGCATGAAGAATTGCATCGCTTACGGACCGGGAATATTGGACCTCGCGCACCAACCGGATGAATATATTGCAGTGCAAGATATGATAGACTCCGCCAAGGTTATGGGGTTAGCTTTGGCAGAGTTGTTAACAAATACGGGCACCAAATCCTGAACGCCCCGATAAACTGTGGAGAAAGATATGAAACACCTGAGTATCAAGCTGGCGATGGCCAGCGCCTTGGCGATTACAGCCGGAATGGCGAGCGCCCAGACAATGGACATCACCATCGGCTTGCAGCTGGAACCACCGCATCTGGACCCAACAGGTGCTGCCGCCGGTGCGATTGACAGCGTCGTTTACGCGAACATTTTTGAAGGCCTGACACGTTTCGATGCAACAGGCGCAATTCTGCCTGCGCTGGCCAAAAGCTGGACGATTTCTGACGACGGGTTGGTTTACACTTTCAACCTGCAATCCGGCGTTAAATTCCATGACGGCACATCAATGGATTCCGAAGATGTGAAATTCTCGCTAGATCGCGCGCGTTCTGAGGATTCCACCAATGCACAGAAAGCCTTGTTCACTGGCATAGACACAGTTGAAGCCGTCGACGCAACCACCGTTCGCGTGACCCTGTCCGCACCAAACGGCGCGTTCTTGTTCAACATGGCATGGGGCGACGCAGTTATCGTGGCACCTGAGTCCATCGACAATGCGAAAACAAGCCCAATCGGCACCGGCCCGTTCACATTCACCAACTGGGTTCAGGGTGACAACATCACCATCACCAAAAACGCCGATTACTGGGGCACACCAGCGCGCCTAGACAGCGCGACGTTCAAGTTCATCTCTGACCCCGTCGCCGCGTTTGCTGCTGTGATGGCCGAAGATGTGGATGCCTTCCCGGGTTACCCCGCACCGGAAAACCTGCCGCAATTCGAGGCTGACTCGCGTTTCCAAGTGCTTGTCGGCTCCACTGAAGGCGAAACCATCCTTGCGATCAACAACAAAATGCCACCGTTTGACAACGTGAAAGTCCGCGAGGCTGTGGCTCACGCCATTGACCGCCAAGCGATTATCGACGGCGCAATGTTTGGCCTTGGGACACCAATCGGTACGCACTTCGCACCGCACAATCCCGATTATGTCGATCTAACGAGCCAGTCGAACTACGACCCCGAGTTGTCGAAATCCCTGCTGGCCGAAGCGGGTTATCCTGACGGTTTCACAACAACGCTGAAACTGCCACCTCCATCCTACGCACGTCGTGGTGGTGAAATCATCGCCGCCCAGTTGCGCGAAGTTGGCATCACTGTTGAAATCAGCAATCTGGAATGGGCGCAATGGCTGGAACAAGTGTTCCGCGGCTATGACTTCGGTCTAACAATCGTTTCCCATACCGAGCCTATGGACATCGGCATCTATGCCCGCCCCGAGTACTATTTCCAGTACGACAGCGCAGCATTCCGCCAGTTGATGGACGATCTGAACGCCGCAACGGACCCCGATGCACGTTCCGCGATCCTGAAATCTGCACAACGGATGATTGCCGACGATTACGTCAACGGCTATCTATTCCAGTTGGCCAGCACGACAGTGGCAAACGCCAACATCGTTGGCCTTTGGCAGAACGCACCGACACAGGCAACGGACCTAACCGCCGTTTACTGGAACGACTAAAACCAATCGGCGGAGGCGTTCGCGCCTCTGCCCCCTCCTTTGAAAACTGGTCCCCATGCTTCGCTATTCGCTGAAACGATTGCTATCCCTTGGCCTCAGCTTGCTGGCCGCCAGCGCCGTGATTTTTTTGGCAATCGAGGTTGTCCCCGGCGACCCTGCCTCCTATATGCTCGGCATCAACGCCCAACCCGACACCGTCGCCGCCCTGCGCGCGGAACTTGGCCTGAACGTATCTGCAATGGAACGATACATCACTTGGGTTACGGGAATGTTAACGGGCGATTTCGGGGTTTCTTACACCTACAGAACACCAGTGGTGGACATGATCGGCGACCGCATTCTGATCTCTCTACCTCTCGCGATCTACGCCCTTACGCTTTCAACGCTAATCGCCTTTCCAGCCGGCATCCTTGCGGCTTCAAAACGCGGTTCTGCGGCCGATGTGTCAATAATGGGCGCAACGCAACTCGGCGTCGCAATCCCGAATTTCTGGTTCGCGATGTTGCTGGTTGTATTCTTCGCGATCAACCTCCGCTGGTTCTCGGCAGGCGGTTTTCCCGGCTGGGACAAAGGGTTTTTCGTCAGCATGAAGGCGCTGACCCTTCCCGCGATATCACTAGCCCTGCCGCAAGCCTCCATCCTCGCCCGCGTCATGCGCTCTGCCCTGATCGACACCATGAACGAAGACTTCATCCGCACGGCCCGCGCCAAAGGCCTAACCAAACGCCAAGCCCTTTGGCGTCATGCGCTTCGCAACGCCATGATCCCTGTGTTAACCATAATCGGCCTGCAATTCTCGTTCCTGCTGGCAGGCGCAATCATCATCGAAAACGTGTTCTTCCTACCCGGCTTAGGACGCTTGGTTTTCCAAAGCATCCCCCAACGTGACCTGATCGTGGTCGAAAGCGTTGTCATGCTTCTGGTCTTCGCCGTAGTTGTTGTGACCTTCATCGTCGATATCGCCTACGCCGCCGTTGACCCGAGATTACGGGGACGCAGCTAATGGACTTCGTGAAATCCGCCCTGCGCAATCGCAGCTTCATGATCGGCGCAATCCTCGCCGCGATATTCGTCGGGGCAGCGCTCTTTTCGTTCCTTTGGACACCGTTTGATGTCACCAAACTGGACATCCCCAACAAACTGCAAGACCCTTCTGCCGAACACTGGTTTGGAACCGACCACTTTGGCCGTGACATATTCTCCATGATCATGGTCGGCGCGCGCACTTCCATCGCCGTGGCCGTGGTCGCGGTGGGCATCGGCATAATCCTCGGCGTCCCCCTCGGCCTGGCCGCCGCTGCCCGCAAAGACAGCCTGCTCGATGAAATCATCATGCGCACCAACGATCTGGTATTCGCCTTCCCAGCCCTACTAATCGCCATCATGATCACCGCCGTTTTCGGCCCCTCCGCCATAAACGCGATCATCGCCATCGGCATCTTCAACATCCCCGTTTTCGCCCGCTTAACACGCGGCGCTGCCCTTTCGTTGTGGACCCGCGACTTCGTCCTCTCAGCCCGCGTCGCAGGTAAAAACGCCACCCGCATATCGATCGAGCACATCTTACCCAACATCCTCAACCTTCTGATCGTCCAAGGCAGCATCCAGTTTTCACTTGGCATCTTGGCCGAGGCAGGCCTCTCTTACGTCGGCCTCGGTGCCCAACCGCCAATCCCCAGCTGGGGTCGCATGCTGGCCGAAAGCCAAACCATGATCAGCTTCGCCCCCCACCTCGCCATCTTCCCCGGCATGGCAATCGTACTAACGGTGTTGGGCCTAAACCTGATGGGTGACGGATTGCGTGACTTGCTGGACCCAAGACTACGGCGGTCCCGCACATGAGCTTCCTGCAAATCGAAAACCTGAACATGTCGATCTACGGCATCCCGATCCTGAAAGACGTATCGCTGTCCGCCGTCAAAGGCCAGATCATCGGTGTGATTGGCGAGAGCGGCTCCGGTAAATCCATGACCGCATATTCAGTGATGAACCTGCTGCCCACAGGTGCTAAAGTCAGCGGTAAAATTGCCCTCGACGGACAAGACTTGCTTGCCAAATCCGAAGCGCAGATGTGCGCCATTCGCGGCAGCGATATCGGCATGATTTTCCAGGAACCGATGACCGCCCTGAACCCCGTTAAAACCATCGGCGCCCAAGTAGCGGAAACGGTGCTAATTCACGGGAACGCCGAGCGGAGCGAGGCCACCGCCATTGCCCGTGATACCCTCAACCGCGTCGGCCTGCCCGCAGACCAATTTCCGCTAACACGTTACCCACACGAACTTTCCGGCGGCCAACGCCAACGCGTCGTCATCGCAATGGCCATCGCGCTGCGCCCCAAACTGCTAATCGCGGATGAGCCAACCACGGCCCTCGATGTCACGACACAAGCGCAAATCCTCGACCTGCTGAAAACGCTGGTCGCCGAAGACGGCATGTGCCTGATGCTCATCACCCACGACCTCGGCGTGGTTGCCGAGGTTGCCGACCACATAGTCATCATGAAAGGCGGCGAGGTGGTGGAATCCGGTGAAACCCACGCACTGTTCCGCAACATGCAACACCCCTATACCAAAGCCCTGTTCGCAGCCTCCAGCCACGTCCCCGACAAAGGGGCAGAACGCGCATCCAAGACACCGCTACTCGAAGTCCGCAACGCCATTCGCGACTACATATTGCCGCGCAAATCCGTCTTCGGAAAACCACAAAAATTCCGCGCCGTAAGCGATGTCAGCTTCACCCTTCATGACGGCGAAAACCTCGGCCTTGTCGGTGAAAGCGGTTGCGGCAAATCCACCCTAACCCGCGCAATCCTCGGCCTAGAGGCCTTGCAAGGCGGTGAAATCCGCATCCACGGCGTGCCCGTAGAAGCCGGAACCCACATGCCGCGCGACTTGCGGCGCAAGATGCAAGTGGTGTTCCAAGACCCATACGGTTCGTTCAATCCAAGGCATAAGGTGGCCCGGCTAGTCGCCGAGCCGCTGCATTTGCTGGAGTCCGAGCCAAAAGGCAGCGAACGGGCCAAAGCCGTGGTTGACGCCTTGATAAGCGTCGGCATGCAAGCATCAGACGTGGACAAATACATCCACGAATTTTCCGGTGGGCAACGCCAACGCATCGCCATTGCCCGCGCCCTGATTTTACGCCCCGACCTGATCATTCTGGACGAGGCAGTTTCCGCATTAGACGTCTCCATCCGCGCCCAAATTCTGGACCTTTTGGCAGACCTGTCTAGCCGCCTGAACCTGTCCTACCTGTTCATCAGTCACGACCTGTCCGTCGTTCGCTCAGTAACCGATCGTGTCATGGTCATGAAGGCCGGAAAGATCGTTGAATACGGCGAAACCGAAGACGTTTTCACCAATCCGCAACACGACTACACCAAAACCCTGATAGCTGCCGCGCCGTCGCTGCAAGACGCGCTTGAGAAGGAAAATATCTAATGTCCGTCCAAAATGACCTGTGGTTCGATGCCTCGAAATGCTTCATCGGGGGCGAATGGGTTGCGCCCGTTAGCGGCGAAACTTTGCCGCTGGAAAACCCCTCGGACGGATCTGAAATAGCCCGCATCGCCCGCGGCCAACGCGCCGATGTGGACGCCGCCGTTCAAGCCGCACAAACCGCGCTATCCGGTGAATGGGGCCGCAAAACGGCAGTCGAACGTGGTCGCATTTTAACCCGCATCGGGCAGTTGGTCCTTGAACGCGTTGACGTTCTAGCAAGACTGGAAGCCGCCGATGTCGGAAAACCCCTCAAACAAGCCTGCGCCGATGCCGTGGCCCTCGCACGGTACATGGAATTCTACGGGGGCGCTGCCGATAAAATCCACGGCGAAACCATCCCTTATCTCGATGGATACACCGTTTATACTTTGCGTGAACCTCACGGTGTCACCGCCCACATAGTGCCGTGGAATTACCCCATGCAAATCATCGGCCGCTCCGTCGGGGCGGCGTTAACCATGGGCAATGCCGCCGTGCTAAAACCCGCCGAAGAAGCCTGCCTAACCACGCTCGCATTCGCCAAAATTGCCGAAGAAGCCGGCCTTCCCGCAGGGGCACTAAACGTCGTCCCCGGCCTTGGCGAAGAGGCAGGCGCGGCGTTATCTTCCCATCCTGAAATCAACCACATCTCCTTTACCGGATCGGTTGGCGTAGGTTCGTTAATCCAGAAAGCCGCCGCAGACGCCATCGTGCCGGTCACCCTCGAACTCGGCGGGAAATCCCCACAAATCGTTTTTGATGACGCCGACCTTGACGCCGCCCTACCGTTTTTGGTGAACGCAGGGGTGCAAAACGCAGGCCAAACCTGCTCAGCCTCCTCGCGGATATTAGTACAACGCGGCGTTTACGAAAAATTAACCGAAATGATGGGCGAGCGGTATCGTGCGCTGAAAGTCGGCCCGGCTATGGACGATCTCGATGTCGGCCCACTGATTTCTGCCCGCCAAAAAGAGATCGTCGAGGGCTTCGTGAAAGCCGCCGATCCAGCACGTATCATAGCACAAGCAACCATCGTGGATTCCGCACCCAAAGGCGGCCACTACTTCGCCCCAACCCTATACGGCGGCATCGACCCCGATGACCCACTCGCCCAAAACGAAATCTTCGGCCCCGTGCAAGCAATCATCCCGTTCGACACCGAGGCCGACGCATTGCGCATTGCCAACGGCACCGCCTACGGTCTGGTCGCGTCAATATGGACCCGTGACGGCGCGCGCCAAATGCGACTGGCAAAAGCGTTGCGCGCAGGCCAAGTGTTTATCAACAATTACGGCGCCGGCGGCGGTGTCGAACTACCCTTCGGCGGGGTCGGCAAATCCGGCCACGGCCGCGAAAAAGGTTTCGAGGCGCTCTATGGTTTCTCTGTTCTCAAAACTGTCGCAGCCCATCACGGTTGACGGGTCGCGCAAGTATGTCGGGTATTTCGTCAGTTCATACCCATGCCCAAACCATTCGCCATGGCCCAATGATGCGGCTGGTGGTGCGGGCCTGCCGCGAGCAAACCGTAGAATCCAAGCGCCTCAAGTTTCGCCATATCGACTTCCGGTACCAGAACGGTCATCGCCGCACCATTGGCAATAATCTCGCCAGAATATCGCCAACCATCCACTCCATCCATAACGCTTGCGTGGCCAATGACCATTCGTTGTATCGACAGGCTGACATACCGCGTGCCGGTTACGAGAAAGCGGATTCCGCCCGCGACTTCCTCCGCAACAGCAACTGAGTCGAGCGTGACGCGATCCATATCCTGCAAGTGTTCGCGCAACGTGTCGATGTTAACCTGTGACCAGTCAGTTTCCGGATCGGCCACAAGAATGGCGACAACTTCGGCAATGGTGGCAAACGCCGACTGGCCCGGTTCCGACAGTGGCGAGCCACCGACGCCTTGCATCGTCATTTGGCCAGGGATTATCACGCCGGACTGCGCCCCGCCCATCTGCATTCCGGGCGTATGTTGCATCTGCGCGAGTGCCGGAGTTGATAGCAAAGTTGCTGCCAGTAAAATTTTCAGCATATGTTAATCTCTTTTCAGTAGTTTTCACCGGATTGCACCTTGCGCTACACCGGTTTGAAGTAACATGATAGCAATCATGCCCGGCAGTTTTTTTGACCACCTCTCAAACCTGAAACATACCCGACACCAGTTCCGCGTTGGCGCATTGGTGTTCGAGCGGGGCGATCCGGTAAGCCAACACTTTGTCGTGCAAAGCGGAGAGGTGCATCTGCTGCGCCGCCAAGAAGACGGCACCGGCGTTATTTTACAACGCGCATTCGAAGGCGCAATCCTTGCGGAAGCCTCGTTCAACACCGCCGCATACCACTGTTCCGCCGTCGCCGTCGAAGATTCCACGCTGATCGCCTTCAACCGCCAAACCGTTCGTAAACTGTTGGCCACCGACCCCGCCGCAGCACTCGCCTTCGCCGCTCATCTGGCCCGTGAAGTCCAAAATGCGCGGCGCCGCGCCGAGATAATCTCGTTNCGAAAAGTCGCGGATCGCCTCAACGCATGGCTAGTTTGGAATAACGGCAAACTCCCCCCGAAAGGGTCGTGGCACCGCATGGCCGCTGAAATCGCGGTAACTCCAGAAGCCCTCTATCGAGAGCTTGCGCGTCGGCGCTAACGGTGCGAAAATCGCCTTAACTTAATAGGAGAAAATCATGAGACTCGAAGGAAAAACAGCCATCGTAACGGGCGGCGGATCGGGCTTCGGCGCAGGTATCGCTCGCAAATTTGTGGCCGAGGGCGCGCGCGTGATGGTCGCCGACATTAACCTTGCAGCGGCACAGGAAATCGCAGACGAAATCGGCGGCATTGCCCACCAAGTTGACGTCGCGAACGGCGATAGCGTCCGCGCAATGGCCGAGGCCGCCTTTACCGCCTTCAACACCCTCAATATCCTGATAAACAACGCCGGAATAACCCACACTCCGGCCCCGATGGAGGAGGTTTCCGAGGAAGACTTCGACCGCGTTCTGGCCGTCAACGCCAAGTCAGTTTACCTGACCGCGAAATACATCGTGCCGCACATGAAGGCGAACGGTTCTGGTGCGATCCTGAACGTCGCCTCAACCGCAGGGGTCAGTCCACGGCCCAATCTGAACTGGTATAACGCTTCCAAAGGCTGGATGATCACTGCGACCAAAACGATGGCGATTGAACTCGCCCCAAGCGGTGTGCGTGTCAACGCAATCAACCCCGTAGCAGGTGAAACACCGTTGCTAAAGTCGTTCATGGGTGAAGACACACCGGAAATCCGCGCCAAGTTCATAGCCACCATTCCGCTCGGCCGCTTTTCCACCCCCGAGGACATGGCCAACGCCGCGCTTTTCCTATGCTCGGACGAGGCAAGTATGATCACCGGCGTCGCTATGGAAGTCGACGGAGGGCGCTGCATATGAAGGTCGGCCAACGCAATCTAATCACCGACGTTGCCGGCCTTCGCGTCGGCAATTCTCAAGACGATGTGCTGAAATCCGGCTGCACCGTCCTGCTTGGCGACAAACCTTTCGTCGCCGCCGTCCACGTCATGGGCGGCGCACCGGGCACGCGGGAAACGGAACTTCTGGCCCCTGACAAACTGGTCCAAGAAGTCGACGCGCTGGTACTTTCGGGCGGCTCCGCCTTCGGCCTAGATGCCCCATCCGGCGTTTGCGACGGCCTTCGCGCAATGGGGCGCGGGTTCAAAGTTGGCGATGCCACCATCCCCATCGTGCCGGGCGCGATCCTGTTTGATCTGCTAAATGGCGGTGACAAAAATTGGACAGACAACCCCTATAAAGCGATGGGTTTGGCCGCGCTGACCGACGCGTCCGAAGACTTCGCGCTTGGCACAATCGGTGCCGGAACGGGGGCCACAACTCGCGAACTAAAAGGCGGCCTCGGCTCCGCTTCGGTGGTGNTGGAAAACGGCATCACGGTCGCAGCATTGGTTGCGGTAAACGCCATTGGCTCGGTCGTCCAGCAAGAACAAAAACATTTCTGGGCCGCCCCATTCGAGGTCGATGAAGAATACGGCGGATGTGGCCCAGCAACCAATTTCGACCCGTTGTTGGACCAACNACCGTTCAGCCACTTGGATTCCGGTACGAACACAACGATTGCGATTGTCGCGACGGATGCCGATTTGACCCAAGCGCAAGCAACCAGAATGGCCGTCGCCGCCCACGACGGAATGGCCCGCGCCATCGTGCCCAGCCACACGCCCTTCGATGGTGATCTGATCTTCGCGGCCGCAACAGGAAAAATCGCACTAACCGATCCGGCAATGGACCAGTTAGCAATCGGCGACGCCGCCGCATTCTGCCTTTCCCGCGCCATCGCACGGGGCGTTTATGCAGCGTGCGCGGCAGAGGGGGATACCCTTCCGACTTGGCAGGATAAATGGGGCGCCAACTCCAAAGGTTAACGCAATTTGTGCATACGCGCTGTGTACGGGTTGTGTACGCATTGCGCACACGAAATTCACGGCTTTGGCCCTAAAAGTTAACGCCCGCCGATGTTCTGCAATAGCGGCAATAACTTCGACATATCCGGCCCATGCTCCATCCCCGTCAGCGCTTTTCGAAGCGGCATAAATAACCCCTTTCCCTTGCGCCCGGTCGCCTCTTTTACCGCCGTGGTCCATTCTTTCCAAGTGGTGTTTGAGCGAGGTGCATCCGGCAGTAACTCCATAGCTTGTTCAATGAAATCAACGTCTTCTGACGCAACCGCAGGACCCACACCATCACGACACAACGCCCAAAGCGCCGCCAAATCGGCACGCGTTTCGATATTCTCACGCGCCATTTCCCAGAAAGGTGCAGCCATATCTTCAGGAATTTCGAGCGCATCAAGATCATCCTGAACACGGCTAATATCCATAGAATGCAACACCTTAGCCGATAAAGGCCCAAGGTCCGCCACATCGAATTTCGTCGGCGCAGCCCCAAAGCTGGACAGGTCAAACCCTTCGACCAGATCAGCCATATCCTGTTGCAATTCCAACGGCTGAGAAGACCCCAAACGCGCCATATGTGACAGCAATGCCATCGGTTCAACCCCTTGTTCCCGCAAGTCTTTTAGCGCCAATGTGCCAAGACGTTTGGACAATCCCTCACCTTGCGGCCCCGTCAGAAGCGAGTGATGCGCGAACTCCGGAACCGTCCCACCCAATGCCTCGATAATCTGAATTTGCGTCGCGGTGTTGGTCACATGATCGGACCCCCGAACCACATTCGTAATCCCGAAATCCACATCGTCACAAACCGACGCCAGCGTATACAAAAACTGCCCGTCCCCACGGATCAAAACAGGGTCCGAAACACTGGCCGCATCAATGGATAAATCGCCCAGAATTCCGTCCTTCCACTCGATCCGTTCATGGTCCAGTTTGAACCGCCAATGGCCCGAACGCCCGGCCCTGAGCGCGTCTTTTTCAGCGTCCGAAAGTGCCAGTGCGGAACGGTCATAAACCGGTGGTTTACGCATGTTCAACTGCTTCTTGCGCTTCAAGTCCAACTCCGTAGGTGTTTCAAAACATTCATATAATCGCCCTGATGCCCGCAATTCATCCGCCACTGCGTTGTAACGATCCAAGCGCGAGGATTGCGTTTCGACGCGGTCCCATGTTAGCCCCAACCATTCCAGATCACGTTTGATTTGGTCAGCAAATTCAACGGTCGAACGTGCCGGATCAGTGTCATCGAGGCGCAAGATAAACGTGCCGCCAGACTTGCGTGCAATCGCCCAATTCATAAAGGCGGCGCGCAAGTTTCCGACGTGCAAATATCCGGTGGGCGAGGGGGCGAAACGNGTGGTGGTCATGATGGGTCTCTCCAACGGTTGGCAATGGGATAACGGCGATCCAGCCAGAACGCCCGTTTGGTCAGGCGCGGCCCGGGGGCCGACTGGAAGCGTTTGTATTCGCTGATATAAAGCAGGTGTTCAACCTTTTTAACAGTCTCGCGCGCGTACCCCGCAGCAACACAATCCGCAACGGATGCATCCCCCTCCATCAACATGGTCAGGATGCCGTCGAGGATGTCATAAGGCGGCAAGGAATCTTCGTCTTTTTGATCCGCGCGCAGTTCCGCGGTCGGTGGCTTTTCGATGATATTCACAGGGATCACGGTGCCCTTTGACCCCTTCATCCACGGTGCAAAATTTTCGTTACGCCAACGGCAGGTCGCAAAAACGCGTGTCTTGTAGAGGTCTTTGATGGGGTTGTATCCACCGGCCATATCGCCGTAAATCGTGGCGTAACCCACTGCAACTTCGGACTTATTCCCAGTGGTTAACAACATAGAGCCGAACTTGTTCGACATCGCCATCAACAACAAACCCCGAAGGCGGGACTGGATATTTTCTTCGGTAAGGTCTGCATCAAATCCCTCAAACAAAGGCGCCAGCGTATTCGTAATCGCCTCGCGCCCGTCGGATATCGAGATAGTATCCAAGCGACATCCCAGTGACGCCGCAACCTCTGCCGCATCATCCAGTGATTCCTGCGAGGTGAATTCCGAGGGCATCATTACGCAATGCACATTTCCCGGCCCTAAAGCGTCCGCAGCAATTGTCGCCACGATGGCAGAATCAACACCGCCGGAAAGCCCAAGGATCACATTTGAAAATCCAGTTTTCGCCATGTAATCTCGCAATCCCAGAACCATCGCGCGGTATTCTTGTTCCGCCAGCGACGGGTGATCGGCAAGTTCGCCCTCCAGCGCGCGCCACCCGTCCGGCGTTTGCTCAAAGTATACCTCGGCATAAGCCTCGTCGAACAGCGGCATTCGCGCTACCATTTTACCGCCCGGGTTCAACACGAACGATCCACCGTCGAATATCTGGTCATCCTGACCACCAACCATATTGAGATAAACTAGCGGAAGGCCAGTTTCGACCACACGGCTTACCATATGGTTAATGCGGCGATCAAACTTTCCGCTGTAGTAGGGCGAACCGTTGGGGATTATCAACAACTCCGCCCCGCTCTCGGCCATGGTTTCGCATACATCTTCGTGCCATGCATCCTCGCAAATGGGGGTGCCTATACGGATCGGGCCAAGGCTAAACGGGCCGGAAATCTGTGCAGACTCAAACAACCTTTGCTCGTCAAAAACCTGGTTATTGGGCAGATGATGCTTGCGTGTATGGGTGTGGACTTTGCCATCTTTCAGCACGAAATAGGCGTTGTAAAGCTTGCCGTCCTCAAGCACAGGTGCGCCGATTCCAAGGGCCGGACCATCGGCGCAATCGATCGCCAAACGGGCCAAACTATCAGCCACCGACGCAAGAAACGCAGGTTTTGTCACCAGATCTTGCGTTTGGTAACCAGTTAAAAACATCTCGGGTAACACAACAAAATCCGCGTTTTTCTGCTTGCCACGTTGATGCGCCACGACCGCTTTGGCCGCGTTGCCTGCAATGTCACCCACGGTTGGGTTCAATTGGCAAAGTGTTAGACAGAAATTAACAGACATTTAAGCCTCCGCGATGATAGTTAAGGAAGGAAGTACTATCTTCACGAGGCAAAGCACAAGCAATTAGGGCAACAGTTCGCCATTGATCCACCCAAGTTTGCAAAAAGTCGTTGTCAGAAGGCGTGGATAACCATACACTTCGTTCATTATATGGGCCGCGATTTTCGCGCAGCAGTAACTAAGGGAGCCGGAGCGTTCAAGCTTCGGTAGGGCAGTTTGAAAAAATTCATTCTATTCGGAGCCGCAGTAGCAGTTTTGGCGGTGTCACCTGCGTTGTCACAAGAGGGCAATGTCCAGATTAAACAGTATGACACTGGCGGCATCTACGAGGGTGAATTCCTTGATGGGAAGCAGCACGGGCAAGGTACATATCGTTTGCCAAACGGGTACGAATATACCGGTGAATGGGTTGCTGGCCGGATTGAGGGAATGGGTGTTGCCACTTATCCAGACGGCTCGGTTTACGACGGCGCGTTTGTTAATGGCCGCCCCGAAGGGCAAGGCAAGATTGTTTTCGCTGATGGCGGGACGTTTGAAGGTAGCTGGGTTGACGGGAAAATTTCCGGTAGCGGTGTGGCAGTTTATGCCAACGGTGTACGTTATGAGGGGCAATTTGAGAATGCAGTCCATCACGGCGTAGGCATCATGACCAGCGAAAACGGTTACCGTTATGAGGGTGACTGGGTGGAAGGTACGAAAGACGGCAAGGGCACGATCACCTATTCTGACGGTGCGATCTACGAAGGGGATATCGTTCGCGGTGTTCGCCAAGGTACTGGCAGCCTGACGTTGCCCGATGGCCTGGTTTACGTAGGCAGCTGGGAAAACGGCCAGATTAACGGCAGCGGTGTGCTTACACAGGCCAACGGTGACCGCTATGAAGGCGATATGGTTAACGGCCAGCGGCAGGGCCAAGGCGTTGCGCTTTATGCGTCGGGCGACCGTTATGAAGGCACATTCGTGGGCGATTTGCGCTACGGCAAAGGTGTTTTTAATGGCGCAGACGGGTATGTTTACAACGGCGATTGGGTCGAAGGCCGGATCGAGGGGCAAGGTGAGGTTACCTATCCTGACGGTTCCGTTTACATCGGCGCATTCCTGAACGATGTAGCGCATGGCATTGGTACGATCACGTATCCCGACGGCAGTTCTTATGAAGGTAGTTGGATTAACGGGATTATTGAGGGCTCTGGCATAGCGAAATACGGCAATGGTCTGGTCTATGAAGGGGAATTCCTGAACGCCAAGAACCACGGTAAAGGCACGATGGTTTACCAAGATGGCTATCAATACACCGGCGATTGGGAAAATGGTTTGCGCCACGGTGACGGCATTGCGACATATGCCGATGGAACGCTTTACACTGGCGGTTTCGTTAGCGGACAACGCGAAGGAACTGGAACGATCACGATGTCGGATGGTTTTGAATACGCAGGCGGCTGGAAAGCTGGCGAGATCGACGGTGAAGGTGTTGCGAGATACCCGAACGGCGACGTTTACGAGGGTTTCTTTAGCAAAGGCCAACGTCAGGGTCGCGGTGTGATGCGGTACGCAAGTGGCGAGGAATACAACGGTTTCTGGGCCAACGGCCAGCGTTCAACCGAGGCTGAAGCCGCGGCTGCGAACAACTGATTTACAGATAGTTAATATTAAAACGGCGCCCGATTGTGGCGCCGTTTTTCGTTTAGGCTTTGTTAAACGTTGTAGTAATCACGATACCAGTTAACGAATTTGGCGACGCCTTCGTCAACATTGGTTTGCGGGCAATATCCCGTTAACGTTTGCAACAGGTCTGCATTTGCCCAAGTCGCCGGCACGTCGCCCATTTGCATTTCCATGTTGTTGCGTACAGCTTTCATGCCAAGTGCCGCTTCCATGGCTTCGATAAATGCACCAAGGCTGACTTTGTCGGAATTCCCGATATTCACCGTTCTATAGGGCCCAACGGGGCTAAGGCTGTCGCCATCCGGAATGTTTTCAGGGGATTCGGGTTCAACGGGTGCTGCATCAATCAACAATCGGATGCCACGGACCAAGTCGGTCACATANGTGAAATCCCGCGCCATGTTGCCGTGGTTATAAACGTCAATAGGTTCGCCCGCCAAGGTGGCTTTNACGAATTTAAACAGCGCCATATCGGGGCGGCCAAACGGCCCGTAAACCGTGAAAAATCGAAACATAGTTGTCGGTATTTTCCATAGATGCGCGTAGGAATGCGCCATCCCCTCGGTCGCCTTTTTGGTGGCAGCATAAAGCGTAAGCGGCGTTTCGGTCTTGTCGGTTTCCGCGAACGGCATGTCCACGTTCGCGCCGTAAACAGAGGAGGTCGAGGCCATAAGAAGGTGTTCAACCCCGAATTCGCGCGTAAGTTCCATCAGATTGAAGGTACCAACGATATTCGCTTCAATATAAGCGCGAGGGTTTTCAAGACTATACCGCACGCCCGCTTGCGCGGCGAGGTGTACGACAATGTCAGGTTTGGCGGCCATGTAAGCCTTGCGTAACCCGTCCACGTCTTCCAGCATGGCTTTGTGGGTCGTGTAATTCGGGTTTTGCAGCAACATTTGCTGGCGGCGTTCCTTCAGCGTCACGTCATANTANTCGGTCATNCCGTCAAAGCCGATTACCTCGAACCCTTCATCAAGTAGCAGTTGACACAAATGGTAACCAATAAAACCGGCGGAGCCTGTTACGAAAACCTTACGCATGATATTAACCTTCTATTATACCTTTGCCGACACTGGTGAGCGTCAATCCGGCGGCATCAACTTCTTGGGACGGATAAATGTTCCGCAAGTCTATGAACACAGAAGTGGTTAACAATTCCCTAATTCGCCCGAGGTCAAGCCCGCGGAATGCGTTCCATTCGGTTATAATAACCAACGCATCGGCGCCATCCGCAGCCGAATAGGCGTCATCAACCCAATCGACACCCTTTAATAACTTACGCGCTTCGTCCCCGCCTTCGGGGTCGCATGCCGTTATGCTGGCACCAGTTGCGATCAGCCCCGGGATAATCACAAGGCTAGGCGCGTCGCGCATATCATCGGTGTTTGGCTTGAACGTCACGCCAAGAATGGCGATACGTTTCCCCTTCACGCTGCCACCGCAAGCGGCGACAATTTTATCAACCATATCTGACTTTCGCGCATCATTCACGGCAACAACCGTTTCAATAATCCGTTGTGGTGCGCCGTACCGCTCCCCGGTTTGCACAAGTGCCAGCGTGTCTTTAGGAAAACAACTGCCACCGTACCCCGGGCCTGCGTGCAAGAATTTGCCGCCGATCCGTGTATCAAGCCCGATTCCGTTGGCGACTTGCTGAACATCCCCGCCCGTTTTTTCGCAAAGGTTGGCGATTTCATTGATGAAGGTGATTTTCATCGCAAGGAACGCGTTTGCGGCATATTTTATTGTCTCAGCGGTTTCCAGATCAGTTACCACGATAGGTGTTTCGCGGATGTTAAGAGGGCGATAAATGTTCCGCATTACGGCCTCGGCTTCTGACGACTCAACGCCCACCACAACACGGTCCGGGCGCATGAAATCTTCGATTGCGGACCCTTCGCGCAGGAATTCGGGGTTGGAAACCACCTCAAATGCAGCCTTTGGATTGCAGGCGGTGATAATCCGCTTAATCTCGCGGTTGGTGCCGACGGGAACCGTGGATTTTGTGATAATTACAGTGTCCGTTGAAAGTTTTTCGCCCAGTTCGCGCGCGGTGTCGTAGACGTACGTCAAGTCGGCGTAGCCATCGCCGCGCCGTGCTGGAGTGCCAACGGCTATGAAAATCGCGTCCGCATCGTTGATCGCGGTTGCGAGGTCATCCGAAAACTCCAACCGTCCTTCAGCGATGTTGCGTTCCAAAAGTATTTCTAGGCCGGGTTCGAAAATGGGGACTATCCCTGCGCGAAGTTTGGCCAGTTTGGTTTGGTCTTTTTCAACACAAATGACCTGATGGCCGAAGTCCGAAAAGCATACGCCGGAAACTAATCCAACATATCCTGCGCCGATCATTGCTATTTTCACGAAATGCTCCTGCTTTAAATGCTTACTTGCCGTTCCATGGCATAGAAACAGAAAATGGTTAACGGATTATGCGCGTATTTAAGCTTGTTGCCATATAATTGTGACAGACAACCCACCAAGCGACGATTTAGCTAGTGTAAAATCGGCTCCGTAGCTTTCAGCCATATCCGCGCAAATCGCGAGGCCCAGCCCTGTGCCTTGGACTGACGGATCCAGTCGTTCGCCACGTGCAAGGGCGGTTGGGAGCATGTTGTCTGGAACGCCTGGGCCATCATCCTCAATAGTGATGTAAGCGCGACCTTCCAGTAGGGCGCCGCCATGAATTCGCACCTCTGATTTCGCCCATTTTCGGGCGTTATCAAGGATATTACCCAACATTTCAGACAGATCATGCGCATCGAAAGGCGTGTTCAAATCGTCAGGTATTTCAACGTGCCAATCCAGCGGAGTTTCGCGNGGGAAGNGGCGGATNGTGGCGACCATTTTGTCAACAATCGGAGCNGCTTGTGTTTTTNTGTTTCTTGGTATTTGCGTGCGGACACGCGCCAGTTCCCGCTCGATATAATAGTGCATCGATGCAATCTGCGTATCGATCTCGTCGGCTTGTTCGGACTGGTTAATTTTTCGTAAATCCCTCGCGATTGTTTGCATCACCGTTAACGGCGTCTTAAGCCCGTGTGCGAGATCGCTGGCGCGTTCGCGGGCGTCGCTTAGAGATGTTTCATGCAACGCTAACAGTTCGTTAACCTCTCCGGCCAGCGGTTGTACTTCGCTTGGGAATGGCCCTTCGAGCTTGTTTTCAGCACCGGACCTGACTTGTTCAACTTTTTTGCGCAAAGTTTCCAATGGAACCAGCCCGAGACGGACCTGAACCCACGATGCCATGATCAGCCCGACGAACATGAGCACAAGCCACAGAATAAATGCCGATCGGAATCTGGCAGTGGCCTCGAAAACTTCGGATTCGTTGGTCGCTACAGACAGGGTAATCGCGCGTTGCAAATCACCTTCACCGATCAGGATTGTCCAGCCAGTGATCAGAAGCGGGATACCTTGGTTTGAGTCAATTTCACTGCGCCCCTGTTGGCCGGCGATTGGATTGGGTACAAATTCGTAGCTTCCTCCCCATAGGGAGCGGGAAACAACGGCGTGTTTTTCCGGCTCTACGGCCTGCCAATAAAGGCCACTAAACGGGACGGTGAAGCGCGGATTTGCCAGCGGTTCCACGGATAAGCTGCCGTCTTTCTCGATCGACAGATTCGCGGTTAATTGGATGAGGTCACGATCTAGTTCGGAAAAAATACGTTCTTCAAAGAAGTCATGAAATAGCGTGTTCAGGACGAACATTGTAGCAATCAAGGCTACTAAAATCGAGAGACAGCTAAGCAGGAAAAGTCGGAGGCCAAGCGACGATGTTTTCATTTGTCGTGTTCTTCGATGATGTATCCGAAGCCGCGGCGGGTCTGGATTATGTCGGTTTTTAACTTGCGGCGTAGACGACCAAGAAGGACTTCAACGGCATTGCTGTCAGGTTCCTGATCTTGAAAGTAGATGTTTGTTGCCAATTCTTCCTGAGAGATTACCCGGCCACGATTGTGCAGTAGAAAATTAAGAAGTTTGAATTCCAGCGGGGTGACATTGATTGGGGAACCATCGACGCTGACTCGCATTTGGCGCGTATCAAGCAGCAGTGGGCCTGCGCGAAATTGGGTTTTTTTGTCCGTCCCGTTTCTGCGCAGCAGCGCGCGCAGTCGCGCAATCAGTTCTTCCATGTGAAAAGGCTTGACCAGATAATCATCGGCGCCCGCATCAATCCCGTCAACGCGTTCTGACCAACTGCCTTTGGCAGTGAGTAGAATAACCGGCATGTTAACCTGCTCGTTACGCCAGTTTCGCAAGACGCTAAGTCCATCCAGTTTTGGTAGGCCAATATCGAGAATGGCAGCCGAGTAATCCTCTGTACTACCACGGAACCAAGCGTCCTCACCGTCCGTAGATATCTCGGGAACGAAGCCGGAATGTGACAAGACATCTCTGATCGACTCTGCGATCTTAGTCTCGTCTTCAACGATAAGAATTCGCATTAACAGCCCACAACTTTTTCAATTAATCCGGTCCGCGCCGACACAATCACCGTTTCCAAATGCCCAAGGTTCGATATGGCCTTGAATCTGTAGCGGGGACGCCAGCGGAAGCCGGTAAATTCGATTCCGATAACTTTGCCTGAATAATCACTACTAAACTTGGGCCATATTGCCTCAAGTGGCTTGGCAAAGCCAGCATCAACCGCTTCCTGCGCGCGGTCGAAATCCGACTGCGAGATGGTCATTGCCTGATTTCTTTCGCGAGCAGTGGCTTTTTGACAAGCGTCACTTTCCTTGTCGTCGGCCTCGATTTTATCGACATTGCTTGGGGGCGTTGGCGGTGTGGGCGGTGTAACGAACGACCCGCTACCCGATACTGAAGACGTGGTGGAAGCACGCGCCCCACTTAGCATTACAATCTCAGGAATGATATACGCTGTGGCGACTGCCATACCCAACCGGCGCATTGCGGCGCGGCGCGAAGGGTTTTCAAGGGTGTTTGGCATTTTGGTCATTTTACTGGAACTCTTGATACAGGTTACAGAGGCAAGGTTGCCTCAAATTCAGACGGATGGCAAATCGTATCCGCTTTTTGCAACAATCCATTGCGGGCGAATTCGGTGAAAGTGGCGACAACATCACGGTGGATTTCTTCGGCTGGGTGGTCGGGAAAAACGGCACACAGCATTTGAATGGCTTCAATCGTGCTGGTTGGCTCTTCGAGCAAGCGCCAAATGTTGACGGCTCCGTCATTTAAGTAATGGATACTTTTTCCNTTATGCCCAGTCAGGAANCGCTTACTGTCGCTAGACACTTCNTCAATTCCAGCGGCATGGATGAACCTGCCGTCAGAAATNTTGANGGGCTCGGGNGTGAATTCNGCTTCAATNGCGGATTCGAACGCCACATCGCCCATANCACCTGAAAAGTTTGGGGCCGCCCGATCCCATTTTTGAAAACGGGATTCGAGCAGGGCAACTGCTTGTTCTGCATCATCGTATATCAGNCGANATGCCGGTGCGGATTTCGAAATAAAGCCTAGCATTTTCAGAATACCAGCTGCGTTCATTGCGCGCGAAAAGTTCTGTTTGATCAGCGCGGTAAGTGCGTCGGATTCCGACACCGGCTCGATCAGCGCAGTGGCTCCTTCGGTTCTCTCGAGGAATACGAGGCTCCCGATGGGCGCGGTATCGCCAAAATTGGCAAGCTCGCCGGATTTGGGTGTAACGAAGCGATACTGGCTATTCTGGATCATTGAGCGGTTCTGAATGAAATCCAGTGCGACAGGTCCAATTTGATCGGGTAGCGGCAAACGCAGACGTGGAGAGATTCCGCTGGAGGTTCCGCTGAGCAGTCCGTCGGCTGTGGCTTTCAAGGGCAAGAAATCATCTGTGAAAACTGTTTTTCCAGCCGCTGCGAGTGCAACAGTCAGAGTACTTTTACCTGCACGCCGTGTACTGGGGAAAATCACCAAGCGCCCGGCGAATTCAATCGCGGCACCGTGCAGACATAAAAGGCTGGTGTCATCGCGCAAGCGCGCCCATGCAAGTTCGACAATCAGGGCGCACAGGGTGTTTGCCGGGTCATCGAAACTTGACGGAGAATCCATGAAGGGCGATGTGATAACGTATTTATTTTTAGTCAGCGTGACAGTCGCAAAACTATTGGTTTCGTTGTGCTGGACTATTGTGTGGTTCCAATGCGGGAACACAATTGGCAATGCATCGATGAACTGCTGATCCACGCATAACTCAACAGTGGCGTGGAGACCGTCAAATTTCAGATGTCCAGTAATCATGCCCACAATCGAGACCCCTATAACATATATCCCCCCCCTTCCACGTCCGCGAAGGGAGGAATACCATAATAAACTAAATATCAGGCGCAATATGCANCCNAATATCAGGACGNGCGCTTAAGGCGTTACGACGAAACCTGTCCAACCGTTTTCNGTTAGGCACGCGTCATATCCTGCGGAACCCGGGAGGCCACACTGACCTTCGACTTCAACGGCGGTCGGGGTGGTGGAGCCTGTAGTGCCAGTAGTGTCAGTAGGACCACTTGCGCCGCTTGTGCCACTTGTGCCACTTGCGGCACTTGTACCACTTGTGCTGCTTGAGCCACTTGTGCTGCTTGAGCCACTTGTGCCGCTGGCGGCACTAGCAGCGTGCGCCATCGAAAGCGTTGCGAAAGCCGGTACAGTATACGCGGCTGTCGCAAACAGACCAATACGGCCTAGCGCTTTGCGGCGGGAAAAAACTTGCTCGGATGTGTTTGACTTTTTCATTTAAATATCCTGTTTCTGGTTCCAAAGGGCGAATCGATGAGCCCGGTAGAAACACCTTGAAGGATTCGGACGTTCAACTTCCTTACACTGAATGTCAGCGTTTTGTCAGGTTGGAGAACACACCCTGCCAAGCACGATGCTAAGACCTCGAAACATTGCGGTGAGCACGAGAATTTCTGTTCCCCGAATTCACGTAGCATCAAAGCGGTATTTATCTGGCAATTCCCACGACTACCTTTTAACATTCGCTCAACCTATCAAGCGGGATTATAATGACCGAGACGACATCATCAACCTATCAGGTTCTGGCCCGCAAATACCGCCCGGAAACCTTTGCAGACCTTATCGGTCAGGACGCCATGGTGCGGACGCTGAAGAACGCGTTCGAGGCTGATCGGATCGCCCACGCTTTCATCATGACCGGCATTCGTGGCACAGGTAAAACCACCACTGCACGGATTATCGCCAAGGGCTTGAAC
Source organism: Paracoccaceae bacterium (assembly GCA_016765235.1). Taxonomy (GTDB): domain Bacteria; phylum Pseudomonadota; class Alphaproteobacteria; order Rhodobacterales; family Rhodobacteraceae; genus NORP23. The sequence continues at coordinate 45,321 of JAESQH010000048.1, forward strand.
TGCATTGGACCGGATGGCAATGGTGGCCCGACGATTGAACCTTGCGGCGTTTGTGATCAATGCGTTTCCATCCGTGAAGGGCGCCATGTTGATGTGATGGAGATGGATGCGGCCTCGCGTACCGGTGTTGGCGATATCCGCGAGATTATCGAGAGTGTGCATTACCGCGCTGCGTCCGCCCGCTATAAAGTCTATATTATCGACGAGGTGCATATGCTGTCGACCTCGGCTTTCAATGCGTTGTTGAAGACGTTGGAAGAACCGCCCGAACATGTGAAGTTCATTTTTGCAACGACAGAAATCCGCAAGGTTCCGGTTACAGTTTTGTCACGTTGCCAGCGTTTCGATCTGCGCCGCATTGAACCTGAGGTGATGATCGGGTTGCTGCGCAGCAATGCCGAGAGCGAAAACGCGAAAATTACGGATGACGCTTTGGCGTTGATTACACGCGCCTCTGAAGGGTCGGTTCGCGACGCGCAATCCTTGCTGGATCAGGCGATTTCACACGGGGCCGGGGAAACCACGGCAGATCAAGTCCGTGCGATGTTGGGCTTGGCGGATCGTGGGCGCGTGCTGGACTTGTTTGATATGATCATGCGCGGCGATACAGCCGCCGCATTGAGCGAGCTGTCTTCCCAATACGCAGACGGGGCCGATCCGGTTGCGGTTTTGCGTGATCTTGCAGAGGTAACCCATTGGGTCAGCACGATGCTTCAAAATTGAAACAGAATCATATGCTGGGGATGAGGCTGCAAGTAAAGAAAAAATTCTTAAGCGCATCAAAACATATCCCGAAGGCTTTATCATTTTAGAAAATGAGGAAGAAATTATTGGCTTTGTTAATTCCGGCGCTACTCATAAAGTTGAATTATCCGATGAAGAATTTAAAGAATTAGTTGGTCATGATCCGAGCGGGCTACATATTGTCATCATGTCAGTGGTAATACATCCAAAATATCAACGGCGGGGATTTGCGAATTTGTTATTGAATCATTTTATTGGCGCAATGAAAGAAATGGGCAAATCAAATATCTATTTAATTTGCCAAACTGAATTAATTGATCTGTATGCTCATCACGGCTTCAAGCATTTAGGCGAATCCGGCTCTAATCATGGTGGATTGAGCTGGCATGAAATGTCTCTTAGCTTAAACGATTAATCAATCTCTGATTTTACCTCTTTATTGTTTCAGTTCGCTAGATAAAACTACGCACTTTAGTGCAAGGCTTTAGCATTATTTTTGTAGGGTGTGCACGGTTTTAAGGGCCCACCATTGCTTAAAATTTGAATCATGAAATGGTGGGCAGAAAAAATTGCCCACCCTTGTATCTCTCCAGATAGAGTAATAAGCTATTATTCTATCACAGGAATTGAGTGAGTTTGGGCCCACCCTAAGAGATAATACTCTGGTTCGTAGATGAAACCCTCAATTCATTTTATCTTAATAAACTGGATGGTATCCAAGTGCCTTTCTTAGAAAGTGACACTGCATGAACAAGGGAAGCTATAAGATGAATTATTATATAGGTATTGATATTGCCAAAGATAAATTTGATTGCCTTTGGTTAAGAGACGTTGACGCATTAAAGATCAAAACAAAAGTACTACCCAATACAACAAAAGGGTTTGGGCTTTTAAAAACATGGATAGAAAAAAATATTACAAGCGACTTAAATACCGTTTGTGTGACCATGGAGGCAACCGGCATTTATCACGAAGCATTGTGTTATGCGTTACATGAAATAGGAGTGAGGGTTAGTGTGATGAACCCCGCGTTTATTCGAGACTTTGCAAAAGGATTAGGTGTTCGAGGTAAAACCGATAAAAAAGATAGTATGGTATTAGCTCGTTATGCAGCCTTAGTTCAACCGCGCGAGTGGAAGCCGGAACCAAAAGATGTAAGAACGTTAAGAGCCATGTTATCAAGGCTTACAAGCTTAGAAAAGGATCTGCAACGAGAAAATAATAGGCTAGAAAAAGCCGAAATTAGCCAAGCTTCAGAGACTGTTATAGACTCTCTGCAATTAATGATACGGTCTATTGGAACTGAAGTAGCAAGGATTAAAAAACAAGTGGATGATCACATTGAACAAAATCCGACATTAAAAAAGAACAGAGCTATATTAAAATCAATTCCGGCAATTGGTGATGTTTTATCGCGAGAAATGTTGGCATTGTTAGAAAGTAAGGATTTTACAAGCGCTCGTCAAGTAGCGGCCTTTGTTGGACTAGTTCCAAAGCTTTGGGAGTCAGGAAAAATGAAAGGCCGAACCACTTTATGTAAAAATGGTTCGAGTCATTTGAGGGCTGTTTTGTATATGGGAGCCATCGTTGCAATACAATATAATCCAGACATAAAACGTCAATATGAACGCTTATTAAAAGCAGGAAAAACAAAAATGCAGGCGCTTGGTGCGGCAATGAGAAAGCTTGTACAGATTTGTTTTGGTGTTTTAAAACATCAAAGCGAGTACCGACCACAAATGAGTTAAATTATCATTTGAAATCGGTTTGGAGAGATGGTATCTACGAGTTATTAAATTTGGGTAAAACAAAAAATGAAAATATTCATCACCGGTGCAACCGGTTTCCTAGGCACAAATTTAGTTCATCTATTGATCAAAGAAGGGCATGACATCAGTGCCATTAAACGTCCTACTTCAAATGTTNCAGCATTTGAGAAGATGCCTATCAAATGGTTTGAAGGTGATGTTCTTNATATTGANTCNTTGAANNCNGCTTGCNCNGATGNCNTNGATTGGATTTTTCATATCGCNGCAGATACNAATATGTGGTCTGCCAATAATGNNATGCAAACTAAAATCNATCTTCAAGGCACTGCTAATATGATTGAAGTCGCGCTAAATAAAAAAGTGAAACGGCTTATTCATACATCTAGCATAGCGGCTTACGGTATACATCATGACAAAGTTATCACCGAAGAAACGGAACAGTTAGGTGATCAATGTTTTGCTAATTATTATCAAACTAAACTTTTGTCTGAAAGGCTAGTTAAGAAAGCCGTTAGGGAAAAAGGTTTAGATGCAGTTATTCTTAATCCTTGTCATCTTGTTGGTCCTTGGGATGCACATAATTGGTCGCAGATGTTAACTATGGTTGCCAATGAGAAATTACCAGGTGTGCCACCGGGTTATGGCAGTTTTTGTCATATAGAGGAAATTGTAAAAGCTCATTTACAAGCAGCTATTAAAGGAAAAAAAGGGGAGAACTATATATTATCTGGTGCAGATGCTTCTTTTGTTGAGTTTGTTTCTGAAATTGGTAAGTTATTAGGCAAGAAAGTACCAGTAAAGCCAATGCCTCATTGGCTTTTGAAAGTTGTTGGTCAAGTTTCGGTATTTTTTGCTAGATTCACAGGAAAGGAGCCGGATATGACACCGGAGAAAGTCTTAATTGTCAGTGAAGTGTTGAGGGTAAGTAGTCAAAAAGCACAAGATGAACTCGATTATAACGCTGATGTCCCTCTTAATAAGATGCTTGATGATTGTTATCAATGGATGAAGAGTAAAAAACTAATTGCATAGCCATGCTAACCAAATACAAGTAGGGTATAATTAAGCGTTTTCATTCATTACAAATATTCCCTTTAGTCAAATTTCGAGTTTTCAACATATTAGAAAAGATGTTAGCCATACTAACATTTGTATAATTGTGTTCTTACTGCTATATTCCTTCCAGCTCTATGAATATCTGTCGTACTTATGATTTAAAGTATTAGTCTTAAGCATGTTTCTCAAGGACTGCTATACTTTTTCAATTCATAGAAAAACATCTAACAAAACACCAGTTAACGTTATAGATTTGCGTTAAGGAAAAATTGTATGAACCTACCCATTGATATAGATAATGATCCTATTGAGACTCAAGAATGGCTTGAAGCGCTTGAAGCAGTATTAGAAGAAGAAGGTGCTGAGCGAGCACATTATTTACTCGAAAAACTAATCGATATGGCGAGGCGTAGCGGCGCACATTTACCCTATAAGGCAACAACGGCTTACTTAAATACGATTCCGACGGCTAAAGAAGCGCGAATTCCCGGTGATTTAGCCATGGAACAACGTTTACGTTCAATTATTAGATGGAATGCAATTGCCTTGGTACTACAAGCCAGTAAAAAAGATAAGGAACTTGGAGGTCATCTTTCTAGTTTTGCTTCTTCAGCTACTTTATATGATGTAGGTTTTAATCACTTTTTTAAAGCCGCTAATGATAGCCAAGAAGGTGATTTAATTTATTTTCAAGGTCATTCCTCGCCAGGTATTTATGCAAGAGCTTTTTTAGAAGGGCGAATTACCGAAGATCAAATGAAAAATTTTCGCCAAGAAGTCGATGGTAAAGGATTATCCTCCTATCCACATCCTTGGTTAATGCCTGATTTTTGGCAGTTTCCTACCGTTTCCATGGGATTAGGGCCTATTCAAGCCATTTATCAGGCGCGTTTTTTAAAATACCTAAATGATAGAGAATTATCCGATACTAAACAAAGAAAAGTATGGGCATTTTTAGGTGATGGAGAAACTGATGAGCCAGAATCCTTGGGCGCTATTTCCTTAGCGGGTCGAGAAAAGCTTGATAACCTTGTTTTCGTTATTAACTGTAATTTACAAAGACTAGATGGTCCAGTACGCGGTAACGGAAAAATTATTCAAGAATTAGAAGGTGTTTTTCGTGGTGCGGGTTGGAATGTTATTAAAGTCATTTGGGGACAATATTGGGATCCTTTGTTAGCGCGTGATACCGATGGAAAATTATTAAAAATAATGGAAGAAACCGTTGATGGCGAATACCAAAACTATAAATCTAAAGGCGGAAAATTCACTCGTGATAATTTCTTTGGTAAAGATCCTGCACTATTAGAAATGGTTGCCAATATGTCGGATGCCGATGTGTGGCGTTTAAACCGTGGTGGTCACGATCCAACCAAGGTGTATGCGGCGTATCATGAAGCGGTTCATCACGAAGGACAGCCAACGGTTATTTTAGCCAAAACAGTGAAAGGTTATGGCATGGGTGAAAGTGGNGAAGGAAAGAACATTTCTCACCAAGTTAAAAAGATGAACCTNGATGCGTTAAAACATTTTAGAAATCGATTTAACGTACCAANTGAAGATAAAGATTTAGAGTCAACACCGTTTTATCATCCCGGTGAAGATAGCCCAGAAATCAAATATATGCGTGAAAGACGTGGGGCACTGGGTGGCTATTTGCCAGCAAGACGAAGAGAGTCAGAATCTTTACCTGTTCCTCCGTTAAAAAGTTTTGAATCTATTACTAAAGGATCAAATGGTCGTAAAATTTCGACCACCATGGCATTTGTTAGAGTATTAAACCAATTATTGAAAGATAAAAATATTAGCAAAAATATTGTTCCAATCATTCCCGATGAAGCGCGTACTTTTGGAATGGAAGGCATGTTTAGACAAATCGGTATTTACTCCAGCGTTGGTCAACTTTATGAACCAGTCGATTCTGATCAGTTAATGTATTATCGCGAAGATAAAAAAGGTCAAATTTTAGAAGAAGGTATTAATGAAGCGGGTGCTATGTCTTCATGGATTGCCGCTGCGACCAGTTATTCAAGCAATAATTTACCGATGATTCCATTTTACATTTTTTATTCAATGTTTGGATTTCAGCGAATTGGTGATTTGGCTTGGGCTGCGGGTGATATGCAAGCACGAGGATTTTTGATTGGCGCGACTTATGGCAAAACCACTCTTAACGGTGAAGGTTTGCAACATCAAGATGGNCATAGTCAAATGTTTGCTTCAACCATTCCTAANTGTGTTAGTTACGATCCCACATTCTCTTACGAAATTGCAGTGATTATTCGTGATGGTATGAGAAGAATGTATGAAGANCAGGAAAATNTTTTNTATTACATTACCACCTTGAATGAAAATTACGTTCATGATGCGATGCCAAAGAATAGTGAAGACGGTATTCTAAAAGGCATGTATTTATTAAAAGAATCAAAAAAGAAGAGTAAGAAAAAAGGCGCAAAAGTTCAGTTAATGGGATGTGGNGCGATATTAATGGAAGTGATTGCGGCNGCTGAATTANTNGAAAAAGANTTNAAAATTGAATCNGATATTTGGAGTGTGACTAGTTTTAATGAGTTAGCCAGAGACGGCATTAATACCACACGGCACAATTTATTAAACCCTGAAGAAACGGCGCAACAAAGCTATGTAGAATCGTGTTTATCGGGACGAGAAGGACCAGTGATTGTTTCTACGGATAATATAAAGGCTTACGCAGAGCAAATTAGAGCTTACGTACCAGCATCCTACTCGGTGCTTGGTACCGATGGGTTTGGACGAAGTGATAGTCGTGAAAATTTACGGCGATTCTTTGAGGTTGATCGATATTTTGTTGTAGTTGCGACCTTAAAAGCATTAGCCGATGAAGGTAGCATCAGTGCCAAGCAGGTGAGTAAAGCGATAAAACTTTATAACATCGATATCAATAAACCTAATCCACTTTTGAGCTAGGGAGAAATTCATGACTGATTTAACCCAAGTAAAAGTGCCTGATATTGGTGATGCAGAAGGCGCAGATATCATCGAAGTGTTAGTCGCTGTTGGTGATAAGATTGAAATAGAAACGCCGTTGATTGTTTTAGAGACGGATAAAGCGACGATGGAAGTGCCATCGAGTCATGCGGGTATTGTTACTAGCATTTCTGCAAAAGTTGGCGATCAAGTTTCTCACAATGATTTAATTTTGGAAATATCAACCGAGAATGACTCGTCTGCAACTACAGCGCCCGAATCTTCAACTTCCGAGTTGGCTACTGTCGCCGTTAAAGAGGAAACTAAAGAAGAAGTAGTTACCCCCGAGTCTCAAACCAACCCTGCTCCAGTCCCTTCAAAACCAGCACCATCAGAACCCACCAATCTAGTTGTACCAGACATAGGTGATGCTTCAGATGTCGATGTCATCGAAGTTCTAATTTCTGCTGGACAAGCAATTGACAAAGAACAAGGAATGATTGTTCTAGAAACCGACAAAGCAACAATGGAAGTTCCGTGTGAATCGGGTGGTGAGATTGTCTCGGTAACGGTTAAGGTTGGAGATAAAGTTTCTCAAGGTGATGTGATTGGTCAAATTAAAGTTGTGACTAGTAGCGTTACGCAAAGTAAAGAGCCCGAAACAAGAATAGAAGCTCCNGCACCTGCCACCGCACCAGCTATCACTATGCCCGAAAAATCAGATCGTAATTCTCCNGTACCTGATCATCCACATATGAAGAAAAAAGCNTCNTCNAGTAAGTTAGTACACGCTAGNCCTTCAGTNAGNNGNTTTGCTAGAGAGTTAGGCGCAGACTTAAGTAAAGTTAAAGGNACNGGAATNAANTCGCGCATCATGNANGATGATGTNCAAAANTTTATTAAATTTGAATTNTCTCGNCCNAANGCNACNGCNACNACNGGCNGTNNNGGNNCGATTGAAATGCCTAAGATTGACCANGCAAAATGGGGGGAAGTTGAGAGCAANCCACTGACTCGTATTCAAAAAATTAGCAGCGTTAACTTGCATCGAAACTGGGTCACTATTCCGCATGTCACACAACATGAAGACGCGGATATTACTGAATTAGATGCTTTTAGAAAAGCGATGAAAGATGAAGCATTAAAAGAAGGTACGCGTTTGACACCTTTGGCTTTTATTATGAAAGGTTTAGTGCATAGTTTAAAAGCGTTTCCAAAATTCAATTCTAGTTTATCTCATGACGGCGAAGAGTTGGTATTGAAGAAGTATTATCATATTGGTGTTGCTGTAGAAACACCAGATGGACTAACCGTCCCTGTTATACGTGACGTTGATAAAAAGGGTGTATACCAATTAGCAGACGAATTAGGTGAAATGGCCGCTAAAGCGCGTGATAAGAAACTCGGTGCTAACGATATGCAAGGTAGTAGTTTTACCATCACATCATTAGGCGGAATAGGTGGCACGTCTTTTTCTCCTATAGTAAAATGGCCCGATGTAGCTATTTTAGGATTATCCCGAAATAAAATGCAGCCTGTTTGGAATGGCAAAGAGTTTGAACCTAGAATGATGTTGCCTATGTCATTATCCTATGACCATAGAGTGATTGATGGTGCGGATGCAGCAAGATTTGTTGTGCATTTAGCAGCGACATTAAAAGATATTCGACGGGTGCTTTTGAAATAAAGTAAAACACCAAAAATAGTCGGTTGAAATAAATTAGAGAGAAAATTGAATGAGTAATATTCAAGCACAAGTTTTAGTCATTGGCGCCGGCCCAGGTGGTTATACGGCCGCATTTCGCGCTGCAGACTTAGGTTTAAATGTGGTTCTTGTTGAAAAATACGCAACGTTAGGTGGTGTCTGCTTAAACGTTGGTTGTATTCCGTCAAAAGCATTATTACATTCAGCAAAAGTGATTGATGAAGCAAAAAGCATGGAGAAGCATGGCGTTTCGTTTGGTGAGCCAACCATTGATATTGATAAAATTCGCTCTTACAAAGATGGTGTGGTTGGTCAATTGACCAAAGGTCTTTCAGGTATGGCGAAAATGCGTAAAGTGCAAGTGGTTCATGGTAATGCACAGTTTACTTCTAGCACTTCGGTCGATGTAGATACGGCGGATGGTAAGCAAACCATTAATTTTGAAAATTGTATTATCGCAGCCGGATCAAGAGTGGTTCAATTGCCATTTTTGCCAAAAGACGATCGAATTATTGATTCCACTGGCGCATTAGAATTAAAAGATATTCCAGAAAAAATGCTAGTGATTGGCGGTGGTATTATCGGATTGGAAATGGCAACGGTTTATCGTGCATTAGGTGCAGGTATTACTATTGTTGAAATGTTTGATCAATTAATTCCAGCTGCGGATAAAGATCTGGTGAAAGTTTTACATCGTTTTGTCAAAAAGCAATATGATTCTATTTTGCTTGAAACTAGCGTGACTAAAGTTGAAGCGAAAGACGATGGATTATGGGTGACGTTTGAAGGCAAAAAAGCGCCGAAAGAACCACAAAGATATGATCGAATTCTTTCAGCAGTTGGGCGCAGACCTAATGGCGATTTACTCAACGCACAAGCCGCAGGCGTTAATGTCGATGAGCGAGGATTTATAGCCGTTGATAAGCAATTAAAAACCAATGTTACAAATATTTATGCGATTGGCGATTTAGTCGGGCAGCCAATGCTTGCACATAAAGCAACCCATGAAGCGCATGTAGCTGCGGAAGTGATTGCGGGTAAAAAGCATGCGTTTGAACCTCAATGTATTCCAAGTGTGGCTTATACCGATCCAGAATTGGCTTGGGTTGGACTCACGGAAAAAGAAGCCAAAGAAAAAGGTATTGATTTTGGCGTAGGGACTTTCCCTTGGGCTGCTAGTGGACGAGCCATTGGTGTTGGTAGAACGGAAGGTTTTAGTAAAACTATTTATGACAAATCAAATAATCAAATTATTGGTGCAGCAGCCGTTGGCGTTAATGCAGGTGAATTGATTGCTGAAATGGGACTTGCAATAGAAATGGGGTGTGAAGCAGAAGATATTGCTTTAACTATTCATGCTCATCCTACGCTGTCTGAGTCTTTCGCATTTTCTGCTGAGGCTTATGAAGGTACTTGTACTGATTTGCCTCCGGTTCGAAAGAAAAAATAATTTAAAACTGGTTAATTGACTATGAATTCTTTTGAACCTGAAGCATCTATTAATGTTTTTGAAGAGCCATTAATTGCATGTAGCAATGATCCAGTTACCGGTTTTTTTAGAGATGGCTGTTGCAATACAAATGAACAAGACATTGGCTCGCATACGATCTGTATTGAAGCGAGTCAGGAATTTTTAGAATATTCTCGTTTTAAAGGTAATGATCTTTCAACTCCGGTTCCTGAGTTTGGTTTTTTAGGAATAAAAGCCGGTGATTGTTGGTGTTTATGTGCCGCTCGATGGCTTGAAGCATACAATGATGAAAGGGCTCCTAGAGTTTTTCTACAAAGAACTCACAAAAAAGCGTTAGAAATAGTACCGATGAAAATTCTTAATAAGTTTGCCCTGGATCTTAATTAGAGATCTTAATTAAACATCTTAATTCGTTTTTCAAATTAAAGTCCAATACAAAAGCCAACCTTTATAAACATTAACAGGGTGCTAATATGTCTCAGCTATTACCTCATCTAACCGTAGAAACTAACTCAAACCCCGATGCATCTGTTATCTGGTTACATGGATTAGGGGCCGATGGAAATGATTTTAAACCTATTGTCAGCGAACTTGGTTTGCCTGATGACGCTAAAATTCGATTTATATTTCCCCACTCACCTTCAAGACCCGTCACGATCAACGGTGGCATGGTGATGCCCGCTTGGTATGATATTTTGGAGATGACTATTGAACGTTCTGTCGATGAAATACAGTTACGAGAATCTGCTCAATCAATCACTGACTTTATTGAAGATGAAATAAGTAAAAGGATAGCTAGTGAACGAATTATTATCGCAGGGTTTTCTCAGGGTGGCGCTGTCGCTGTGGAAACTGCATTATCGTTTAATAAAAAATTAGCAGGATTGTTAATGATGTCGACTTACTTTGCGACTAAAGACAGTATTAATTTTGCTTCTGAGAATCAATCAATTCCTATTGAGATTCACCACGGCACTCATGATCCTGTAGTACCGGTTCAGTTAAGCGAAGTGAGTACAACTAAACTTAAGGAAAATGGTTATTCGGTTGAGATGAAACATTATCCTATGGAGCACTCTGTTTGCCCAAAGCAAATCAAAGATATTGGTCAATGGTTAACGAGCTGTTTGAAGTGATAAGATAGCTAACAATATTTATTTGCTTGTGAATAAATAGGAAAGTTTTTAATTAAAAATTATAGGAGTTTTTACAATCGTGTTAGAGATAAGACCAAATTGTGAATGCTGCGATAGAGATCTACCCGCAGATTCGTTAGAGGCAATGATATGTACTTATGAGTGTACTTTTTGTAAAGGTTGCGTCATTGATATTTTATCAAACGTATGTCCTAACTGTGGAGGAGGATTTGTAATGCGCCCGATCCGCCCCGTAAAAGAATGGCGTTCGGGTTTAAGCCGAGAGATTCAAAAACCTTCGATAGAAAGAGTTCATTCAGAATATACCCGTAAAGAATTAAAGGAATTCAGCGCTCAAGTTAGCGCAACACCACCGAGAAAAAGGTAAATAAGGTAGAGGATGTTTTTATGAACAAATGGTTAGAAGAAACAACGCTAGAAGGAAGTAAGGTTAAATTGGTTCCATTGACTGCTTCTTATCGCAACGAGTTAGTTAAAGCCTCCAATGATGGTGAACTTTGGAAGTTATGGTTTACTTCGGTTCCATCTGAAAAAAATATCGATAATTATATTAAACAAGCGCTAAAGGATATGGACAATGGACTTGCATTAGTTTTTGTCGTCATTGATAAAAAAAATAATAAAGTTGTAGGATCTACTCGCTATTGTAACGCAGTGCCTAGCCATCGAAGAGTAGAAATTGGTTATACTTGGTATTCAAAAAGCGCGCAAAGAACTTCCATTAATACCGAATGTAAACATCTCCTTTTAACCTATGCATTTGAAAAACTTAACGCAATTGCCGTTGAGTTTAGAACCCATTGGCACAATCATGCGTCTAGAAATGCAATTGAACGCTTAGGTGCTAAACAGGATGGTGTACTCAGAAATCATTGGGTTGACGATTCGGAAATGTTAAGAGATACCGTGGTGTTTTCGATCATTCAGAGTGAATGGAAAGCGGTTAAGCAATCTTTATCTTATAAACTAAGTTTATTTTCTTAACGGAATAATATTAAAATCGTTTTATTGTCTATGAGCTGAATAAATGCTATTACTCGGCTCAAAGACTACAATGACGAAGATGGATTGCCGTGTATATTTGGGGAAAAATCAATTAGACACAATTTAGTTCTCAAGTCGTGGTGAAGAGTTATTTACAGGGTCTTATTTTTTAATTTTCTTCTTGAAGTACTGTTTCTTTTTGAATGTCTTTCTTTTTCCTTCACCTTTTAGTGCTGCAAACCCACTAGAGTCCACTAAGGGTATCAATTCATTTAATTGTCCTAACAATCCACTCATAAAATCTTGATAACTCATTTTGCTCTGACTGATTGACGATAATTGTGATTCCCATTGCGCGGTCATATCAGGAAGTGTAGCGGTTTCTGGTAAGCTACTAATTAATTTTCGGCCGATAAGTGTTGACACGATTTGTTTACCCTGACGTTTTAAATATTGACGATTAAAAAGTAATTCAATAATTCCAGCTCGTGTCGCTTCGGTTCCTAGACCATCGGTTTCTCTTAATATTTTTCTGATTTCTGGCTCTTTTACATAGCGACTAATACCGGTCATTGCGGCGAGTAATGTCGCATCAGTAAAGTATTTTGGAGGTGTTGTTTGTTTATCGAGAAGGCTAGCGTCTTCACAAGTTAAGACGTCGTCTTTATTGAGTGATGGCAATGACTCTTGTAGCTCTGACTTTTCTAATTCGGACTTCTCATCTGAACTATGAGTATATTTCTTTTTCTCAAAGAGTTTTTTCCATCCCCGTTTTAACGGTTGTTTGGCTTTGGCGATGAAATGACCGCCGGCTATTTCTAGGGTAATTTGTTTTTCTTCAAATTGGTAGGCGGGGTAGAATTGGATTATGTATTGACGAGCGATCAATTGATAAACATTCGCTTCAAAAGAATTAAGTCGAGTGGCATCGAGTTTTCTAGCGGTTGGAATAATGGCATGGTGCGCTTGAATTTTTTTGTCATTCCAGGCTTTGCTAACCAGTGAAAGATCAGCTTCTAAAACAGCGGTAGATAACTGACCACAAACAAACGCAATAGCCGAGGTGACTGCGTTTGCTTGTTTTAGATGTTCAATCGGCAAAAACCGACAATCAGATCGAGGATAAGTAATTAGCTTATGTTTTTCATAAAGGCTCTGGCAAGTATCCAAGACTTGTTTGGCACTCATGGTATATCGTTTGGCCGCATCTATTTGTAGCGATGATAGATTATAGGGTAGGGGCGCTGGCTGTTGCTTTCGTTTTTGAAAGTAATTTAAAACTGTAGCAGGTTGATTTTTTATACGAGTAGCAACATTTTCAGCTAAGGATCGAGACAATACTCGCCCTTCATCGTCTTGATAGGGAAGGCAGGTTTCGCTCGGTAGCCATTTGGCTTTAAAAGTTTCATTCTGACCTTCATTGTTAGACGTTCTTAGATGTGCCCAAACCTGATAATAAGCCTTACTAATAAAGTTCTCTATTTCACCATCTCTTGCTACCACCAATCCTAGCAACGGCGTTTGAACCCGCCCCACCGATAGAACACCGTTGTAACCTGCTTTAGAACCTTGAATAGTACATAGCCTTGTCATATTCAACCCATAAAGCCAATCTGCCCGTGAACGTGCTAAGGCCGATGTCGACAAGGGAATAAACTCTTGATTACTCCGCAAAGTCTTAAGCGCGCGCGTCACCGCAGGTAAGTTTAAGTCGCTGATTAAACAACGCTGCACTGTCTTCTTTTTTTTTGCAGACACTTTAAAATAATTGATGACTTCATCCACTAGCAATTGGCCTTCCCGATCAGGGTCGCCAACATGAACGATTTGGGTCGATTCTTTGACCAATTGTCGTAAAATAGTTAATTGCTTGCGAGTTTGTTTTTTAGGCACCAACTTCCAAACATCCGGCGTGATCGGTAAGTGTTCAAGTCGCCACTTTTTATACGCATCATCGTAAGCATCTGGTTCAGCTTGTTCAAGCAAGTGCCCAATGCACCAACTCACCACGTCGCCATTGGCTAAGTGAATACAACCATCTTGTTTTTTGTGAGGTTTCGGTAGTGCCTCGGCAAGCGCACGGCCAAGGCTAGGTTTTTCGGCGATGTAGAGAATCATCAGAGAGGATAGTTACCTGTTGGTGTTTTTCAAGCGAGTAGTCATCTTGTTGACCTAAAGACATGATAATTATAAAAATGGAACTACTTATGCAAGTAGTTCATGTTAGCAGTGATCCTAAACGAAATACAGGTTAATTTGTGTCCTGTTGAAGCAAGCTCATACTGAATGAGCCATCCAGATCTGTATGGTTGTACCCTAGACGTAGATGTTGACCATTATTCAACCATTTGTAAATTCCGAATAGTTCATTGTAAATACACAACTATTCGGAATTTGCGGATAGTTGTTAGTCATTGAAAGTAAAAAAACTTGTAAAGTCCCATAATGGGTCTTATAGTACCCAATATGGGACTTAATTGCTTCAGGTGAAAAATGGAAACAACAACAATTGGTGATGCGCTATTTACTAAAACGCAACAGCGAGTTTTAGGTTTATTGTATGGCAAGTCGGATCAAAGCTTTTATTTAAATGAAATAGTACGTTTGGCAGGAATGGGAAAAGGCTCGGTTAATCGTGAACTACTAAAGTTAGTTAATGCTGGTTTGCTGACGGTCGCAAAGCAAGGAAACCAAAGTCATTATCAAGCCAATGCTAGTAATCCGATTTTTAGTGAGCTAAAACAAATAGTGCAAAAAAGCTTTGGTATTGTCGATGTGCTTAAATCCTCGCTTTCAACTTTGTTGCCGCAACTGAATATGGCATTTATTTATGGCTCAATAGCGAAAGAGAGCGAACATGCCGGTAGTGATATTGATGTCATGCTGGTGGGAGAAAATTTGAGTTATAGTGGCGTTATGGGACTGTTGGATAATGCAGAACAACAATTAGCTCGAACCATTAATCCAACACTATTTACACCAGAAGAATTCGAAAAACGAATAACGGCAGGGCAGAGCTTTTTAACGCGGGTTATGGAACAACCAAAATTATGGCTTAAAAAAGGTAAGGATATTGATTAATGAGCAATCAAACGTTAGACAATCTTGTAAAAATTAAAAAGCTCAATAATGAGCCGCCTGATGCCAATGAGTTTAATGGCATGGTTGCCGCCGCTACCACCAAATTAAAAGATGTTGGCATTGACGGTTTATCAGTTGATAGCCAGTTTTCTTTAGCTTATGGGGCTGCTCATGCGTTGTCTCTTGCTGCATTGCGTTGGCATGGTTATCGATCTGAGCATCGGTACTTAGTGTTTCAATGTTTACCTCATACATTAGGTTTAGACAAAGCAAAATGGCGAGTGTTAGACAAGTGCCATAATTGCCGAAACCTTGCAGAATACGAAGGTCATTTGGAGATCGATACACAGCTGCTAAAAGAGTTAATACAAATAACCAACGAACTGCTCGTTTTAGTTAATGATTTAGAGACTATTCAATAAAAACAAAATAAAGAAGAATTGAATTAAAGGGGGCACGTCTTTCTTTGGCTTATCAAAGATGTCTGGGTCACCCATTAGTTCAACAAACCATAAAGAAAGAGCTCATCCACATTCAATCAAGGAGAGATTAGATGGCAGGCCTCATTTCACCGAAATGTTGGGGAACATCAGATATGGAAATTGAAAGAAAAAGGGGTCATGTAAATTGTATTATAAAAATACTTCTTCAAACGGGGGTTGACCAACCTAACTATTAATTTTGTGTATAAGTAGTAAACTTAATTGCTCTGTAACTAGCAAGTTGTAGGTAAAAGAAAAATTTCAATGACTGACGTCAATCCCATTTTTACGTTAGAATCCCTCTGTTATTAACTACTTTTACAAGCAATACCAAATAAATCAATGCCAAATAAATCACCGCTCAATCAATATCAATGCTTGGTCAGCTCAAATCAAATAAGCTTTGACGCCTCTCAACAACAAGCCGTTGAACTGCTGCAACAGTTATATTTAAATTTGCAATCAACAAAAGCAAATAACAAAAAACAAAACGCGGCAATTAAAGGCATCTACTTATGGGGTAAAGTAGGCCGTGGAAAAACATTTTTAATGGACTTATTTGTGAATTGTTTGCCTAACTCATATTGTAAACGGCAACATTTCCATCATTTTATGCAGGATGTACATCGCCTGCTTAAAGAATTCTCTGGCAAGCCAGCCCCCTTAAAATACATAGCTCAAAAATTTAGTCAGCAGTATCGNGTATTATGTTTTGATGANTTTTTTGTATCTGACATAGGTGATGCCATGTTGTTAGGTAATTTGCTGCAATTTATGTTTGAACTGAATATTGTGGTNGTAAGTACCAGTAATTGTGCNGTNAATGAGTTATACAGAAATGGATTGCAACGTGANAGATTTCTGCCAGCCATTGNGGCAATTGAANAACATACCCAACAGTTNCATTTAGATGGGGAACATGATCATAGGCACCGTGCGTTAACTNATGCTCAAAACTACTTTGAGTTACCCCATTGNNNAGACCAACAAAANGCTTTGCATCAGAGGTTGTTAAGTCGATTTANTTTGAAGCCCGATCTTGAAATTAAGAGTGGTCAAACTAAGAATGGTCAANNTAAATCAGAACAAGNTAAGCACAAATCGATAAATNCCTNNGATAATNNAATTAGTATTCTAGGTCGAAAAATTAACTACATAGCCAAAAATACNGAAGAAGGNAANANNGCGATTTGTTTTGATTTTTCAGCGTTATGCCAAGGACCTCGCAGNCATTTTGANTACGTAGAATTAGCNANAAAATTTAGTATCATATTNTTGTTTAATGTTCCCGCTATGAGTGGNCAAGCTTATGAAAGAATAAAAGCCAGAGGCACGGAAGATAATGGTTCTAACATTAATGTTTCAGCGGGTNAAACCGGTGAGCGCGAAGTCGTATTAGCGCCTATGGACGACGCTGTTAGGAGATTCATTGCCCTAGTTGATGAATGTTACGATTGTAACCTGAATTTATTGATAACAGCCTATGTNCCACAAAGTCAGCTTTATAATAGCGGAACNTTAATG
Organism: Paracoccaceae bacterium; assembly: GCA_016765235.1. GTDB lineage: Bacteria > Pseudomonadota > Alphaproteobacteria > Rhodobacterales > Rhodobacteraceae > NORP23. The sequence goes on from JAESQH010000048.1 coordinate 62,240, forward strand.
TTTGAATTTGAACGAACGAAAAGTCGATTAATAGAAATGGCGTCGATGGAATACCTTAATAAAGAATAGAATAGAATAGAANATATANGGTGCATGTGTTTTACGGTACAAATANTTGTATTTCCCCCCTTAGTCAGGCGAGTTTTGTTAGACTGGCNTAATCACTCGAANACATTTAATTATCTAGAGTTATAAACCGANATCATGNCGAAAAAAANATTAAGTTTGAAATTGAAACGAAATAAAACNATCAAACAAATCGAAGGTGNGNTTAAANATGGCTCTCAGATTGGCATAGATANGAGAGAGCCGNAAAAAAANAATTCGAAAAAAGTTGACCCGCTAAAACAATTCTCAAATGGCGTTGCCATTAATCCTTTTGAANGCATTCAATTGGAGTTGGGTTCTCAGCAATCGGGTTCTCAGCAATCAGGCTCTCAGCAATTGTGCGCGCGAGCGATAGATTTGTTCGCGCCGATTGGCATGGGACAGCGANGTTTGATTGTGGCTCCGCCGGGCTCCGGTAAAACAACCATGTTAAAACATATTTGCCAGGCGGTGGGGGAAGCTTACCCNGAGATAAANCTCTATGCGTTACTGATTGATGAAAGGCCGGAAGAGGTGACTGACTTTAAGCGCAGCGTGCCGGCGCAANTCCACGCTTCAACCTCNGATGAAACTTATGACCAACANNTACGTGTTGCTAATAACCTGCTTAACATTGCCCGCAAGCAAGCTGGTGAAGGTCANAATGTNATGATTGTGATTGATTCACTCACAAGGCTCNCAAGAGTTCATAATGCAACAACAAAGAGCAGNGGTCGCACTATGTCGGGCGGGGTTGACGCAAGAGCNATGGAAATACCGCGAAAACTGTTCGGCGCCGCTAGAAAAATTGAANATGGTGGNTCCCTTACCATTTTGGCGACGGTACTGGTTGATACCGGAAGCCGGATGGACCAAGTTATATTTGAAGAGTTTAAGGGGACTGGTAATATGGAAATCGTTTTATCACGAGAGGCTGCTAATCAACGAATTTTTCCCGCGCTGGATATTGCTAAAACTAGCACTCGTCGTGAAGAACTTCTCTACCACCCAAAAGATATCGAAAATGTCAAAAAATTGCGCAGGGCTTTAACCAATCTTAAACCGGAAGAGGGCGCTAGAAAACTACTTGAGTTACTTGAGGAATATCCAACCAATACAGAGCTGTTGAAGCGTTAATTAATGAGTTTATTCATATTCCAAATCACCATTAAACAGTGGGACAAAGGTCAAAATACACCGGTGCATCAAACTGCCCGCGCTGCAATTCCTAATGTTTATGCTGTTAATACCAAACCGGCTTTTAGGGTTTTTAATCATCCTTGTATCCTAGAGCAACATGGTGATGATATTCCCACTAATATTTATAGCGACGGCCGTATTAAAACTTCGGTTTTATCAGATGACCGAGTGATGTTTGACCGGTTTCAGATAATCAATGGTG
>JAESQH010000049.1 GCA_016765235.1 Paracoccaceae bacterium
GGTGTCGATGAATTCACCTGTTGTTAACATCTCGAATGCCAGTTTTCGCGGGATGTTACGGGTAAGGGCCACCATAGGGGTGGAGCAGAACAGGCCGATGTTTACGCCGTTTACGCCAAACCGTGTGCCTTGCGCAGCCACGGCCATGTCGCAGGACGCCACCAGCTGGCAGCCAGCGGCGGTGGCGATGCCGTGGGCTTGCGCGATTACGGGTTGTGGCATTTTGGTGATGGACGTCATCAGGTGCCCGCAAGTTGCGAATAATTCGTTAAAATATGCTTTGCCACCATCTTCGGTTTGGCGCGCGGCGGTCATTTGTTTCAAATCGTGGCCTGCACAGAACGCTTTGCCGGACCCTTTGATGACAGCCGCACGAATAGAGGTGTCATTCGCAATCGAATCCAGTTCGGTTTGCAGGGCTTCCAGCATCTCCTCGGACAAGGCGTTCAGTTTGTTGGGGGCGTTCAGGGTTAGTGACGCAACGGCATTGGCGTCTGAGCGCAGTAAGATGTCGGACATCCGGGATTCTCCTTATAGGTTCAAGGGCACAGTTCCACGAGTAGAAAGATTTGGGAAGAGACAATGAACACCAAGATGACCATTCCAGATATGCACGAATTCCTTGCGCGGGTTTTTCCGCAAATGAAAGGCGCGTTCGAGATTTTGGAAAGTGAACCTTATCGCCTGAAGTTGCGAATGAAGATCACGGATGCAGATCTGCGTCCGGGTGGAACGGTTTCCGGCCCTGCGATGTTCACGGCGGTGGATTGTGCGTATTATATAGCGACGCTGGCGATGATCGGGCCGGAGGCGTTGGCTGTGACCACCAGTTGTTCGATTAATTTCATGCGCAAACCTTTGCCCACAGACCTTATTGCGGAAGCGCGGGTGATTAAGCTGGGCAAGGTGCTTAGCGTCGGGGATGTGATGTTATTCTCGGAAGGTAGCGATAAGGCCGTTGCACATGCGCATTTGACATATTCCATTCCGAAATCACGTTAAATGTGGGGTATTATTGTACCTAATTTGTAACATGCTGTAATTGTTAAGTTTTTGGCAAATTATGTCCGTTGACTGTGTTCTAAAAACCCTTAGAACCCCCTTATCGAATTAAAACTCCTCAAACGGATCGACAAAATGAAAACTTTCTCAGCCACTCCGGCCGATATTGACAAGAAATGGATACTGATCGACGCTGAAGGCGTTGTTCTGGGCCGTCTTGCCAGCATCGTTGCTATGCGCCTTCGCGGCAAGCATAAGCCATCTTTCACACCGTCTATGGATATGGGCGACAATGTTATCATCATCAACGCTGAAAAAGTGCAGATGACTGGTAAAAAACGTAGCGACAAGCGTTACTACTGGCACACAGGCCATCCGGGCGGCATCAAGTTCCGCACCGCTGGTGAAATTCTCGAGGGTAAATTCCCTGAGCGTGTGATGGTAAAAGCCATTCAGCGTATGCTGCCCGGCGGCCCGCTGTCGAAAACACAGATGACAAACCTTCGTGTTTATGCAGGTTCCGATCACCCGCATGAAGCCCAAAATCCTGAAGTTCTGGACGTTAAAGCCATGAACCCTAAAAACACGCGGAGTGCTTAATTATGAGTGACGACATCAAAACACTCGACGACCTGAAAGAGGCCGTAGTTGCAGACGCAGTAGTTGCCGAAGCCGTAGCCAAACCGTTGCCCGAAGCTAAACGTGACGATCTTGGTCGTTCTTATGCAACTGGTAAACGTAAAGACGCGGTTGCACGCGTTTGGATCAAACCTGGTTCCGGTAAAGTTACCGTTAACGGTCGCGAAATGAACAAATATTTCGCCCGTCCGGTTTTGCAGATGGTTCTGCGTCAACCGTTTGAAGTTGCTGGTGTTTCTGGCGAATTCGACGTGATGGCAACTGTTAAAGGCGGCGGTCTTTCCGGCCAAGCTGGTGCGGTTAAGCATGGTATTTCCAAAGCTTTGCAGCTTTATGAACCATCGCACCGCGCAGCGCTGAAAGCGGCAGGCTTCCTGACNCGNGACAGNCGTGTTGTTGAGCGTAAGAAATACGGNAAACGCAAAGCGCGTCGTAGCTTCCAGTTCTCGAANCGTTNATCTTCGATACATATTTTGGAAAGGGCNCCTTTGGGTGCCCTTTTTTTGTTTGTGATGCNNCCTNTGAGCCTTATAAGGGCCATAATACGTTGGTAANTCCCATCGACAGTTTTTGATTAGTAATTTCTACGCGNTATGTGTAGTGCNAATAATGAGGAAAATTATGAAGTTCAGTAAAGTCATATTTGTATTTGCAGCGTTCGGGGTGCTGGCATCTTGTTCATCGCGAAATACCAGTTTTACCNATNAAGTGAATATTGCTGAGAGNTCNAATTGGCATGTCCATGAAGTTCAAGTANCCGTTCCCGACANCTTAACGACCNCAGAAGTCAATATCCTGCGGCCTGACGTCGATGTAATTTGGTTCGGCGATCCGCAAGGCGATCGTTTGGCGCAAGTTGGTGTTATTTTAAGTGACGCGATAGAGGTTGCGGCGCAATCCCTGATACCGGAAAACTTCCATCGACCTGTGGTAATTGAAGCGACGATGATTCAGTTCCATTCGCTAACCCCTCGTGCGCGCGCGCTCGTCGGTGGTATCCACAAGGTTAAATTTACCATTCAAGTGGTTGATCAAAAATCCGGCGAAATTCTAGCCGGCCCGACGGTTATCCAAGCGGATGAATTCGCTTATGGCNGTTGGAAGGCCGTGCGGGCAGATGCNGAAGGCCAAACGATGAAAGTTCGGATTTCAAACCGGATTACNGNGGTTGTNNGNAANTGGCTTGGTCTGNNNTCNNCAGNAGNCNGNGTCNNACAAGGNCGNATNTTCGCGATNGGCCGNTAAGTNTATCNAANNNNTGTTCATNNAGAGGNGCAGCNATNGTTNACCNTNCTTGNTTTGAGGATTTAAGTGGANCGCTATAGCNGGAAATCTGCCTTAGGTGGGTGTGGCGCTTTAACTTAGGGTCAAAACAGTCTTAGGACTGGATTTTCTACACGTNCTGCCTTACTTGATCTAGACAACACGTNTGAACATAAACGAGGAATTAGATGCGCTCCCAAATATCCGCAGCACGGGAAATCAGTTATTCCACAACGGCGAAAACGTTGCGTGGCAGGATGTTTATTCGTAGTGTAGAGAACGCGACCGGCAGAATGCGTGTTATGCGGCAGGTTCGTGGCTATGATAAAGCCATGTCGCAAGGTGATCTGTTTTGGAATGTTGTACCGGATTTATGTGGGTTGAAACTGGATGTAGTGTCCGGCTCGCTCGATAATATTCCCAAAACCGGGCCGGTTGTGCTGCTTTCGAACCATCCTTACGGGATTCTCGATGGTTTGATGTTAGGGCAAATTTTGTCAAAAACCCGTGATGATTTCAAAATTCTGGCACACCGTGTGTTTGCTAAAGCAGCGGACCTCGATGAAGTAATATTGCCGATCAGTTTTGACGAGACCCGCGAGGCAATGATTCTGAACCTGAACACGCGCAAAGAAGCGCTTAGCTATCTTAGCCAAGGCGGCGCTGTCGGAATATTCCCCGGTGGCTCTGTTTCGTCGCCAAGCAGGGTTTTTGGTAAACCGATGGACCCGAAATGGCGGACATTTTCGGCTAAGATGATTGCGAAGTCCGGTGCCACAGTGGTTCCGATATTCTTTGACGGATGCAATTCNCGCCGCTTTCACATGTTTGGACGGGTTAACAAAACGTTACGCACCGCNCTTNTGATTAACGAATTCAAAAAGCGCCTGAACCGGCCAGTTCGCGTTGCGATTGGGGATCCGCTGGGTCACGATGCGCTGGAAACGTATATTAAAGACCCGCGCGCGATGATGGATTTCTTGCGAACTTCGACTTACGACCTGTCCTCGAAGAAAGTCGATCACAACGAATACGGTTTTGATTTCTAGGAGCCCCCGATAATGGCAATTGGTGTATTTGATAGCGGTCTTGGCGGACTGACCGTCCTGAAGGCTGCGGTGGAAAAGCTACCGGATCAGGCGTTTGTATATTACGGCGACAATGCCAACACGCCATATGGTTCCAAAACCGATGCCGAGATATACGACCTAACAATCGCTGGTGTGACACGCCTTTTTGAGGCTGGTTGCGATCTGGTGATCCTTGCTTGCAACTCTGCTTCCGCGGTTGCGTTGCATGATTTGCAGGTAAACTGGCTGTCAGGTGGCAAACGCGTGCTTGGTGTTTTTGTCCCGATGATTGAAGAATTGACGCGGCGTGACTGGGGTGACAACTCGCCGCCAACGCATACCGGGTTGCAGAATGTTGCGCTGTTCGCGACACCCGCGACTGTTTCGAGTGGGGCGTTTGAGCGCGAGTTGAAGTTCCGCGCGCGTGACGTCGAAGTTGTCGGTGAGGCCTGTGTTGGATTGGTCGCCGCGATTGAAGAGGGCGACACCTTGGGTGCCGAGGCTTTGGTTGACGCGCATGTAGCGACGTTGTTGGAAACCTTGCCAGCCCCACAGGCCGCCGTTTTGGGTTGCACGCATTACCCACTGGTCGAGGAACGGTTTCGTGCCGCACTGCCGGCTTCGACCCGAATTCTGGTGCAACCGGATATCGTGGCGGACAGCTTGGTAGACTATTTGCGACGACACCCGCGATTTGTGGAACGTGGCGGCGTCAGCTATCTAACCTCCGGTGATCCGGTCGAAGTTAGCCGAAGTGCCGAACGATTCTTGGGCCATTCCCTGACATTTAGCGCTGCGTGATTGATTGCGCCGGCGTTTTGACGTAAGTCGCAAAGTATCAATAAAGGTTAAGATCATGACACATACGCATAAAATCGCGATTCTGGGTGCAAGTGGATATACGGGCGCTGAATTGGTGCGCCTAATTGCAGGGCACAGCGGCATGGAAATCGTGGCTTTGACCGCGGACCGTAAAGCAGGGCAGACGATGGGACAGGTGTTTCCGCATTTGCGTCATTTGGATTTGCCAGTTCTAAAGCGTATTGAAGATGTTGATTTTTCTGGCGTTGATCTGGCGTTTTGTGCGCTACCGCACGCTATGTCGCAAGAAATTGTTAAGGATTTACCCGTAGATTTGAAAGTGATCGACCTGTCGGCGGACTTCCGGTTGGAAGATGTTGCGATGTACGAACACTGGTATGGTCACCCGCATTATGCGCCTGAATTGCAGAAAATGGCTGTTTATGGACTGACCGAATTTTATCGTGACCAGATTGCGAACGCGCGGCTGGTTGCTGGTACGGGGTGCAATGCCGCCACCGGTCAATATGCGCTGCGGCCTTTGCTCGCGGCGGGTGTGATTGCAGAAGAAGATATTATTATCGACATGTTTTGTGGCGTTTCCGGTGCTGGACGCGGTGCGAAAGAGGCGATGTTACATGCGGAAGTGTCTGAGGGGACGCACCCCTACGGCTTGCCCGCTCACCGGCACACATCCGAGTTCGATCAGGAGTTTCGCAAAGTTACTGGCCGCGATGTTAAGGTTATGTTTACCCCGCATCTGATGCCTGCAAACCGTGGTATTCTGGCGACGGTTCATGTGCGGGGGCAGGCTGAAGAAATACACAATACATTGACACAAGCCTATGAAAATGAACCGTTTATAGTCGTGTTGCCAATTGGGCAGGCGCCGGCAACGCGTCATGTTCGCGGATCGAACTTCTGTCATATAGGCGTTGTTGCGGACCGTTTGGAAGGGCGCGTGCGGGTGTTTGCGGTACTTGATAATCTTGTAAAGGGGTCGTCTGGGCAGGCGCTCCAAAACGCTAACCTAATGCTCGGATTACCGGAAATAATGGGGTTGGAGCAGGCTCCGCTATTCCCTTGATCACCTTTTTACCTTTTCGAATGCGACGGAACGGCTCACTTAACACTTTGGAAATATGTGTTACATTAGGATTAACGAATAGGAGCGCCCAATGGCCGGTTTGAAGAAAAAACGTAGAATAAGTTTGATAGTGGTCGGGATGACGCTACTGGTGACAGCCTCGGTATTGATCGGCGTTGCTATGAAAGACGGGATCGAGTTTTTCCGCTCGCCTACACAAATTGCCGAAAACCGCCCTGGCCCGAACGAACGATTCCGTGTTGGTGGGCTGGTTGAGATTGATTCGTTGGTGCGCGGTGAAGGCAAGGCGATTACCTTTGCTGTGACGGATGGTAACGAAATTATTAACGTAACCTTTACCGGTATTTTGCCAGATTTATTCGGCGAAGGGCAGGGCGTCGTTGCAACAGGAAAATTGGTTGGCGATCTGTTTGTTGCCTCCGAAATTCTTGCAAAGCATGACGAAAACTATATGCCCAAAGAGGTGGTTGATGCCTTGAAAGCACAGGGAATGTACGTAGAACCTCCCAAAAGTTCCGATATTTAAATCAAATTTTAACGTTTATCTGCAATCTTGTTAGCATTTTTTACGAAATGTTAAGGAGAGTGCGATGCTGTCAATTGATGACATAGTATCCGATATTCTGCGCCGTGAAGGTAGATATGTTAACGACCCGGACGACCCCGGCGGGGCGACAAAGTTCGGTGTGACCATCCACACGATGCGTCGGTTGGGCATTGACGTGGATGGTGATGGAGATGTGGATGTCGATGACGTTCGAAAATTAACCCGTGACCGT
>JAESQH010000050.1 GCA_016765235.1 Paracoccaceae bacterium
GAAGGCGGTCCAATTTTCATGGCCCGCGTTTATCCTGCCGTTCCTGTTTGTCTATTCGCCGTCATTGCTAATGATGGGCGAGCCTTGGCGGATTGTCGTTGCGGTAATCACGGCGGTTCTGGGGATTGCGTTGATCAGTTCGGGCTTCGTTGGATACGCGTCGCGCCGCCTTTTGGGCTGGGAACGTGTAATCGGGGTTCTGGCCGGAGCCTGCTTCCTGTTGCCCGATGACGCCGCAACCTATGGGGTCTGGATAAATCTGGGAGGTGTGCCTTTGTTATTGGCATTTGCACTCAGGTTAAGAATTGTGCGTGAAATCCCTGGTTTGGTCGCAGACAGCAACACCCCAAACCCAGTATGAACGAGGACATGTTATGAGCGACGCTCCGAAACCGAATTTTATCGTATTCCTGACCGATCAACAGCGTTGGGACCATCTGGGTTGTTACGGCAACGATGTGCTGAAAACCCCCAACATCGATGCCTTGGCCCAGGACGGCACACGGTTTGACAAATTCTATGTCTCGTCGCCGCTGTGCCAGCCGAACCGGGCGACATTGATGACCGGACGCACGCCAATGGTGCACGGGGTGCGCACCAACGGCATCGCGCTGGACCGTAATTCGGTGACTTTTGTTGATCTGTTGCGGGCCGCCGGCTGGCGCACGGCCCTGATCGGCAAATCGCACCTTCAAAACGTCACTGGTCGGCCACCCGGGCCGCGCCCGCCCGCAAACCCTGACCGCAAAGCCCCCCCGGCCGAATTGCAGGAGGCCACACGCGGTCGTCGCATGGGCGCGGATTACGATGCTGAGGTGAACCCGATGTGGCATTATGATCCGCATCGTGCGGTGCCCAAAATGCCCTATTACGGCTTTGACACCGTGCGCCTTGCCGCGTCCCATTCGGACCGGGTGCAAGGCGACTACACCAGCTGGTTCAATGCCCGCCATCCGGACCCGGATTCGTTGCGTGGTAAGTCCAATGCAATTCCCGATGATAATTTCAGCGTGGTCCAGTCTTGGCGCACCTCGATCCCCGAAGATCTGTATCCGACCGCCTATGTCGCCGATCAAACCATTAGTTATCTCAAATATCATCAGGACAGCGCCGAGGGACGGCCGTTTTTTGTAACTTGTTCGTTCCCTGATCCGCATCACCCGTTCACACCACCAGGCAAATATTGGGGCATGTATGACCCCGATGACGTACCCGTGCCCGCGTCGCACCATAAACCCATGACCAGCAAAGACATGCCGCCAGGCCTGTGGTTTGCCTATGAAAAAGGCGCCGCCGAACCCGACGCCCAATGGCCGGTCCCGGTCAGCGCACGCCACGCACAAGAGGCGATTGCCCTGAACTACGGTATGATCAGTATGGTGGATGATGCGGTTGGCCGGGTTCTGGCATCGCTGACGCCCGAAGTGCGGGCCAATACGGTGGTGATATTTACCTCGGACCATGGAGATTACATGGGCGATCATGGGGTGATCCTGAAGCTGGGCCTCCATTTTCAGGGCGTCGTTCGAGTGCCGTTTGTGTGGCAAGACCCCGACGGTGCCAAAGGCGAGGTCCGTCAGGATCTGGGCGGGACAATTGATATCGGGTCAACCATTCTAGCACGCGCCGGATTGCAATCCTATTTCGGTAATCAGGGCCGCGATCTTTTTGACACAGATGCTGCCCCACGCGACGGCATTCTAATCGATGATCACGGTATGGCGGTGTTCAAAGACCCCGAGGCCAAGGCTGGCCTGATGAGCTATATCACCGACGAATGGCGCCTGTCGGTCTGGGAGGGCTCCGACTGGGGAGAGCTTTACAACCTTGTCCACGACCCCGATGAAATGACCAACCTTTGGAGCGACCCGGACCACGCCTCTATCCGTCAGTCGTTGTTGCACCGGCTGCTGCGCGAGATGATTTCCCTGCGCGACCGGGCACTTACACCCACCTCGCTGGCCTGAAGGGTTCTGATGGGTCGGAAATACACCTCAACAGCGACCTGATTTTGAGGGCCACTTCAGGCATCAACATTACAATAACTTTTGTCACACTTGCGATAGGAATTGATATATATCAATGCTGAAAACATGTGTTTCGGTTAACGTATTCTAAATATCGAACACTGAGGGCTGCGGCTCTCTAAGTTAACAAGCGCGGGATGCATTACATTATGTTTAGTTTCAAAAAAACCGACAAGAATCTTAGTCTGATGCAACGCATGAGCAAGACTGTAGGGGTAGACTTCACTGAGGCGATAGTTGACGGGAGTATGAGTCCGAAAGAATATCGCAATGCTGTTTTGAAGTGCACCGGTTGTAAGGATGTAGATGCTTGCGTTGTTTGGCTGGAAAGACATCCAATAGGTGCTGCCGAAACTCCAGAGTTTTGCGGCAATAGAGAACTTATGGGTGAGTGGAATCGTTAATGACCGTCAGGATGCGAACTGTTGATCGTTTGTGACGGACATAGTGAACCTGTCTACCAGTAATGCAACCTCGGAAATGGTACGACACGCAAGGTTCTCAAGAGCAACGATGGGGCCACAAAGTACCTCCTCCAAATGAACCTCCAAATCCGAATGGGATGTCCTCGCTTAGTTCGGACACCCTTTATTGTAATAGTCCTGGCAACCACAGCGTCAGGGCGGGGATGGTTATCAACAGGATCAACCGGATCATGTCGGCAGCCAAAAACGGTATGACTCCACGAAAGATCGTAGTGATTGAAACTTCGTCACGTACCAAGCTTTTCATCACAAAGACATTCATGCCGATTGGCGGTGTGATCATACCAATTTCGACCAGCGCCAGTGTCACAATACCCCACCAGATCAAATCGTATTCCATCGCAACTATGATCGGAATGACAAACGGCACCGTGATCACAAGGGCGGCGACCGTATCAAACACGCTACCCAGCACCAGATACATGATAACCAGAATGGTCAGAATCAGCCAGGCGGGCATCACCGCAGGGTCGATGATTGCCAGAACCGCCGTGGTGACACCAGCAAGGTTCAGATACGCGCCGAATATGTTGGCCCCTACAATCAGCAGGTACAGCCCAGCCGCGGTGCCTGCGGCCTCGCTGACCGCTTTCATCAGCCCTCCGACCGAGGCTTGCCCCGAAAAAAGCCAAAACACAAAGGCAAACCCAGTGCCCACTGCCGCGGCTTCTTGCACGGTAAAGATACCGCCATACAGCCCGCCCAGCACGGACATGAACAGCAGAATTGGCCGCCACGCCCGTTTCAACGCCACCAACGGCGCAAAACGCAACGATTTATCCGGTGGCGGTGCTAGCGACGGGCGCAACCGCACCAGAACCATCACCGCAATTGTGTACAAAAACAGCGCCAGAATTCCGGGGATCAAGGCGGCAGTGAATGCCTCCGAGATCGACAATTCGGCAATTACGCAATAGATGATCAAAATAACCGACGGCGGGATCAGCGCGCCCAGTGTGCCGCCCGCAGCAATACTGCCGGTGGCCAGGCTGTCGGCGTATGATCGTGCCTTCATTTCACGAAATGCAACGCCACCAAGTGTGGCGGTCGTAGCAACGGATGATCCGCTTACTGCGCCAAATCCAGCGCATCCCAGTATCGCCGCCAGCGCGTGGCCGCCGCGCATCCGGCCAAAGATCGAGGTAGCGGCCTCAAATATATCATCGGCAAACCCTGACGCGATGGCCAGATTACCCATCAGCAAGAATAACGGCACAGCTGCCAGATCGGTGCTCGATATTGTTGAAGAAAGGTTGTTGGCTCCGATAAGTTGGGCCGCCCCGATATCCAGAATCGCATAGCAACCAATCAGTCCGGTAAGGCCCATGGAGACACCAATCGGCACATGCGCCAGCGCCAGAAAATAAAGGATAGCAAAGCCCAGCAGAACCTTGACCACAGCCCCCTGATCAGCAGCGGTCCAGATCAGAAACAGCGCCGCCGACAGAGCGGCAATCAACGACAGGGCAGGGACAAACAACTCGGGGATCCAAATGTTTGCGGGGCGCCGCAGCAACGTAGCGCTTTCCTTTAAAACGCTGAGCTGTGCGAGCAGGCCCAGTGTGATAAGTCCAGCCGCCACATACCAGATCGGCCCAATCGGGACGCCCAAAACCAGCGTCGTTTCCCCATAGAGCATTTTTTGGCCGGCGTGGTGAAACAGAAAATATGTATAAAGCGCAAAGGTCAGCGCGGTCAGCGCGTCGGCATAAAGCTGAACGCCGCGAAACCGGCCGGTTAAATTACCAGCGAGCTCCATTGAAACATGCATGCGTTTCTTGTTTGCAAAGGCAAAGGACAGGGCAATGATGCAGGCAAAAGCCAGTTCCATGATTTCGAACAGGCCTTTGATTGGTCGGGAAATCCCCCAGCGCAACAGAATGTCGGTGGTGACGATCAATGCCGCCGCCAACAACGCCCCTCCGGCCAGGTAACCGGCCAGATCGGCCAGCTTTGCCGACATGCCGGGTGCTGGGCTAAGGGATGCCGGCGCGGCGGCGGATGCCGTGCGCGCCGGATTTTTGTTAGTGTTCGGCACGATAGGCCCCAAGATTGTCCTTATAGGCCTGCAGAATTTCGGCACCACCTTCAGTCGTTTCGACCCACTCTGCGATCACTTCATCCGCAGCCGCCTGCCAGGTGGCCAGCTCTGCTTCGGTTGGGGTAATGATTGTGTGATCATCAAGTCCCGCAACAACACCGCGCACCCGTAGGCTTTCTTCTTCCAGCGTTGTGCCCCAGTGTTCGGCAAATGCCATCGACGGGTTGTTTTCGATCGCGGCTTTGGCAGCATCTGGCAACTTGTCAAAGCTCGATTTGTTCATCACCAAATAAACACCTGCGGTTCCCAGCGAAATATCGACATGGGTAGTGGTCACATCAATCAGCCTGAACCCTTCCAGAGCGAACCAGTCGTTGGCACTAGCATCAACTACATTTTTGGCCAGGGCTTCAGCAATCGACGGGGCTGGAATGCCAATCGGCACCCCACCGATTTTTTCAATCATCGCAGAAATCACACCGCCAGCCGCGCGCACTTTAGCGCCGCTGAAATCGCTTAAGCTTGCAACGTCGGACGAATGATGCAGGCGCATAATATCGGCACCGGCAATACCCAACACCCTAACGCCGTCCATGCCATCGATAAGTCCCTGATCGTGAAGTCCGGCGATCGCAACGGATGCTTCGCTAGCCCCGTGGGCAAGCATCGGCAATTCGACAACGCCAGCCGCATTAAACCGGCCTGGGTTATAGGCCGTAATGCCCCAGCCAATGTCGATTATTCCCGCGCGGACCGCATCGAATACTTCTTGCGGTTTTGCCGACGCGCCACCGGTTACAAATTCGATCCTTAACGTCCCGTTTGACTCGGCTTCGATCTTTTCGAACCACGGCGCAAAAATATCGGTGTTCAAAAACGATGTCGGCCCAACAAAGGACCCGAATTTTAGTGTGACTACTTCCTGCGCCGCAGCACCTAGTGCCCCGCTGGTCATAATCGCAACCGTCGTTGCGCCAATGCGAGCAAATTTTGATAGTGAAAATTGGTTATTCATTGGATTCTTCTCCCCTAGTAATCCATAAAGGCGAGGAACCGATTGCATTTGGTATGCCGTTTTTTACAACGCACCAAACTTAATCTATTCCTGACTGTAGTTCACTATAAACTGACAGTGCCCTACGCTCGCAATTACTATTCTCAGGATGTTCGCCTGTCGAACATAGAGCAACCAATACCGCACCACCAAAGTCCGCAATTTTGCCAGATTATGCGAATCTTCCGTCAGTTCAGCGCGGCTTCGATATTCTTCACACATTCGCGTAGCGGATTGAGATATCTCTGAGCCGCCGCCTCCGGGGTCATCGCGCTGCGAAAAAACGTAATGTTCAATGCTCCGGCAACGCGCGTCCCAGCCCGGACCGGAAGCGCGATGGCGCTGATTTTAGTTTCAACCAGTCCAACTGCAGACGCATACCCTGCATCGTTGGTCTCTTGCAAAACCCGATCGACAACCATGCGGTTGGAAATATCACCCGCATCTTTGCCATCCAGACGTAGCGCCGTGGACAACGCGGTATCGAGCGCACCTGGCGACAACGCGCTGAGCAGCGCACGTCCTAGGGCTGATTTCAACAGTGGCCGATTCTTCCCGATCAGCCTGCGGTGTATCGACATCGGGCTGATGTTGTGGGTTGACGCCTGAATGATGATCTGTCCGCCCACAAGACCGCCAAAATCGCTGGGCCACAGAATTTCTTTGGTCATCTTTTCCATTAAGGGGCCGATTCGCTGGGAAATCAATTCATCATCCCGGATACCATCAGCTAGCCGTGCCACTCTTGACGTTAACGTAACAGCCCCGTCCTCTTGGCGCCGGACCACGTACCCCTTGTTGGATAGAGTGTTGATCAAGCGGTAAACAGATGATCGGTCCAGCCCGACGTAGGCCGACAATGCGCCCGGCTTCACCCAACCAAGGTCGGCCAGCGCCTCCAGAATGTCGATGCCGCGTGCCAGTGCACGCACATCTTTGTAATGTCCATCAAGACCATCCATGTTTTCGATTCTCCTGTTCGCGTGACGAACATCTTTGCGATGATCGTTGCGTTGACGCAAGCTAAATCTAATCTTCCCTCCGAAGATACGGCTCATTTCGCGTTTCAACAGATGTGAACACGGGAAATTTGGGAACTTGATTGAAAATGTGCTTGCCGGGCTTGCGACGTTGATACGTCGTTGCCCAGACAGGCGAACTGGAGAGGAAAAAGAATGATCGTAGGTGCCATTTGCATGTCTCATAGCCCGTTGTTGGATCGTAACAGGGCTGCACCCGACGCTGAAGAGCGGTTTAATTCGGCCTTGAAAAAGGCTCAGAAATTTGCGGCTGATCTTGAACCTGACCTGACAATTGTTTTCCACCCTGACCATGTAAACGGCTTTTTCTACAAGCTGCTTCCGGCGTTTTGCGTAGGGATAGAGGCGCATTCAATTGGTGATTTTGGCACTGTCGCCGGAAAGCTGGATATCCCGCAAGATC
The DNA here is from genome assembly GCA_016765235.1 of Paracoccaceae bacterium. Lineage (GTDB taxonomy): Bacteria > Pseudomonadota > Alphaproteobacteria > Rhodobacterales > Rhodobacteraceae > NORP23. The sequence continues at coordinate 7,051 of JAESQH010000050.1, forward strand.
GCGCGATGGACTGTGCCGAACATGTTCTGGCCGAGGGGGTCGATACGGCGATTTCCTACCGGATGGAAGTGGATCACGGCGCGGTTCAGCCAGTGGAACTGTTGTCCGCCGAACGATCTCTGGCACGGATGATTCCGATTTTCATCAATTGCGCCATCGCGCCACGTCCTGGGTTCGACCGTGTTCGTGCGTTGGGTGAAGCGGTGGGAAAATGGGCTGCCGCCTGTCCGGAACGGGTGCTGATCATCGGGTCGGGCGGGTTGTCGCATGATCCGCCAATCCCGTCGCTGGCCACGGCCCCG
>JAESQH010000051.1 GCA_016765235.1 Paracoccaceae bacterium
GCCCACGGCTCGAAGCTACCGCCGGCCACCGAATACAGCATCATGAAACCTGTCGCCGAAACCGCGAGTATCAGAAAAAACAACGGCCAATGGAAAAAGAATATCTTGGACAGACCGGTAGGAGTTTTGTCGTAACCTGAATCGTAATTGCTCATAAGTTATCACTTTCCGGCGTTGGTGCGATATCACCCAACCGCGCAGCTTCAAGCGCACGTTCCCGCTCGCCCCTTATCCGGTTCCGCTCCGCCGCTGGATAAGCGGTCAATGGCGGCTCGCCGTCATAAAGTGCGCGCATCATAATATCTCGTGCAATAGGCGCTGCAACGGCCGACCCGCCACCGCCATGCTCGACGATCACAACAACCGCATAGCGCGGATTGTCATAAGGTGCGTATCCCACAAACAATGCATGGTCGCGACGGTTCCACGGTAAATCCGCCTCTTTTATAACACCGGTCAAACGTTCCTCAGCCGTAATCTGACGCACCTGTGATGTTCCGGTTTTGCCGGCCATAATATTATCGTCATCGTCAATTCGCGATTTATAAGCGGTCCCCTTTTTCTCGTTTACAACCGCGAACATACCCGTGCGAACTTGCGCGAAATCGGCGAGTTTAATGTCCAGCGCCTCTGGCGTCGGGCGCGCAGATGGAACGCCGTTTACTGTCCTGATCAGGCGTGGGTTAACTGCATTTCCTGATGCAATCCGAGACGTCATAACAGAAAGTTGTAGCGGCGAAGCCAGTACAAACCCTTGCCCAATTCCGGCGTTCAAAGTGTCACCTATCAACCAACTTTGGCCAATCACGCGTTGTTTGTATGCCTTGGTCGGCATTAAGCCACGCGTGATTGCGGGTAACGGGATGTCAAATTCTTCTCCCAGCCCCAATTGCCGCGCCTTGGCCGAAATCGCCTCAATCCCGACTCGTCTCGAAACTTCGTAATAATATACATCACAGGATTGCTTCAGGCCGTTTTTCATATCCATATTACCGTGTCCGCCACGCTTCCAACAATGGAAACGCCGCCCACCCAAATCGTAATACCCAGGGCAAAAAACGGTTTCTTCGGGTTTGATTACGTCAGCTTCCAACGCCGCTAGCGCGACAACCATCTTAAAAGTCGATGCTGGCGGNTANGCTCCNGACACTGTNTTATTTGAAAGCGGTCGGTATTCATTATCCCGCAAACTGTTCCACTCCGTGGTCGAAATTCCACGCACAAAAAGGTTCGGATCAAAACTCGGGGCTGAAACCATTGCAATAAGGTCGCCATTGCGAACATCCATNACAATCGCCGAGGCGCTCTGCTCCCCNACCCTTTCCATCGCGTATACCTGAAGTTTCGTATCAATCGTCAGCTGAATATCTTTGCCAACGATCCCTTCGTCACGCCCAAGTTCGCGCATGATACGACCNGTTGCATTCACCTCGATACGGCTCGTTCCGGCAGAACCGCGAAGGGACTCTTCAACATTTCGTTCCACACCCGTTTTGCCGATCGGAAAGCGAGGAATCTGGAACAGCGGATCAGGATCCTCCATTCGCGCCAAATCGCTTTCACTTACCGGGCCAACATAACCAACGATGTGCCCAAATGTTTTTTGAAAAGGGTAGTTTCGCGTTAAACCAACTTCCGGGACTATCCCCGGCAACGCCGGCGCATTCGATGAAACCAGTGCGAACTCTTGCCAAGTTAAATGCTCGGCAACCGTAACCGGTACAAACGAGCTGCGTCGCCGCATATCTTTATCAATTTGCTCGCGGCGCTCTGGGTTGATGGAAATCAGTTTACTCAATCGATCCAAAACTTCACCGGCATCTCCGGCTTGTTCGCGGATCATTACTATTCGATAATTTTGTTTGTTAATCGCGATCGGTACGCCATTGCGGTCAAAGATCAAACCGCGATTTGGAGCAAGCAAGCGGATGTTAATCCGGTTTTCTTCAGCCAACAAGCGGAATTGGTCCGACTGTTCAATCTGCAACAGCCGCATGCGCCATCCCAGCACCCCGACCACGCCGATCTGCATCCCCATCCACAGTAAACCCCGCCGCGTGATGCGGCGCTGACGTATACGGCTGGTGCGCGTCGGTTGCATCATAATATATGCCCTAAACGATTGGGTCTATTATCTTTTTTGTNTGCTCTAATATGCAGTCCCCAATGCAAAATAGCTACAATTATCGGGTAGATCGCGACGGTTCGCACCCAGTGCCAGATCACATCAGTGAATCCATATACACTGTCAAACGAGACAAATAATATCAGGTTTTGCAACAGCAACATAAGCGCAAATAGCGCGCTGACATATAACCATTCCAACAGGAACGGAACATCGCGAAAGGCTCGTTCNCTTGTGCGCAGAACCTCCATCCCGACNAACAANACCAGNNCCCACAAACCCNATGGCCGCATCATCATTGCATCCGCAAGTACGCCAAAAAATGCGATTCCGACAATTGGTGCTGAAATTGGTCGCCGGATCACCCACGCGGCGAACAAAGCGAACATTACATCGGGAAACGCAACACTATTGGCTGCCAGCCCCATCGGGATTATAGGTATTCCGATGGAAAGAAACCCCATGATCACGAATAGTATAACTTCAAACCACCTTCGTGAGTTGTTCGCTACGTCGCTCATTCGCCAACACCCGCTGCAACACCGATGATATCACCGGACCCTCCAATATCCTCGCGCGGTGTAACTTTCAAAACTCTAATAAAATCCAGATTTTCATGATCTGCGGCCAGTCGCACCCTGAAGTGCCCCTCCGGATCAATTGCGACTTGCCCGATCAGAATATCGGACGGAAACACTCCGCCATCGCCCGATGTCATCACCCGGCTACCTGCCTGAACACCGATCTCGGAATCCAAAAAATCTAGAGGCGGCACAGTGGTATTATCGCCTCGCACAATTGCACGCCGACCCGATGGAATGATTATCACCGGAACACTAGAACTTACATCTGTAAGGAACAGTATCCGCGAAGTCACTTCCCCTACTCCGGCAATCCGCCCGACAAGCCCCAANCCGTCCACAGCGGCCGANCCATCACGAACCCCGTCCTGTCGCCCGATATTAACCAAAGCAGACTGGCTAAACGGACTGCCGGAATCCGTCATCACCTCGCCGGTAATAAACGCCAATCTGGAATTCAGTTTTACATTATTTAACGCTAACAGTTGCGCGTTTTTCTGCTCAAGCTGCAAGGCGGCTTCGCGCCAACCTTTCATCCGTTGCAACTCGCGCCGCAATTCCTGGTTTTGTTCGTAAACGCGGGTGTAAGATTGCAAGTCCGCAACCATCCGCGTCGCGGTGGTCACAGGCACCAACGCCCATTCAAAACTCGGGAAAAACCGGTCGATCAGCGCCATACGAAATCGTTCCGCACGGGGATTGTCGATGCGAGATAGCAAGAACAATCCAAGCAGCAGTACAAGCAGAACTCCGACAAGGAATCGACGCAGTACTTTCCACGAATTGCTTATCGATGTGTCCTGCGCCACCCTCCTGCCACTCCCTAATTACCCTCGGGTCGAATTCCCGTAATCAATGACGTGTAGCAATTGCGATTCAAACTCCAGCGACTTGCCCGTCCCCAGCGCTACACAGTTAAGTGGTTGATCTGCAACTGAAATAGACAATCCCGTCTGTTCGCGCAGCGCCAAGTCAAGATCCCCCAGCAATGCACCGCCACCCGTTAGCATCACGCCGCGATCCACAATATCTGCGCCCAAGTCTGGCGGAGTGGATTCCAGTGCGGTCAATACCGCCTCGCAAATCTGCTGTACCGGTTCGGCCAACGCTTCCGCAACTTGTGCCTGCGTCACTTCTATTTCCTTAGGAACGCCATTTAACAAATCGCGCCCGCGAATTTCCATGCTAAGCCCGCGCCCGTCTTCGGGCATCCGCGCTGTCCCGATTGACGTTTTGATCCGTTCCGCAGTTGATTCCCCAACCAGCAGGTTATGCTGTCGCCGAAGGTAAGACACAATGGCGTCGTCCATCCGGTCGCCACCAACACGCACCGATCGCGCATAAACAATGTCACCTAATGATAGCACCGCCACCTCGGTCGTGCCACCACCGATGTCCACAACCATGTTTCCAGTCGGGTCCGTAATCGGCATCCCTGCACCAATCGCCGCCGCAATAGGCTCTGCGATCAGGCCTGCCTTGCGCGCACCCGCTTGCAAAACCGATTCCCGAATGGCACGTTTTTCCACCGGGGTCGCGCCGTATGGTACACAAATAATAATCTTGGGTTTGGCGAAACTACCGCGTTTATGAACCTTCTTGATGAAATGTTTGATCATCTCTTCGGCCACATCGAAATCCGCGATAACTCCGTCGCGCATCGGGCGGATCGCCTCAATGGAACCGGGAGTGCGCCCAAGCATCAATTTGGCATCTTCACCAACCGCCAGCACATGTTTTTTTCCATCGCGGTAATGATATGCAACCACGGAGGGTTCGTTCAAAATAATGCCTTTGCCTTTGACATAAACCAGCGTGTTCGCCGTGCCCAAGTCAATCGCCATATCAGCGGAAAGCCAACTGCTAAGTTTATCAAACATTTTGTTGCCCTCGAATCCAAAGCGGCCCTGTTATCAGGACCGCATCCTCGCCTCCCTTATACGATTTCTACGTATTCGCGGTAAAGGGGGCAAACTGTATTGTTGGTTCGATTAGTGTATTTTTAGAACCGTCCGGCGAGATGTCGCTTATGTTTTGTGCAACTTCTCGCCAGATGATAGTTTACTCCAACGCGGCCGGTGCCGTTTTCGCGCGACGCACAATCAACTTGTTTAGCGCGTTCACATAGGCCTTGGCAGAGGCCACAACCGTATCCGTATCCGAAGACTGGCCGGTAACAATCTTGCCATCTTCTTCCATCCGAACACTCACAGTTGCCTGCGCATCTGTGCCCTCGGTCACCGCATGCACCTGATAAAGCGCCAGCGTGGCAGAATGTGGAAACACCATTTTAATAGCATTGAAAGCCGCATCAACAGGACCGTCCCCAGTGGCCGNAACCACATGCTCCACGCCATCAANCTCCAGCACTAAATCCGCCGTTTGTGGTCCTTCAGTACCACAGACCACGCGCANNNTTTTCACCTGAATTGTATCGTTAGCTGTGTTGGTATCGCTGTCCGTCATCAGCGCGATCAGGTCATCGTCAAAAATTTCCTTCTTGCGATCCGCCAACTCCTTGAACCGAACAAAAACATCCTTCAGCTGGTTGTCCNCNANCGNNTANCCCANATTTTCCANCTTNGNNCGCANNGCNGCACGNCCNGAANGTTTNCCCATNACNANNGAGGTTTCNNTNANNCCGATNTCCTCNGGNCGCATAATCTCNAANGTNNCGGNATNTTTNAGCATNCCGTCCTGATGGATACCGCTTTCATGGGCAAACGCGTTCTTGCCGACAATCGCTTTGTTAAACTGCACCGGAAATCCCGAAACAGTCGACACCAACCGCGAGGCCTGCATGATTTTCGTCGTATCAATATTGTTATGATACGGCATGATGTCGTGGCGAACTTTCATCGCCATCACGACCTCTTCCAGCGCGGTATTTCCCGCGCGTTCACCAAGGCCGTTGATCGTACATTCAATCTGCCGTGCCCCGGCCTCGACAGCAGCCAAAGCATTCGCCGTCGCCATGCCCAAATCATTGTGACAATGCGTGGCGATGACGATTTCGTCCATGCCCGGCACACGCTCTAACAACATGCGGATAATGTCCGCACTTTCGCGCGGCGCGGTATAGCCAACTGTGTCGGGTATATTAATCGTCGTTGCGCCGGCCTTGATCGCAATCTCGCAAACCCGCGCAAGATAATCCTCTTCGGTCCGCGTCGCATCCATCGGCGACCACTGCACGTTGTCACAAAGATTGCGCGCATACGTCACCGTATCGTGGATCTTCTGGGCCATGGTATCCATGTCCATCTGCACCTGAAATTCACGGTGCAGCGGCGATGTGCCAATAAACGTATGAATACGCGGTTGGCGCGCGTTTTTCACCGCGTCCCAACACCGATCAATATCGCCGTAACTTGCCCGTGCCAGACCGCAGATCACAGTGTTCGGGGCCACCTTGGCGATCTCTGTCACAGCCTCAAAATCGCCTTCAGATGCAATCGGGAAACCAGCCTCGATAATATCAACGCCCATGTCATCCAGAAGCGAGGCAATCTCGATCTTTTCGTTCAAAGTCATTGTTGCGCCGGGGCTTTGCTCGCCATCGCGCAGGGTCGTGTCAAAGATCAGAACGCGATTCTTCTCGGATTGCGGATTTGTTTTGATAGTCATTTTAAGAATTCCTTAGCAATTGATTTGGTATAAGGCGCGAAATTTCTCCTCTGAGCGCGCGCGCCGATATACCGGCTCGCTCAGAGGCTGCTAAGAAGTAGGAGGAGCGCAGAAAGACCGCCAGCTGTTGCCGCAGTCAATTTCATTGTAATATGCACATCTCTACTCATAAGGCGCACTATACGCCCCAAAATCAAAAGATAAAGCGCTGTTTACATAAAATCCTGCCCCATCAGGCGTGCGACAAAATGGCCGAAAACCAAGGCATTCCCTTGACGCATGGCAGATATGCATTAAATGCACTACTGAGACCTGTAAAAAATGCCATATTGCAGCACACACTCTTTTAGTTAACCGAGAAGGACAGCGTATGTTCGATTACGTTGATTCAACGGCTTTCGCCAATGACCAAGGTGCCCGCGCCCAGAAACTGTTTGCAGCAGTTGTNCTGGCGGCCCTTGATGATGCAATCGCCGATGACAAAAAATANGGCAATGGCCCNGAGGTTATTGCACGCTGGGCACGCTCGCGCGATGGCCGCGAAGTGCTTATGTGCGCCGGCATTGACCCCAATGAACGTTGTGTCAAAGGCATGATGGAATTCGTCGGGCGCGGTGTCCGCACATCCGTGGCATTGTCACGCGAAGAAAGCGAACGTCAAGCCGCAGCGGCTTGATTTATATACATTATTCTTAAAAACGGGTCCTCAACGGCCCGTTTTTTTGTGCCTGCCTTCAACAAGATATGCGGGCATCCGCCATCGCCTGATCTCCGTTAAAAGAACCATCCTTGACCCTACATCCCGTCGCGCGCTCTATCGCCGACACTGTGCGAGGGCCGATCACACCGATAGACGGTAGCATCTCNAAATTCATCCGAATAACCCGCACTTCATCCCCCANTACATAGACATCAAAGACCGACCCCNCCACTGCGANNCGTACAGGANCNATATTNTTAAATCTTTGTCCGGGCGAAGAACACGCCACTAAAATCAGAAAAATGNACGATATAATAGAGAATCGCATGAGNGTTCACACCCGCTNAAATCCTGCACGATGCGACACAAATGTTAACGAATTCTTAAAATTAGTACTTAACCATCCAGATTCTGACCATCGTCTTCCTCGTAAACATACGTTGTCGTCACGTTTGGAAGTTCAGCAAATCTATCCCGGATCTTTCCAGGGAAATATGTGGTGGGAATGTTCTTGAACATTTCCAACCCGTTCAAAACCGACGAATCTGAAATTGCGCATCGTAGTTTTCCGGTCTTGCCTTGTGCCACGGCCCGCTGAAACACCAGTTCCGCAATTTCAGGCGAGACCAGAATTTCCTGCGCCACGATATAATACCCACGCCGCGCATGGTAGGATTTGTAATATTCCACCATCGCTGGATGCATACCATAATTCACATCCCTTGCGTTCGGGCTGGTCGAATGCCGAAACGTGCCGGCAGGATCATACAAAACCTGCTGTGAAGCGTTGATCAAAATCCCCGTATGCTCGCCAAAGTCACCGCTTTCGTTAACCGTGGTCAGAAGGGTGATTGATGTGGGCAACGGGCTTACATATGCCGCCGCTGCTATCTCCATCGAAGAAGCGATCGGTGCATTTCGCTCGGACCCCGCACAAGCGGATAGCACAACAAGCGTAATAATTGGAATAATTGTGCGAAGCTTGAACACGGCACCCTCCTGAAAATCTCAACCGACCTTAGTCGGTAATATTGTTAGGCGAAACACCAAAAGAAAAGGCGCCGGAAAAGGCGCCAAATCATCACAAATATGTTACCGGCTCAGGTGCTGGTGATGGCCAAAAATACCAGAATTCCGATTGTAATAATTGCAGTCCATTTGCCCAGCTTCAGAAAGCCGTGATAGGTTTTTTCCTGGACAACTATATCCATGGAACCATGTTGGTGATCAGACATTCGACTCTCCCGTATTTGTGTTTTGCAAGGTTTGCCATGAAACCCGAACAATTGAAAGCAGGATTACCTGCGGCCCTTCGTCGTGGTTCAGATTATTNCCCAAAGCCATGCATCATCCGCGCGGCGTTCTCGGCAGATTTTGCCGCCCTGGTGCAAATGGTTAAGATGGCCGTAAGCCTCCACCAGTGCCAAACCGTATTCGCCTTCTCCGATCGCGCGTTTGAACAAAGGCGCAAAACANTCNGCCGCTGTNTGCGGNGATTCAAGATGTTTTTCNAACCGTATCAACGCACTNTGGTGATTTTCGATNAACTGCGTCATACGATGCGGCAGGCCTGAAAACGGTAACTTATGCCCCGGCAAAACGAAATGTCGATCGTGGGCCAACGCGCCCAAACGCTCGCAACTCTCGAGCCAATCGCCAACGGGATCAGCTTCGGGTTCGGTCGCATAAACCCCCAAATTCGACGAAATCCCCGCGATCACCTGATCGCCCGAAATCACCAAATCATCATCGAGCGACCACAGCGTTGCATGTTCCGGCGCATGCCCATGCCCGATATGAACAACCCAACGCCGCCCGCCAATGGTCAAAATATCGTCTTGCTTAATGCGCTTAAAACCTAACGGCATCGGTGCGACCACGTCTGCGAAATTGAAAGGGCGATCAGCTTTGCGTTTGTCGTAAACCGCCGCATCCATCCCTGCGGCGCGGTAAAACGCCAGTGTTTCTTTCGACCAAACCGATTGCACATCCAACGTCAACATGCGTGAGAACAACCACGCGGTCCTCGTCGCCCACAATTCCGCCCCGTGATCAGACTGCAACCACCCTGCCATGCCCACGTGATCGGGGTGGTGGTGTGTCACCAGCACGCGCGAGATCGGCTTTCCTTGTAGCGGCCCAACCATCAGCTTTTCCCAAATCGCCCGCCCGCGTTTGCTGTTGAATCCGGTATCAATCACCGTCCAGCTATCACCATCATCGAGCGCATAAACATTAACGTGGTCGAGGCGCATCGGTAGCGGCATCCGCATCCAAAGCACGCCCTCGGCCAATTCGATGGCCTCGCCTTCGCTCGGCGGTTCCGNGTGNGGGAAATGTATCATGTAAGGTTTTCCTTAAGCACCAAGGGCGTCCGCATCGAGCGCGTAAAGGTCCGAGGCCCCTTCCCGCGCCGCACAACAAAGCGCGTCAACCTGTTGCATTGTTTGACGAATATGGAACCGCGCCAAAGGTATTCGGAGTATATCCGCCATCGCTGCCTTCAACAGGTAATGCCCACCAAGGGCCATCGCAAACGCCCGCAAAAATGGTGCTGCACCCGCGAAGCGGTCGTTCATCGGCGCGTCCAACATCCAGCGCGTTGTCGCATTAAGGCTCATCTCTGCTCCAGCCAGAAACGACGCCAAATCAGATCTTTCCGCCTGCGCCAAGTCTGCCGTTGCGCTAATTTCACCGAGCAAACCAAATGCGGCCACGCCGCCGTCCATCAACTTTCGCCCAACCAAATCCATCGCCTGAATACCGTTTGTGCCTTCGTAAATCGTTGTTACCCGTACGTCGCGATAATACTGCGCCGCGCCAGTTTCCTCGATATACCCCATGCCACCATGCACCTGCACACCAATCTCGGCCACCTCGCACCCCGTATCGGTTCCAAATGCCTTGGCGATCGGTGTCAGAAACGCCGCGCGCGCGGCATGTGTCTTCGCCTCGGCCCCGCCCAAGCCTTTGGACAAATCCGTGCTGATCGCTGCATCCAGAATAATCGCTCGCGCAGTCGAAGTCAGAGTTTTCATCGTCATAATATTGCGCCGTACATCAGCGTGATCCAGAATAGTCCCCGTCCCGCCTTCAATCGGACTGCGCCCCTGTTTTCGCTCACCAGCATACGCAATCGCTTTTTGCGTGGCGGCCTCGGCCTGACTAAGCCCTTGAACACCAACGCCAATTCGCGCGTTATTCATCATCGTGAACATCGCGGCCATACCGCCGCCCTCAGCCCCGATCATCCAGCCAGTCGCGCCAGCAAAATCCATAATCGCAGTCGGCGAGCCATGCAGCCCCATCTTATGCTCTAAACTTATCGCAGCTAAAGAATTCGCCACACCCGGATTACCGCTTTCGTCAGGAATATATTTTGGCACCAGTAACAGGCTAATTCCCTTCGTGCCAGCGGTCGCACCGGGCAACCGCGCCAATACCAAATGGCAGATGTTTTCGGCAACGTCGTGATCACCCCAACTGATAAANATCTTTTGACCCGTTACAGAAAACGTCCCGTCCCCATTGTNCTCNGCTTTNGANNTCAACGCCCCGACATCNGATCCAGCCCCNGCNTCCGTCAGGTTCATCGTTCCAGTCCACTGCCCTGAATTCAACTTGGGCAAGTAAAGCGCTTTGATTTCATCGCTCNCATGATACTGCAACGCCTCGATCTGGCCTTGCGTCATCAGCGGGTTTAACGCCAGCGACAAACAAGCACTGCTCATCATTTCGCCAACACACGACATTAACGTCAACGGCAACCCCATGCCGCCGTAAGCCGGATCACCAGCCATACCAACCCAGCCCCCCTCGGAAATCGCCTTATATCCAGCGTCAAATCCGGGCGAGCACCGTGTAACCCCGTTTTCCAACTTCGCCGGATGCAAATCCCCGGCGACATTCAAAGGGGCCAAAATATCCTCAGCCATCCGCGCCGCTTCGCCAAGAATCGCTTCCGTCATCTCGCTCGTGGCCTCCGAAAACCGTTCAGTGCTTGAAAGGCGTCCGGCATCCAGAACATTGTCTAGATAAAAGGCCATCTCTTTGATCGGCGCTCGGTACGGCATAAAATTCCCCAAGTTTGTTCTTTGCCAGCGACGTTAGTTCAGTTAATGCTGCGCTGCAAACACCTAACCGGAAAACGCAGCGTCAATATGATCAGCAGTACACAAAGACTTGGCCCCAAGGATATCCCCGCCGCCGCCGCCCTGTTGCGAAGCGGTGAACTCGTCGCGTTCCCGACCGAAACCGTTTACGGATTAGGCGCAGATGCCCGTAACGACCGCGCCGTTGCAGGTATTTTCGCCGCCAAATCACGCCCGCAATTCAATCCGCTTATTATCCACGTAGCAGACATCGCTGCCGTCGAAGAGGTCGCCGAAATCCCGTTCGAGGCCCGCGCCCTCGCCGCCGCATTCTGGCCCGGCCCTCTGACGTTAGTACTACCCACCCGCAGGGACAGCGGCCTGTCCGATCTGGTCACCGCCGGCCTAGACACTGTCGCCGTGCGGATTCCGCTAAACCCGATTGCCCAACAATTGCTGCGAGAATTCGGCGGCCCAATCGCGGCCCCCTCCGCCAACCCATCCGGCAAAATCAGCCCGACAACGGCGGGCCACGTGCTTGACGGCCTATCAGGGAAAATCGCGGCTGTTATCGACGGTGGTCATTGCGATGTCGGCCTAGAATCCACCATCGTCGGCTTCGACAACGGCCCCGTCCTGCTCCGCGCGGGCGGCCTGCCTGTGGAACTCGTTAGCGCGGTCCTTCGCAAAGAAATCCGCACAAACGTCGACACCGCAATAACCGCGCCGGGCCAACTCAAATCCCACTACGCACCAAAAGCCATGCTGCGACTAAATGCCGTCGCGCCCGAACCCAACGAGGCATGGCTGGCCTTTGGTCCGCACAATTTCAATGCGCCATCCCTGAACCTGTCACAATCCCGCGACATGACAGAGGCCGCAGCCAACCTGTTCGCCCATCTTCACGCTTTAGATAAAATCGCCGCCAGAATCGCAGTTGCGCCAATACCGACCACCGGTCTAGGCCTCGCCATTAACGACAGGTTAGAGCGTGCGGCCAGCTAGGCCCGACCACCCTCGGCAGACAGCATAGCGGGGTCGAACCCAAGGCTACTCATCGCGGCATTCCACTTTTTACCCCACGGGGTTTCGAACACAATCTTTGGGTCAGCATCACAAATAAGCCANCCGTTATCCTGTATCTCGCCCTCCAACTGGCCCGGACCCCAGCCGGAATACCCTAGTGATAACAACCGCTTGTCCGGCCCTTTACCGTCAGCCATGTCCTGCAAAACATCCATCGTCGCGGTCATGCCGAAATCATCGCTGATCGCCATCGTCCCACCCTTGGTGAAATAATCGGTGGAGTGCAGAACAAATCCACGCCCATGTTCCACAGGCCCACCAAAAAACACCTGCGGCCCGTTGGCGGTATCCTCGCCCTCGACCCCCAACTGCTCCATCAACTCCGCAAATTCAAGCTGGTGTGCGGGGCGATTAATCATCAAACCCATCGCCCCTTCGGGCGTATGCGCGCACATAAAAATCACCGCACGATNAAACCGCGGATCCCCCATTCCTGGCATAGCAACCAGAAACTTTCCGTCCAAAAACGGCAATTCTTCAACTGATGTTTTACTCATATTCTAAAGATGCCCCCACGCGCACGACTTTACAAGCCAACGCCTCGCTAGAATGTGACTTTTCCTTTTCGAATCCATCCCTATTGTATGCCAAATGATGAAAATTTTGATAATTGCCGCCATGTTCCTACCTGCCGCCACTCGCGCGCAGGAAATTTACGGAAATG